>JAGBRC010000004.1 GCA_017632535.1 Aeriscardovia sp. | reverse complement strand
GACACTTTCCAATCCTCCGGCCCCGGGGGACAGGGAGTAAATACCACCTACTCGGCGGTGCGAATCACCCACATCCCCACGGGGATCGTCATAAACATGCAAAACCAGAGGAGCCAGATACAGAACAAGGCCCTGGCCATGCAGATTCTCCAGTCCAAGCTCCTCGCCCTAAAAAAGCAGGAGGAGAGCGCCCAGAGGAAAGAAATGGCGGGGGACGTGAAGGCCAGCTGGGGCGATCAGATCCGCTCCTATGTCTTCCACCCCTACCAGATGGTCAAAGACCTCAGAAGCGGGGAGGAAACTTCAGATATCGAAGGCGTGATGAATGGGGAGATAGACAGGTTCCTTTCCAGCGGAATGCGGTGGAAAAAGCAGCATGAAGAATAAGAAAAAGCCCGACTCGAAAACTATAGCCACAAACAGGCGGGCGAAATTCGACTACTTTCTTGAAGACGAAATAGAGGCCGGCCTGGTGCTGGTCGGAAGCGAAGTAAAGTCTTTGAGGGACTCTAGGGCCTCGCTCGCCCAGTCCTTCATCTCCATAGACAAGAGGGGTGAGGCATGGCTGGAAGGAGCCAATATTTCAGGCTATGCCTTCGCCAACAGCTTCAGGCACGATTCTTTGAGAAAAAGAAAGCTGCTCCTGCATAAAAAGCAGCTTTTAAAGCTCGCCCAAAAATTGCAGGTGAAAGGGTATACCCTGGTACCCCTGCGCCTTTACTTCAACGACGAAGGCCTGGTTAAGCTGTCCTTTGCGCTGGGGAAGGGAAAGAAAGAGTACGACAAGAGAAGGGCCGTGAGGGAAGAAGAGGACAAAAAGGAGGCACAAAGGATCCTCAGGCTAAAGAACCTCAAACGGAGCCTGAAGGCCTAGGGCTGACAGTTTTTGAAAAGGGGCAATGCCCTCACTTCATCTTTTCGCTAAACAAAGGAGCAAAGCGATGGGCACTGGCCCCAGCAGGGGCGCCCGCAAAAGGCGCGTCAGACATTTTTTCCTCTTTCTTTCGGCGGCGGCGTGCATCTTGGGCCTTGCTTTGATCTTCGGCCTCAAGTCTTATGCATCCCAGGACGCCTTCAACCCCGACGTGCAGCTGGAAATCCTAAATTCCGACGGCACGGTAGAGACCAATCCCACTTTCAAGGTGTCTCAAACCTACCACGTGCAGCTGAGCGCGACATTGCCCTCAGAACAGGAAGTGGAAAACGAGGGCAAAGACTTCGCCATGGGCGCCCGGGTGTCGGGGGGAGTGGAAACCGAGCTGCTAGACTCCCTGGGCACTTGGATAGAAGGGGGACAATACAGCCCCACTCTTGCCGGGATTGATCTGGGAAAGCCTTACAGCAGCTCCAACAACACCGTCGGAGTGGAAGAGGCGATGATGGTGACAGGCGGAGGAGTGGGCGGAGTATCCGCTGCAGGGCTGAACTCTGCCGTAAATATCTGGAGTGGCCCCGGGGCCCAGTGGGATCTGACCTTTTCTCCGTCTTTCATAAGCTTTTTGGAACAGTACGGACACAAGGCCGCCACCACTCAGTCTCCTACCGCCTCCGGGGCGGGCCTGAAGCCCGGAGACAGGTTCGGGATAACTTTCTATATAAAGATCTCTTCCTCTACACAAAGCAGTAAAAACGGGCTGACGGCCTACAGCGGATTTGCAGGCAGCCCCGGCCAGGATCCCTCTTCCTGGTCCTCTCTTTCTACCGGCTCTTTTGACATGGCGCCCCCCGAACCCAAAAACGACGGGAGCCTGAACGTGGAGCTTGGGCAGATAAAGGGAGGGCTTTTAGACAAAAATCAGGCGCTCTCCGCTTCTCCGGGAGCTTCTTTGGATTTTCAGGCCACCTCTCCCCTTCCGGACGCCTCCTCCATGACCGGGCAGAGCTCCTACTTTGCCTTCAAGATCCTTCCCTCTTCAGGTCTCGACCTGACCGACCTTCAGTCTGCAAAAGTAGCCGGCATCCCCCTTTCGAGCCTTGCAGAGGGCTGGCAGGAGGAAACTTCATCGGGTTCAAATTCGACAGTCAACGGAGGAAGGTTCGCCTATTGGGTACTAGAACTGAGTGCGGAAGATATTTCTCAAATTGAAAAGGACGGATTTGCTCCAGCCTCTGCTTCCCAGCCCCAGGCAAGCACTCCCGGAATTAAAGCGGGTTCTCCTTTTGCTCTGACCTTTTCAGCCCAGCTCTCAAACAATCCTCCTCAG
>JAGBRC010000025.1 GCA_017632535.1 Aeriscardovia sp. | reverse complement strand
GTGTTGAAAGGTGTAGCCAAGGAGGCTGGAGTGGAAATTAAGGAGGGGTGCTGCAGGCCTAAGTGCTCGGATGGAACCTGCTGCGGAGGATCCGCTCCAAAGTGCGATGATGGAACCTGCTGCGGAGGCGGAAGCGGAGAATGCTGCGGAAGCACCAAGGTAGACGGTAAATGCGCCTGCGGATGCGGCGGAGATCCGTGCACGTGCGGCCAGAACGACAAGGCCTGCTCGGATGGAACCTGCTGCGGAGGATCCGCTCCCAAGTGCGATGACGGAACCTGCTGCGGAGGCGGAAGCGGAGAATGCTGCAGAAAAGAGGAAGAGTGCTGCACCAAGGGCGAAGGAGAGGCCCACAAGCTTCCTCGCCTGACGCGCCTCAACTCGGGCAAGCTCGAACAGCTCGGATGGGAACCTAAGGTTGGCCCTGAAGACGGAATAACCCTTTCTCTCAAGGCTCTCAGGGACTGATCCGAAGCCTTAGGGCACGGTTCTGGCGGATGCCCACTATTGGGAGATCCGCTTTTATTTTTTGTTATGATAAGCTCTGTGAAACGAGCGCATGCAGCAGCAAAGGCGATTAAGCCTTCTACTAGCAAAATTCGGCGCAACTGGATAATCCTCAAGGCTTTAGTCCATACGGACTTCAAGCTCCGCTATCAGGGATCTTTCTTGGGAGTCATCTGGTCGGTACTTGAGCCCCTCATGATGTTTGCCGTCATGTATGTGGTATTTGCAAAGTTTTTAAGGATGTCGGACGGAACCCGAACGTATCCTGTTGTGCTGCTTTTGGGAATAAGCTCTTGGCAATTTGTGACTGACTCTACCAATGTGGGCCTCAGATCCATCGTCGACCGCGGCGATATGCTCAGAAAAGTGCATTTTCCCAACTACATAGTCGTGGTGGCGGCCACTATGGGAGCTCTGATAACCTACGGCATCAACCTCGGGGTCGTCTTGATCTTCGCCTTCGCCTATAGGGTAGACTTCACCTGGAGGGTGGTGCTGGTCCCCCTAAACATCATCGAGCTCTATTGCGTCACTTTGGGCCTTACTCTTATTATGGCGACGATGTACGCCTATTACAGGGATATTGCCCATATTTGGGACGTGCTTCAGCAGGTGATAATGTATGGGATGCCTATAGTGTATCCATTAAGCTATGTCCTGCGGCGCCGTGGAATCGTAGGGAAGCTGGGAAAACTGGAGCTCTTGAACCCCTTTGCCCAGTTCATCCAAGACATTCGGCATAACCTCATCGCTCCTGCCACCCAGCAGACGATTTGGAACCTCTTCCCAAATAGCCTCTGGTACGTTAAAGCCGTCCCCATACTCCTTATGCTGATTTTGTTCTTCCTGGGAATCTTCGTATTTAGCAAGAACAGCAAGAGGTTTGCGGAGGTAATGTGATGGAAGAAAAGGCCGAAGGGGCCAAGGAGTCCTTCCCATTCATGGATGCCCCCACCGTGCTCACTTGTAAGGATGTCTACAAGGACTTCAAGCTCCCTACCGAGCAGGCCACAGGGCTCAAACAGGCCGTAATCAACTGGACCAAAGGCGTGCGTGGCTACAAGACGCAGCACGTCCTCAAAGGCATCACCTTTTCAGTACATAAAGGGGAGTTTTTCGGGATAGTTGGGAGAAATGGCGGCGGGAAGTCTACGCTTCTTAAGATCATCTCTCAGATTTATTATCCCAATAAGGGATCGGTGTCGGTGAAGGGAAGGCTAGTGCCCTTTATCGAGCTGGGCGTCGGATTCAATCCGGAGCTGACAGGCAGGGAAAACGTCTACCTTAACGGAGCCATGCTGGGATTTTCCAAAGCTGAAATGAATGCCATGTACGACAGCATAGTCTCTTTTGCCGAGCTTGAAGACTTTATGGATCAAAAGCTCAAAAACTACTCCTCCGGAATGCAGGTGCGCCTCGCTTTCTCAGTTGCAGTGAAGGCCCAGGCTGACGTTTTGGTCCTGGACGAAGTTTTGGCCGTGGGGGACGAGTCTTTTCAGAGAAAGTGCGACGACTACTTTACACAGATAAAAAAAGATCCTGAAAAGACTGTAATCCTGGTCACTCACGACATGAATGCCGTGAAGCGCTACTGCTCGAGGGCGATGTTGATAAAAGAGGGGAAGATCGCCTCTATTGGAGATAAGAATGCCGTGGCCGAAGAGTATACCCTCCTGAACCTCGAAGCCGACAGACAAATGGCTGCCGCCCGCAATGCCAAAAGAGAGAACGGGAAAGTATGGCCGGAAGGCCTGAGCGAGAGGTGCCCCGTCCTGCGCACTTTTGCTGTTTCAAAGCCCCTGATAGGAAGCGACGAAAAGTTTGTTTTCGGGGTGGAGTATGAGTTCAACGAGGACTCTGACTTCTACCTCGCCATAGCCATAAACGATGTGAGGCGCGGAGGAATAACTTATGATAGCGGAGCCAAGACTTTTAGAATGACTCGGCACGGTAGGAATACGGTGTATTTCAGTTTTCCCGTGAACCTCTTCAACAATGGAGAATTTACAATTTATACCTCTCTCAGGATTCCCTCCGTCAAAGACGACGGCTTTACCGAAATGGTGGGCGTGGCCACCGGGGATAATGCCTGCTCGTTTATCGTGCGAGATCCCAGGAACGCCGATTACGCCCTTCTTTCCGATAGGGCCACTGTAATAACCGCCAAGTCGGATGACGTGGAGACCCTGCAGTGGAACGGGTGGCGCCCCGGCATGCCTCAGGTCACGGCCGAGGCCAGGCGGAGAGAGGAACGCACAAGAGATCCGCTGGAGCGCCGAAGGGCTGAACTACTGGAAAGAATTGAAGAAATAGAAACTATACGTCAGCGGATCGTAAATGAGACAAAACTGGAAAAGCTCAGGCGCCAGAAGGCTGAAGGCGTGGAAAGGGTGGTGCCGATAGCACCGGGGGTCCTTAGGCGCCTGGCGGGGGTGGATCTCAGCGGAAAGGTGGCGCAGATCACCTTGGACGATGTCAAACTCACGGAAGAAGAGATGAGCGAAATGACGGGTTCCACAGAGGAAGTGAGGCTCATAGACGAGCTGAACCGAGTAAACGATGAGATAGTGGCTAAAGCTGAAGCCGAGAAGGAGAAGAAATGAGGCAGTGGGAAGAGGCGGCTAGGATAGTTTTTCCTGCATCCGATCGAGGAGCGGATCTCTCCATCCTCCCTCTCTATGCCCTTGACTGGACACATCCTGTACAGAAAAAGGAGCTCTTTGACCCTTCTCTGGCAGCGCGCCCCCTCCGTCTGTCAACTCCAGGAGCCAGGAGAGCCTTCCAACATATTCCCCTGCCTACTTTCAATGGCTTTTGGGTTGGCGGAAGGCGCATGCTAGGAATCAATCCCGCACATGCCGTGAGCCTGTGCACGTTTTTCAATGCCTTCCCGGCAGGGTACTGGGCAAGATTTACGGATGTAAAGTACGTCCAACTGTCTTTTTCCGTATCGGGAAAAGGCGTGTCGGAGGTCTGGAAAAGCGACGCAGCCGGGAGGGATTCCAGACTCTGGAGAGAGCCCTTTGAGGGAGATGCCTCCTTTTCTCCGGCTTTTGGTATCGGAGGCATGGCGGAAGGGGGATACCTCTGGCTGGACATCCACGCCGAGGAAGCTTCGATTCTTGACGGAGCTTCCTGGCAGGTTCCGGCCTCCTTTGCAAAGGCCCGGCAGGACGCATGCATAGCTACGTTCAATTCCCCCCGCTCGGCTGCCAGGGCGATTGGAGCGGCGGGAAGGGCCGGAAGCGTCCAAAAGGTTTTCTGCATCGACCAGGGTTCTTCTGCAGCCATGAAAGATCCGGCTTTTGCCTCCGCTGCCCGGGCGCTTCCGGGCTTGAAGTACATAAGGCAGAAAAACCTGGGGGGAGCCGGGGGCTTTGCCCGGGGCATGCGGGAGGCCATGAAGGGGGAAGACGAGTACTTCGTCCTTATGGATGACGATGCGTTCCCGGAGGGGGAGACGCTGGAGAGGATTGATGAGTTTCAAAAGCATTGCTCCTCTCCCGTCATAGTCGGGGCAGGGATGTTGCACTCAGATTCCCCCTCTTCCCTTTTCACCTTCGGAGAAGTCATAAACTGGGAAAAAATCTGGTATGCTCCCGCTTTGGATCTTGGCTACAACCACGACTTTTCCGCCCTCCCTCTCAGAGAAAGCCCGCGCCTCCACAGGCGCTGCGGGGAAGATTACAACGGCTGGTGGCTCTGTTCTATTCCCCGCACAGCCGTGGAGAAGATAGGTCTGCCGCTTCCCATCTTCATAAAGTTTGACGACATCGAATACGGCCTCAGAGCGAAAAATGCGGGTATTCCCTCGATTTCACTTCCGGGGACCGCTGTTTGGCATCCCGCCTGGCACCTCAAGGATCAGACGCGGGGTTGGGTGGAGTACTTTGCCGAGCGCAACCGCTTCCTTACGGCCCTCCTCTACAAAGATTCTCCCTCTGGCGTCTTTGAAGCTTCGCTGCGCGATCAGAGCAACCTCGGAATCCGCATGGAATATGCATCTATGGCATTGAGAAATCTGGCCATTAAAGATCTGATCTCGGGTCCCGAAACAATCTTGTGCAGCCAGGGTTCAAAGAGGAAGGAAGCCGAAGATCTCAGGCATTCTATCGATCCCCCGCTGCTTTCTCCTTCTCAGCTCCCCCTTCCCTCCTACCAGGTCCAAGACCCCGCCGGAGTTCCAAGGTGGCAAAGGGCCAAAAGGGCGGCCCTAGGACTCTTGAATGCTGCCCTCCCGATAGAATCCGGCGGCATCCAGGAAATAAGTTCTACAGATTCCTGGCTCTCCCTCGCAGGACAATCCGCGGCAGAAGTGTATGACGGAAAAGGGAAGGCAAGGTTTTTAAAGAAAAATGCTCCCCTCTTTAGGAAACTCTACTTTGAAAATATCCGCCTGACAGGGGAGCTTGTGAAAAATTGGAGGCCGCTCTCCCGGGCTTACAGGGAGGCGGATCTTGGCTCTTTAAAGAGCTGGGACGCTATTTTCTCCCGTCTTTAAGCATCGGGAGCACCTTCTTTTTGAAGGTTTCCAGGGCCGAGGCTATGGTCTGGTCCATGTTATAGTAGGCGTATTCCCCAAGCCTTCCTCCGAAGATTACGTTCTTTTCTCCCTTTTCGGCATCCAGGTATTTGGCCAAAATCTCTTTGTCTTCCTCAGTACCTATGGGGTAGTAAGGCTCGTCTCCCTGCCCGGCAAACCTAGAGTACTCGTCCCAGACTACGGTCTTCTGGCTCTCGAATACTTCCTTCCTTTCGGGGTTGAAGGCCTTAAACTCTATAGATCTTGTGGAAGGGTCGGAAAGATCGGACTTATTTAAAACCGAGCACCCCTGGAAGCTTTTAAGATCGTACCGCTTTTCTTTGAAGTCTATAGTCCTCCACCCCAGGATTCCGAAGCGGTAGCCAAAGTACCTGTCCAAAGGACCTGTGTAGACGGTGGGAAGTCCTTTGGGAAGGGATTTGTCTTCAAAGTAGTCGCACTCCAAGCGAACTTCGATCTTGGGATCCTCTATCATCGCTCCAAATAGCGCGCAGTATCCCTCTTTGGGCTGACCCTGGTAAGGGTCCGAAAAATAGGTGCTGTCGTAATTGAAGCGGATGGGGAGGCGGGTGAAGATAGAGGCCGGAAGTTGCCTTGGGTCGGTCTGCCACTGTTTGTAGGTGTAGTCCCTGATGAAGGCTTCGTAAAGGTCTCGACCTATTAGGGCCACCGCCCTCTCTTCAAGGTTCTTCGCGTCCTTTGCTGCGCCCTCAGTTTTAGATTCTACGAGGTCTTCCGCCTCCTTGGGGCTCATGGCGGCCGAGTAATACTGGTTTATCGTTCCCAGATTTATCGGCATAGGGTAAATCCTGCCCTCGTGGAGGGTGAAGACGTGGTGGCGGTAATTTGTGAAAGAAGAGAAGCGGTTCACATATTCCCATACCTTTTCATTTTTGGTGTGGAAAAGGTGCGCCCCGTACTTGTGGATTTCAATCCCCGTGTCTTTGTCAAAGTATGAGTATGCGTTGCCTCCGATATGGGGGCGCTTGTCTATAACCAGGGGGCTGAACCCCTCTTCTGCCGCCCTCTGGGCAATAGTCAGCCCAAAGAGCCCGGCTCCCACTATGAGCAGGTCGTATTTTTTCACTTTTTCCCCTTTCTTTACACCAAAATTGTAAGACATGGGCATGTCTGCTATACTGAGAGGGCCTCCGCGCGGTGCCATCCCGCTGAACCCCCCCAGGGCAGAAATGCAGCAAGGGCAGGCGGACCCTGGCAGGTGCGCGGAGGTTTTTTTATAATCTCTTCCCCCTTTTTTATATAGTCTTATATAGTAACCACCTGCTTTTGCGCCCTTTAATCTTTAATTTAAGGAGAAGGAATTGGAAAACGCGCGCCCGCTCTATCCTCTGGCATTCAAAGGCCTTCCAAAGACACCGGATTTTCCCGCCATGGAAAAGGAAGTCCTATCCTACTGGCGGGAGGGGAAGATCTTTGAAAGGAGCCTTAAAGAGAGGGAGGGGGCGCAGGACTTTGTCTTCTTCGACGGCCCTCCCTTCGCCAACGGTCTTCCGCACTACGGCCACCTTTTGACCGGATACGCCAAAGATGTAATACCCCGCTACCAGACCATGAAAGGGAAGCGAGTCGAAAGGGTTTTTAACTGGGACACCCACGGCCTTCCGGCAGAGCTCGAGGCCGAAAGGGAGATGGGCCTCACTTCGAAGGCCGACATAGACAAAATGGGAGTGGCCGCCTTCAACAGGAAGTGCAGGGAGAGCGTTTTAAAGTACTCTTCCCAGTGGGAAGAATATATAAACCGGCAGGGCCGGTGGGTGAGCTTTGAAAGCGGGATAAGGACCATGGACCTTCCCTACATGGAATCGGTCATCTGGGCCTTTAAAGAGCTCTACAAAAAGGGCCTCATCTACGAAAGCGAAAGGGTTTTGCCCTACTGCCCTGTAGACGAGACTCCTCTTTCCAACCACGAGCTCCATATGGATTCGGATGTCTACCGGCCCCGCCAGGACAGGACCGTCTCAGTTGCGGTAAAGCTAAAAAACTCCCCCGACTACCTCCTGTTTTGGACCACGACCCCTTGGACCGTCCCTTCCAATCTCGCCATGGTCGTGGGACCCGAAATAGACTACGCAAAGGTGAGGTGCCAAAAGGGGCCCCTAGCGGGAAAGTGTGTGTGGATAGCCAAAAATAGGCTCACAGCCTACGCGAAGGCCCTGGGAGAGGCAAAAATAGAGCGGGTCGTCAAAGGCAAAGACATGGAGGGGTGGGAGTACTGGCCCCCTACAGACTTTTTGCAGGATCCTGCGGCCCCTTATTTTCCCGGCCCCAACGCCTGGAAGGTGTACACGGCGGACTTTGTCACTCAGGAAGACGGAACCGGGATAGTGCACCAGGCTCCCTACGGGGAAGACGACATGGAAACCATCCATGCCCACGGCATCTTCCCCTTCGACGTCACCGATCCCTCCGCCAAGTTCAGAGAGCCTGTCAAAGACTACCTGGGACTTGGGGTTTTTGAAGCCTCCTCCAAAATCATCCGGGACTTTAAGACGGCCTCCGGGCCTTTCTCCAGGATTGCCGAAGACAGGCGGGCGGTTTTGGTGGAAGACAAAGACTTCGTCCACTCCTACCCCCACTGCTGGAGGTGCGGATCCCCGCTCATCTACAAGCCCGTCTCCAGCTGGTTTGTGAAAGTGACGGCCATAAAGGACAAGCTCCTCGAAGGCAACCAAAAGATCAACTGGATTCCGGAAAACGTCAAAAACGGGCAGTTCGGAAAATGGCTCGAAGGGGCGAGGGACTGGTCGGTTACCCGCAACCGGTACTGGGGGACCCCCATCCCCATTTGGGTCTCGACCGATCCCGCCTATCCCAGAGTGGACGTCTACGGTTCTCTGGAAGAGATCGAAAAAGACTTTGGGCGCCTACCTAGAAATGAAGCCGGGCAAGTGGATCTGCACAGGCCCTGGGTGGACGATCTCGTGCGCCCAAACCCCGACGACCCCACTGGCAAGAGCGAAATGCGCAGGGTCAAAGACGTCCTGGACGTCTGGTTCGATTCGGCCTGCATCTCTTTTGCCCAAAAGCACTACCCGTTTGAAAACAGGGAGGAGTTCTCTTCCCGCTTTCCGGCGGATTTTGTGGTGGAGTACATCGGTCAGACCCGCGGCTGGTTCTATGTGCAAAACGTCATGACCGAGGCGCTCTTCGGGCAGATCCCCTTCAAAAACGTAGTGTGCCATGGGATAGTTTTGGGATCTGACGGCAACAAGATGAGCAAGCACCTGAGAAACTACCCGGACGTATCTGAAGTCTTCGACGAATCTGGCTCGGATGCACTGAGGTGGTTTTTGATGAGCTCCCCCATCCTCCGTGGCGGCAACCTGATAGTCACCTCCCAGGGCATAAAGGACGCGGCTAGGAAGGTCCTCATCCCCTTCTGGAACGCCTATTCCTTCTTCGCCCTCTACGCCAACGCCTGCGATGGCCAAAAGGGGTACAGGGCGCAAAGGGTGAAAGAAGGGGAAAATCTGACAGAGCTTGACCGTTTCATCCTCTCTTCCCTCTCTTCTGCCGTCCTTGAAATCGACAAGGCCCTGGGCGCTTTTTCTATAAGCGACGCCTGCAAGGCCGCTGGAGACTTTATAGACTGCCTTACCAACTGGTACATACGAAACAGCCGCCAGAGGTTCTGGAAAGAGGACAAGGCCGCTTTCGACACCCTCTACACGGTGCTGGAAACTTTTTCAAAGGCGGCAGCCCCCCTCCTCCCCTTTGAGGCCGACGCGATCTTCAGGTCCCTTACCGCAAGAGAGTCTGTGCACCTCGAAGATTGGCCCGAGGCTTCTTCGCTCGCATCTTGGAGCGACCCCAAGCTTGAAGGGGACATGAATGCGGCCCGCGAGATAGTCTCTCTCGCCCTTTCCATAAGGAAGGAGCAGAACATCCGCGTCCGCCAGCCCCTTAAAAAGCTTGCGGTAGTCACTAAAAAGGAAGGCCTTGAAAGGTTTAAGGGAGTGATTGAAAGGGAGCTTGACGTCAAGGAGGTCTCCTTCCTGGACTTTCCCGAGGCCAAAGCGGAAGGCTTCGAGGTCGAAAAGAGGCTCTCTTTGAACCCCAGGGTCCTGGGCCCAAGGCTCGGAGGCAAGGTCCAAGCCGTCATAAAGGCCGCAAAGGCCGGAGACTGGGAAGAAGAGGGGGGATCTGTAGCGGTTTTCGCCGGCGGGGAAAGGGTTTCGCTCTTCGAGGGCGAGTACTCGCTCTCTTCCACCCTCTCTTTGCCCGAGTCCACTTTTGCCAAGCCCCTTTCGGACGGGGGTTTTGCGATCCTGGATTGCTCCATAGACGAAGATCTCGAAGAAGAGGGCCTGGCCAGAGACTTCATCCGCGAAGTCCAGGAAGAGAGGAAAAAGGCAGGGTTCAAGATTACCGACCGCATCCGCCTTTCGGCCAAGGCGCCTGAAGATACGCTTTGCGCCCTTAAAAAGTTTGAAGGCGAAATTTCCAGGGAGACTTTGGCCGTAGAGACAAAGCTGGCTTTGGGAGAAAAGCTAGAGATAAGCCTGGAGCTGGCGTAGGCGCCTTGTTGGAGGCTCGAAGATGCTTTTGGCTGCGCAGATAACTATTTCCACGCCCATGCCGCTGGAGAGCAACTGGTTCTTCCTTCTTGTGGAGTACCTGGCCACTTTCTTCTGCGGAATGATAGGGGGCATGGCGGCCTGCAGGAGGCAGTTCGATTCTTTCTCCATCATGATCGCCGCCTGGTTCACTGCCCTCGGCGGTGGCACTATAAGGGACGTGTTGATAGGCTGCATCCCGCCCACCAACCTCACTAACTACTGGTACCTGGGGATAGCGATCCTGGCGGGGCTGTGCGTAATATTTCTGCACCCGGAAGTTGAAAAGCTGTACTGGACCAACACCATTTTCGACGCCTTGGCCCTGGCCCTCTTCGCAATAGACGGGACCACCAAGGGCCTGGCCTACCACATGCCGGCCATAACTGCGATCTTTGTAGGCGTCGTGACCGGCGTCGGGGGAGGGGTGTGCAGGGACGTCATACTGAACGAAGTCCCCGTGATAATAAGGGACAAGCACCTCTACCTCGTCCCCGCGATCGTGGCCTCCATCCTCACAGTCTTCGTCTGCAAGGCCTACATTTACAACTGGATAAACTTCACCACCGAAGTCCTCTTGGACGTCTTGATAGTGGTGATAACGGTGACGCTGAGATTGCTGTCTGTAAAGCTGGACTGGACCATGCCGGGGGCCGTCAAGCGCAGCCAGCCCCTCTCTTTGCACTCTCCAAAGAGGGTGACCAAGAAAAAGAAGGACGGGTCCTCCCGGGGGCTTTTGCACCACAAGTAAAGTTTTAAAGGGCTTTTAAAACAGCCTGGATCCGTCCCTTACGAAGATCAAAAGCAGGAGGACGAGGATCCAGGCCGCGTCCACAAACAGGTCCAAAGAAGGGCGGTAGTAGGAAGCCAGGGCCTTTTGGAGCCTCCCTTTGGGCAGATCCTGCACGGTCACCGCGGCGTGGCTCTGGGCCATGAACTGGACGGTGGTGGAAAACATCAGGGTCAAACACCACGGGCACACGGCGTTTATAGAATAGAGCTCCTGAGAAAAGAGCCAGTAGGTAAAGGCCAGGGCCGAAAGGTTTCCCGCCCACGAACAAAAAGAAAACCATTTGGGAAGCTTTGCCCCGGCCAGGCCCAACACGGCCACCGTGACGAATACCGCTTCAAAGCATATCCCCAAAAAGCAGTTCGGGATTTTAAAGCCGCCGAAATTTAAAAAATCGGCCTGCCAGCTCTTGGCCACTGTAGAACAGGAGACAACGGCGTTTATGTCGCATCCCAGCTCTACTGCCGGATTGGCCGCAATCTTTAGGGTGTCGGAAGAGAGGGCGAAAGAGACCACTTCGGCCAGGAGGGAGGAGGCGAGCATGACCGAATACAGCCACGCGGGCCCCTGCCTCCACCTGCCTTTCCAACCCATCAGGAAGTCCGCATGTAGCCCATCATGGGGTGTATCACCGGCTCCACCCTCGCAAAGCCCACTGAGGGCCCGGAAATCAGGAGCTTTTGGCCGTCTTGGCCCTCTATGAGGCAGTGCCCTCCTTCGCTTACCGCCCTTTCAATCTTTTCCATTACCTCTTTGGCATCTTGCTGGGTAGTGATGGCCACCGTCCCCTGGATGTCTTTGAGGCCGATTGTGACCATTATTTCCTTTTTTTCACTCATTTGTATTCCCGTCAATTTTTTCTATAACTTTAGTGGTGCTCTCCGAAGGCTCGTCTTGGGGAGGGATCTGAGGTGCGAAGGGGGAGCCTAAAAGCGCGGTGGAGCTTTTAGGGGGCTTTTGCCTTTGCGGGGCCTCTCCCCCGTCCATGGCGCTGCCCCCCTCCTTCACGCGCACCGGCGCCCCCAGCGAGGGGGCTTCCTTGTCTGCCGCAAAGCTCATCGCGCTGAACATCGACGTGGACTTCTCTTCGGGGTCCTCTGCTGCCTCGGCCGCAGCCTTCTGGGCGTCCAGCTCCGCTCGAAGATCCCTGCCCTCCCTCTGTGCCAGCGCCGCCCTCACCGCCACTTGCCAGAGGGCGGCGTTTATGGCGGGATCCCGCTTTGCAGGCTCCTCTGCCTTTCCTGCGCCCTCCTTTTCGGCTTCCTCTTCCTCCTTTTCCTCTTTCTTTTCGCTTTCGCCCCCGGCTTTGGGCTGGACTCTGGTGCTTGAAACTTCAGGGTCCTGGGAAGGCATTTGCTGCGGCGGGGCGGCGGGGGGCTCCACTCCCTCCGGGAGGGGGGCTGCAGGCTTTTTGGGGACTATCTGCCTTAGCTCCTCGCTCAGGCGCAGGAGCTTTTGGGAAAGCCCTCTCGCTTTCTCTTCCTGTCCGCCTTTTTGCGCTTCCAGGAGGGCCGCGCCCATTTCCATCTGCCTCCACAGCTTCGCCCTGGGGAGGATGAAGGGATCCATAGAGTCCCCCATGGCCATGCCGTAGCCCTGCATGAAGGCGTCAGTCTGCCTCTGCCCCAGGTTCTCTTCGAACATCCACTCCAAGTCCCTCGCCGGATCGCTCACTTCCGCTCTCTCCCACTTCAAGAGGGCGCTGACAGATCCCCCCGCAAACCTCGCTTCCCCCGCTTTCCACCCTCCGTGCACGAGGGAGGGGGAAAAGTCCCAGAGGGCGTCGGTGGCGGCGAGCTCTTCCCAGGCGTCCAAAACGGGGCCGGGGGCGCATCCCCGGTTTCTCAGCCTCTCCACCCACTCTCTCAGCTCAAAGCGTATAGAGGGGGCGGAAAACGTTTTGAAAGCCTGGAAGGGCTCCGGGCCCTCGGAGTGCACGGCCCCCACCGCCTTGCCAAATGAGAGGCACTCCTCTTCGGAAAGCCCCCTCAGAGGCGAAGGGGCTCCCGGGGAAAAGGAACAGATCAAGACGAAGTACCCCTCCCCCTCGAGCCCCTCCTGGGCAGAGCCTAGGAGGGGCCTTTCCACTTTCACCCCTTCCTCGGAGAGATCCAGCCCCCCTTCCAATACCTCTTCGGCCCTTTCTCGCTCCTTTAGGGCCGAGATTCCGGCTTGGGTCTTGGACAGGTACGACACGCACCTGCGGTTGGAGGCCGTCCTTATTTCGAGGGCGTTCACACCGATTTTTTCGTCCCCCTCCCCCGTCATAACCCCGGCCTCCATGATGTCCAGCTTGGGGGCCGCGGCCGACGTGAGGGCGCAGGCCTTGAAAAAGTCGATATACGTCACAAAAAAAATAATACAATCTGGTGTTGCAATGATTAAGAACGCCCCGCCCCGCGAAGGAAAAGAGGCAAAAGCCCTAGACGGCCTCCTTTCCAGGCTGGACTTTGCCCAGAGGGAGGCGGCGGAGTGCCTGGAGGGGACGCTGTGCCTTAAGGCCGGGGCGGGGAGCGGAAAGACTTCGACGGTTTGCGCCCGCATAGCCCTGGGCCTGGAAAAAGGGGAGTGGGATCCGGCCAGGACCTTGGCCGTAGCCTTTTCCAGGCGGGCCGCAGACGCTTTGAAGGGGCGCCTTCTTTCCCTCTCTGCGCCCGAGAAAGTCAAAGTCTCCACCTTCCACTCCCTCGCTCTAGCGCAGCTTCGGCGCCTCTGGTCCCTCTTCGCCCTCTCCCCTTTCCCCAACCTGGTAGACGAGCGCGGATCTTGCGCCCTCTTTGAAAAGGCGGCCGGAGCCGGAGAACGGATCGGAGAATACCTCGGCGCCCTCAAATGGGCGAAAAGCTCCCTGGTGGGGCCAAGCGAGCTCGAAGAGGCCGCCTCCTACTCTTCTTTCTCCCTCCCTTCCGGGTTCAAGGCGGCCTGGCAGGCTTATGAAAAGGCCAAAAAAGAGGCGGGGGCGATAGACTTTGGAGACATTTTCATCCTGCTTTTAAAAATTCTTGAAGCTTCCCGTGAGGCCAGAAAGCTGGTCTCAGGGGCATTTGAGAGCGTAACGGTGGACGAGTACCAGGACGTCTCCCCCGCCGAGCACGCCATTTTGAAGTTTTGGGCCTCCCGGGCGCAGAGCGTGTGCGTGGTGGGGGATGCCGCCCAGACCATCTACTCTTTTGCAGGATCTTCCGGCTGGTTTCTCTCCCACGCCAAAGCGGACTTCCCCGCTCCCTACCGGGAGATCCCCCTCTCTTTTGACTACCGATCCGGCAGGGAGGTCATAAGGTGCGCCAACGGGATTTTGGCGCTGTCTGCGGAAAAGTACGCCCGGCTGAGGGCCGGATCCAAGGCGCGCGGCTCGCTAGAAAGGCGGAGCTTCAAAGATTTTCCATCCCTCCTCCGAGGCGCGGTAGAGCTGGCCAAGTCCAAAGACCCTGTTAAAAGCTTCGCCATTTTGGCCAGGACCCGCAGGGATCTGGACGCCTTGGCGGCCGAACTGTTGAAAGAAAAGGTCCCTTTCGGGCCTCCTGGCTGCGAGGGGGAGGGCAGGATCGCCCTTTCCACCATCCATGCCGCCAAGGGGCTCGAATGGGACCAAGCCGTCCTCTTCATAGGCACAGAGAGGGTGGGGGAGGAGGAAGAAGAGAGGAGGATCTTGTACGTCGGGGCGACGCGGGCAAAAGAGAAGCTTTCCATCCTCTTTCTCCCCTCCCCTTCCAACCTCAGCAGGTTCTTGCCTTTCAGCCCTTCAGAAGGTCGTTAAGATCGGAGTCCCAGTCGCTTCCGCCTTCATCTTCCCCTTGTCCGTCGACTTCTGAAAGGAGGCGGGGATGGGACCAGAGGCTGTCTCTTTTTTCCACGTCTGCGCTCAGCTTGTCCCACTTGGCGGAGAGCTCCCTTATGTACTTTGGGTCGAGGCCCAGGCCCATGAGGCGGGCGAGGGGCTTTCCCGTCATCTCTCCTTCTGCCCTCCTCCTCCTCATCATTTCCCTGAGCTCTGAAATCCTCGAGATAAACGCGCTCCCGGCCCTCCAAGTCACGCAGTCGACCCAGCTTTCCACCAGGGTCAAAAGCCTCTGAAGCTCCTCTCTCGCCCGCTTTTGATCTTCCGAGTCTTTGGCCTTAAGGGCAGAGAAATTAACCAGGCTCGCCATGCCGTCCGGGCTCATGAGATCGGCTTCGCCGATGTTCTCTTCGGCGTCGGAAGTGTCGAGCTCGAAGCCGCGGGAGTACTGGTAGACGAGGGCGGATATCTGCCCCTCTATCCAAGGAGCGGAGTTGTAGAGCCTGGCATACGCCATCTCCCTTAAGGCGTAAAAGGCGTATACCTCCTCTTGGGCAAGCTCGGCCTCTTTGGCGAAGGTGTCGAGGTTTTCCGGAATGAGGGCTCCGGCCTTCCCTCCGACGGTCCTTATCCCGTAGTCGAAGCTTGCGAGGGTGAGGGAGCTCATTTGCCCTATAGCTTCCCCAAGCTGCACGGCGAAATTGGTCCTCACCGCATTTTGAAGGAGCGCTGCGGGATCGGGGGCTACGCCGTCCGGCAGGGGGATCGGGATAGGGCCGGCAAAAATCCCGGTAAGGCCTTCGAGGCCGCCCTGCTGCTTAAAGAAGGAGACTATGGTGTCGGTAGTCTTCTGCGCCAGGGGGGAGACAAGCGAGCACCAGGCCCCCACCGCCCCTTCCGTCCACTGGCGGGGAGTGAGGACCTTTGTCTTTTCGGGAAGGGGGAGGGTGGAAGTGGCAGAGTCCAGCCAGAGGTTTGCAGAGCTCAAGGCCTGCGAAAGCCGATCGAACTGGAGGGCGGAGACAGAGTTTTTAAAGTGCTTCTCGTCTGCGGTCCTGAGGGCCATTTCGCTTGTCAGGGGGCGGTTTACGGCTCCTAGGCTTCCTTGCCCCCCGCTCCCTCCGGCGGCCCTGAAGGCCGAAAACACCTTCCTCATCTCCTCCGGATCCGGGAGGGGCTGGGAGCCCGAGAGCAGCTCGTCTTTCACAGATTCGGGCAGCGAGGAAAACTGTTTCCACGCCATTTCCCCGCCTTCCTCTCCGAAAGACTGAATGAGCCATCTGTGAAGTTCGTTAGAATCCATGGCTTTCTTTCTTTTCCAATCCATTCCGTTCGTTTTTCTGTATTATCTCAAAATCATAGGAAATGGGTAGGTTTTCTTTTGTAGGGAGATCATACTTTAATGAAAGTTATGGATTTGGGAGACGGAGGGAAGGGCCGGGGCTTTTTCAAAGGCTACGCTGCCAAAGTCGCCAGGCATGCCTACTGGGCCGTGGCCATAGTGATTGTGGCCCTGCTGTTTTGCCCCACCAACTATGTGATTGAAAAGCCCGGGCCCACGATGAACGTGCTGGGCCCGGCCGTGCTCAACTACGGGGACAGGAAGGTGAGCTTCGCAGGAGAGGCCATAAGCGGAGTGGGAAAATCCTCCTTTTCCCCCTCCGGCTCCCTGGACATCGTCACCGTGAACGTTCTGGGCTCCCCCTCCAGCACCGTTCCGGCCTTTATGGCTATAGCGGGCTACTTTGAACGCGACTCCAGGGTCCTTCCCAGGGAGGTCGTCTTCCCCATAGGCTCCTCCCTTTCCCAAGACGAAGCCAGCCAGGAAAAGCTCATGGCTGGGGCCAAGGCTTCGGCTAAGGCGGCCGCTCAGGCCTTTTTGGACTCCCGGGGGCTGCCGGGATCTGCCGCCGCAAAGGCGAAGATAGAATCCGGCCCTATCGGCGGCCCTTCGGCCGGTCTAGTATTCGCCTTGGGGCTGGTAGAGAAGGCGGAAGGGACAAATCTTACGGGAGGAAAGGACGTGGCCGGAACCGGAACGATCTCGAGCTCGGGGAAAGTGGGGCAAGTAGGGGGCGTGGCATCCAAAATGATCGCGGCCAAAAGGGACGGCGCCGCCTTCTTTTTGGCGCCCGAGGCCAATTGCGCCCAGATCCTTTCTTCCAGAATCCCTGCGGGGCTGAAAGTCGTCCCAGTATCCACGCTTTCGCAAGCCTTTTTGGCCCTGCAGGACATCTCTTCCGGCCGCCTTTCTTCCCTGCCTGCCTGCCGGGCTTGATTCGCCATATGCAAAATCTAGAGGCAATTTGAGGGCGAAAAGGTATCTTTGTAAGAATGGACAACCATTCAATTTTGAACAAACTGGGATTTGTGCCCGGGATCTCGGTCAAAGAATACATGTGGGGAGAAGATATAGAGGGCGATTTGAGGGATGCCATTTGCGAGTGCATAGGCTCAGACCTCCTCGAAGAGGGGGCCGGAGCCGGCGCGGACGCGGCCTGCATTTGGTGGAGGGACGGAGACGACGAAGAGTCCCTAAGCGACTGCCTTCTGGACGCCTCCGCCGGGATGGGGCCCGGGCAGAAGATATGCGTTTTGACCCCCAAGCCCGGCTTTGAAGGCGCGGCCGCCCCGGGATTTGTCGCCGATGTCGCCTCCAAGGAGGGGCTGAACGCTTCCACGCCCGTCAGCCTGAACAGCGAGTGGAACGCCATCTGCCTGTACCCCTTCGGGCGGGGGGCGAAGCGCTCTTCCTAAACTCTTTTGCCCGATCTGATATATTATCGAGTGGTTCAAGTTTTACGGTCGGGCACTTGCCGCCATGAGAAGGAGCGGGATGCTGGGGGGAGAGAAGAAAATGGGCGGCGCAACTGACGGGGGGCACAAAGCCCCCCAGGAACGCGGCGCGCTGGACCCCCTCCTTACTAGGCCGAGATCTTCTTCTACGGTCCTCTGCGCAGTCTTGGGGACTTTGATGCTGGCCTGCTCCCTTGCGGTGTACTTTCTTTCCGTGCGCACGCTTTTCGGCCAGGAGTTCGACCAAGTGGTGTGGAACGGGTTCTACTCCCTTTTTTCCAAGCGCGCCCCCTACCTCATGTTCCTTCCGAACCTCTTTACCACTGAAGGTTTCATAATTTCGCTCATCTGCGCCATAGGCCTGGCGGGGTTCGTGTGCGCGGCCGTCAGAAAGAAATTCGGGCTCCTTTTGCAGATGGCGCTTTTCGCCATCGCAGCCGGGGCGGCTTCGACCCTTTGGAAGCACCTGGCCCACCGGCCCGACCTCATCTCTCGGGTCCAGGTCGTCAACACCTCCCCTTCTGGGCATTCTACGGCCATGCTGATAGCATGTCTGCTCCTGCTGATGGGGGCCGGCCCTGCGGCGAGGGCCTGGATTGCGGCGGGGGATTGGATTTTGGCTTCCATTCTCGGCATATCCCTCGTGGTGGAGAGGTGGCACAGACCTTCGGACGTAGTGACGGCCTTTTTCTTTGTCTCGGCCGTGGGGCTCTACAGCATGGCCTTTACTAGAAAGTCTTGCATGGACGACCCCGGCAAGAGGCGCTCCCGGCCGTGGCTCCAGGTTCTGTGCACCCTCATGACCATTCTTTCCGTATTCGGGATCGCCTATGGGTTTTACCTGGTTTTCCAGCTCGCCCCCGGAGTAGGCTTTGACGCCATGTGGATACAGGGGCCGGCCTGCCTGGCCTCTTGCATCCTCATCAGCTCCACCGCCATGCTCGGCATCGCCCTTTTCGGGATAATGCGCCAGCTGACGGCCAGCCCGCTGAGCCCGGTAGGCCTGATAGGGCCCCCGCCCCGGCCCAGGAGCCAGAGGAGGCGCCGCAGGGAAGAGGAAGAAAAACGGAAGCAAAGGATAAAAATTGGGTAAAACGGAGGAAAAAAAGCAGGGCGGCACGAAGCTGGTCATAGTGGAGTCGCCCGCCAAGGCCAAAAAAATCCAAAACTACCTTGGCAACGGCTACACGGTGGCGGCCAGCGTAGGACACATAAGGATCTTGGCCCGCTCTTCCCAAGTCCCGGCTTCTGAAAAGAAAAAGTACGGCAAGTTTGGAGTGGACATAGAGGACGGCTTCAAGCCCTACTACATCACCGACCCCGAAAAGAAGTCCACCGTTTCCTCTCTAAAGTCCCTTCTCAAAGGTGCAGACGAGCTGTACCTGGCTACAGACGAAGACAGGGAAGGGGAGGCCATAGCATGGCACCTCGTCCAGGTTTTAAAGCCCAAAATCCCCGTCAAACGCATGGTCTTCCAGGAGATCACCAAGAGCGCGATTGAGGAGAGCGTCAAAAATACGAGAGAGATCGACCTCGACATGGTCGAAGCACAGGAGACGCGCCGCATCCTGGATCGGCTCTACGGCTATGAGCTCTCCCCGCTTTTGTGGAGGAAGGTGGCCTCCAGAACCAGCGCAGGGAGGGTACAGTCGGTCGCCACGAGGATGATTGTGGAAAGGGAGAGGGAGAGAGCGGCCTTCAAAGAGAGAGAGTGGAGAGACGTAAAGATCACATTTTCCGGCCTTCAGGCCCGCTTGGACGCTTTAGGCGGCCTTCCCGTGGCACAAGGGAAGGACTTCGATTCCAAAGGGGAGGCCAAGGCCGGTCTGAAGATCTTGTCTAGGGAAGACGCTCTGGCACTGAAGGCTTTGGAGGGCTGCCAAATCGAAGTTTCAGAGGTCAAAGAAAAGTCCTTCAAAAGATCCTCGCCTGCCCCCTTTACCACTTCCACCCTCCAGCAGGCCGCAGGAAACAGGCTCGGCCTTTCCAGCAGGACCATAATGCGCTCAGCCCAGAGCCTGTATGAAAACGGCTTCATCACCTACATGAGGACCGATTCTACCGATCTCAGTCAGGAGGCCCTCAAGGCCGCCAGGATTGAAATAGGGCGCCTTTACCCCAAGGCCCTCCCCCCCTCTGCCAAAAAGTACGAGACGCGCGCCCCCGGGGCCCAGGAGGCCCACGAGGCCATAAGGCCGGCGGGATCTTCTTTCAAGAGCCCGGAAGAACTGAAGGGCTCTCTGAGCCTAGTGGACTACAAGCTCTACCGCCTGATTTATGAAAGAACCCTGGCCTCCCAGATGAAGGATGCCGAAGGCAGGTCGCTTACGGCGATCTTCAAGGCCAAAACCCCTCTGGGCGAAGCCGTCTTTGAAACCGGGGCGCAGATTATAGAAGATCCGGGCTTTCTCGCCCTTGGAGAAGGAGAGAAGGGTTCGGCCCTTCCGGACTTAAAATCCGGGCAGACGTTCAAGATTTCTTCTGTGGAGGAGGGAATCCACACCACCCAGCCTCCCGCCCGCTACACCGAGGCCTCGCTAGTGAAGGCGCTGGAGACTAAGGGCATAGGAAGGCCCTCGACCTACGCCGCGATTATTTCCACCATCCTCGACCGCGGCTACGCCCAAGAGAGGGGCAGGGCCCTCGTCCCCTCTTGGCTCGCCGTGATCATCACTACGATCATGGAAAACTACTTTGCCAGCCTCGTCGACTACGGCTTTACCGCCCACATGGAGGAGGGGCTAGACCAGATCGCCAAAGGCGCGCAAGAAGAGAAAAAGTGGCTCTCTGACTTTTACTTCGGATCCAACGGGAGAAAGGGGCTAGAAACCCTCGCCCGCGAAGCGGAGGGAATCGACCCCAAAGTCTCTTCCAGGGTCGAGCTTGGAAAGGATCTGAGCGTGAGGGTGAACCACTTCGGAGCGTACGTAGAAGAAAGGGAGGGGGAAGAGAGGAAGGCTACGGCCCCCATCCCGCCAGACCTTTCCCCAGACGAGCTCACCGCCGCCATCGCCCGCAGCCTCATAGAGAAGGCGCAGATGTTCCCGCGGCTCCTGGGAGAAAAAGACGGAAGAAAAGTGGAGGTCTGCAACGGGCGGTTCGGCTACTACGTCTCCTGCCAGGGGCCTGACGGAGAATCTAAGACGGCTTCCATTCCGGAAGGAGAAGACCCCTTGCGCCTGACGATGCAAGAGGCGCAAAGGCTCCTCGCCCTTCCCAGGCTCGTGGGAGGGTTCAAAGACGAAAAAGGCAGCTCCTTCGAAGTTTTGGCCAATATCGGAAGGTACGGGGCGTACCTGTCTTTGTGCAAAGAGGGCAAATCGGGGGCGAAAAGGGTCTTAAAGCGCGTGCATATGCCCGACGAGCAAGTCTTCTCCATAGATCTGGAAAGCGCCAGATCCCTGCTCACTTCTTCCGCCCCCCTCTCCTCTATGGCCTTCAAAACCTTCCCGCCGGACCCCGTATCCGGCAGGCCCGTGCTTTTGAAAAACGGGCCCTTCGGGCCCTATGTGACCGACGGGCTCACAAACGCCTCCCTTCCCAAGGGGGAGGCCATTTCCCAGGTGGACGAGTTTGCGGCCTACAGGCTGCTGGAGAAAAAGAGGGAAGGCAAGAAAGACGAGGGGTAAGTTCATAGCCCTTGAAGGGGCGGACGGGACCGGAAAAAGCACCCAGGCGGATCTTTTGGCCTCTTTTCTGAAAAGCAGGGGAATTTTCGCCCAGACCACTAGGGAGCCGCAAAGCCCCCTGATTTTGGAGGCCCTTTCGAAGTGCGAATCGAAGGAGGGGGCCTGCCTTTTGTTCGCGGCCGACAGGGCGTCGCACGCAAAAAAAGTGGAAAAGAGGCTGGAAGGCGGCGCATGGGTAGTTTGCGACCGCTTCACAGATTCCTCCCTGGCCTACCAGGCCGGGGGGTGGGGGATGGATCTTAAAAAAGTTGAGAGGGTGAACGCCTTTGCCACCAACCTTCGCCCCGACCTCACCCTGATCCTTTCTTGCCCCCCTTCTTTGGCCGCCAAAAGGATGCGAAGGCGCGGCAGGCAGAGCGGGTTCGATTCCGATCTCCTTTTGCAAAAGAGGGTCCTTTGCCTCTACCGCCTCCTGGCCCGGCGGGGAGGGAACCGCAAGATCGTGGACGCCTCCGGCACTCAAAGGCAGGTTGAAAGCAGGATAAAGGAGGAAGTGGGAAAAAAGTGGAGCCGTGCAAGGTAGGGGAGCTTTTGGGATCGCTTCCGGACTTTTCCTGCCCCGTCCTCGTGGCGGGAGGGGACAAAGAATCTAGGAGGGAGTGCGCAGAGGCCCTCCTTTCCCTTTTGGAAGGGCGCCCTGCGCCCTTAGATTCGCCGGACGTGCTCTTTATAGAAGAGAGCCCCGCCCCCGGGGTCGCGCAAGTCAGGGAGGCGGTGGCGCTTATGCGCAAGGCTCCGGCCTTCCTTCCCCGCAGGGCGGCGGTAGTGGAAAACGTCTCCTCGCTTTCCGAAGCCGCCCAGGACGCCCTCCTAAAAGATCTAGAAGAGCCGGCAAAGAGGAGCTCTTGGATCCTGTTTTCGCCCTCGTTTTTAGGGGTCCCTCCGGCAGTAAAGTCCAGGGCGCACTGCTACTTCATCCGTCCAAAATCCGCCTCTGAAGAAGCGGAAGGGGCCGCGTCAGAAGAGCTTTTAACGCGCCTTTTTCAGATCCATAGCATGTCTGGGGCGGTGAAGCTGGCCATGGAGGAGGCGGCCCTGACCAAAGACGCGGACGACAAAAAGGCATTCTGCTTTTCCCTCCTCTCTTCCCTCCTTTCGGCCCTCTCCGAGGCCGTTAGGGAAAAAGACGGAAAGAAGGCCTCGGGCGGCGCTGCCTCCCGCCTCGCCCTTTCGCTTTCCAGGGGGAGCCTCATGGACTTTGCCGAAGAGGTGAAAGGGTCTTTTGACAAAATCTCTTCCAACGTCTCCCCCCAGCTCGTCTTCGAGTCTCTCTTCTCTTCCTTCGTGCTCCGGTGGCGTTTCTAGAAAAATAAACTGATACTGAGAATATGCGTATTCTCACCGATTTTGAAGTGATCCCGGACGCCTTCTCTAAGTACGCCCCCGAACAAAACAAGATAGACGGACACGCCGTGGTTTCTTTCCCCTTTAAAGTTGAAGGGATAGAGCCAGGGTCGCGCTACCTGCACATCGCTTTGACCGATCCCGATTCCATCCCCGTGGCAGGCTTTGCCTGGATCCACTGGTGCGCGGCCAATATCGCGCTTCCCGAGGGGGCAAAAGAGATCCTCATCCCCGAAGACTTCAGCAGGAAGATGGAGTCTTTGGCCCCCGGATCTTGCCAGGGCAAAAACTCCCTAGCTTCCCGGTTCGTGGGCCAGGCCTCCTCCCCCGCCTCCTCTCTCTATATCGGCCCCACTCCTCCCGACAAGGCTCACTTCTACCTTTTGAGGGTGTGGGCTACCCGCGAGAAGCTCGACCTTTCCCAAGGGTTCTGGCTTTCGGGCCTTCTTTGCAGGCTGGTCGAATCCGGAAGCGCTCCCGACGCCTCGAGCACTTCCAAAGTTCCGCAAGCGTGCGCCCTGTTGAAGGGGAGGGCATGATGAAGGGAAGCGAGCTTGTAGTAAAGAGCCTAGAAAAGGCGGGGGTGAAGTGGGTGTTTGGCATCCCCGGAGCCAAAATCGACGCCCTCTTCGACGCTCTGGCGGATTCCTCCATCCAGACGGTGGTGTGCCGCCACGAGCAGAACGCCGCCTTCATGGCCCAGGCCATAGGGAGGATGACGGGGACGCCCGGGGTGGCCATCGCAACCTCCGGCCCTGGAACATCCAACCTCGCCACGGGGCTTTTGACCGCCAACACCGAGGGAGATCCCGTAATAGCCCTTTGCGGGGACGTCCCAAGAGACATGCAGATGAAGCACACCCACCAGGCCTTCGACTCCCTGGCGATGCTTAGATCCGTCTCCAAGGGGGCGCAGAAGGTGATAGACCCCTCCCAGATCCAAGAGGCCCTGTTCAACGCCGTCAGGCAGTCTCTGATTTTCCCCCGCGGAGCTGAATCTTTGGTCTTTTGCCAAGACGTCTTGTCGCAGGAGGCCGAGGGGGGAATGCCCCTTTTGATGCCCCCCTTGAGGTCACAGGCCCCGCAGGAGGCCCTGCACGAGACTGCTGAGAAGATAAGACAGGCCAAGCTTCCCGTGTTCTTTGTGGGGCGCAGGGGATCTTCCAAGGCGGCCGTCGAAGCCCTGCACGTGCTCCTCAGGCAGGCCCCGATCCCCGTGGTTGAAACTTTCCAGGGCTCGGGAGCAGTGAGCCACGACTTGGAATCTCTCTACATGGGCAGGGTAGGGATCTTCGGAAACCAGCCCGGAGACGAGATTCTCAGGCAGTCGGACTGCGTAGTCACCATAGGCTACGACCCCGTAGAATACGACGCCAAGCTCTGGAACTCCGGAGAAGGGGAGAGGGAGCTGGTGCACATAGACGAGCTGCCCTGCCAAGTCGACAAGGACTACTCCCCCAACCTCGAGGCTATAGGGGACATAGAAAAGAGCCTGCTCGCCTTGGCCCCGATGCTTTCCGGCTACAAGCCCCGCCCGGGAGCCTGCAGCGAGGCCAAAAAAATTGCAGGCGAGCTCAAGGAAAAGCCGCGGCCAAATAAGTCTGGCGGGGTAGACCCCATTTTGGCCGTCGAGGCCCTTAGGGAGGCCGTCCCGGACAGCGGTACCGTAATTTCTGACGTGGGAAGCGTCTACATTTACATGGCCAGGCACTTTAGGTCCTATCTTCCCGGACATCTTTTCTTCTCCAACGGCCAGCAGACCCTGGGGGTGGCGCTCCCCTGGGCGATAGCTGCGAGCGCGTCGGGGAGATCGCCTGTGGTGTCGGTGTCCGGAGACGGAGGCTTCCTGTTTTCAGCTTGCGAGCTCGAGACGGCCGTCCGCATCGGGGCCCGCTTCGTGCACGTGGTCTTCGACGACGGAAGCTACGACATGGTGGGCTTCCAAGAGGAGATGAAGTACCGGCGAAGGAGCGGGGTGAACCTCGGGGCAGTAGACATCCCGGAGTTCGCAAAGTCCTTCGGGGCCTTAGGATACGTCGCAAACAGCGCTTCCGAGCTCAAAGACCTCGTGAAGGGGTCTTTGGATGCCGACAGGCCCGTGGTGATAGACGTCCCCGTCAACTACAGCTCCAACATTGCAGATCTTGCGGAGTAGAGAAATGGAAGGACTGACTGCTTGCGCGCTCTTTCAAAATTCCCTCATGAGCGCGCTTCTGGCGGGGGACTTTGAAGGGAAGATGACCGTAGGCGAGCTTTTGGAAAAAGGCAGCCTGGGGCTGGGGACATTTGAAGGCCTGGACGGGGAGATGGCGATTTTGGGAGGCAAGGCCTACAAGATGACCAGCGACGGAAAAGCCAGAGAGGCCGGAAAAGAGGAAAAATCCCCCTTTGCCGCCGTGGCCGAGTTTTCCCCCTCGATCTTTTTGGACCTGCGGGAAGGGGAGGACATGGAAGAAAAGGTGCTCTCCTCCCTTCCGGGCCGAAACTACCCCTGCGCCGTGCACGTCGAGGGAGAGTTTGAAAAGGTGGTGACCCGCACTGTCTCGAAGCGCGAAAAGCCCTGGGGACCCATGAAAGAGGCCGTAGACGAACAGAAAGTATGCGAGTTTGAAGGGGCCGCGGGGGACATCGTGGGCTTTTGGACCCCCAAGGCCTTCGAAGGGCCCTCGGTGGCGGGGTTCCACCTCCACTTTATAAGCCGCGACCGGTCATTTGGGGGGCACATCCTTTCGGCCTCTCCCAAGGGTGCGAAAGTTGAGATCGCGTTCTGCCCGCGCGTCACTTTCGCCCTCCCAGAGAGCCCGACTTTTGCCCAAGCCGACCTATGCCCTGAGGACCTTTCCTCCCAAATCGCTTACGCAGAAAAAACACACAGATAACTGTTATTCTCTTGTAAAAGAGCTGATAATGGTTTATGAGTTCTAGAAAAGAGGACAAAAATATGCCATGCACTACACTCCTCGTGGGCAAGAACGCCAGCTATGACGGGTCCACAATTATGGCCAGGAACGAAGACACCCCCAACGGGATGTTCAACGTCAAGAAGTTTGTCGTCGTCCAGCCTGCAGATCAGCCCAGGCACTACAAGTCCGTATGCAGCCACATCGAGCTCGAGCTGCCCGACGATCCCATCCGCTACACCTGCGTGCCCGACTCCGTCAGGCAGGACGGCGTGTGGGGCGAAGCCGGAATCAACGCTGCCAACGTGGCAATGACCGCCACTGAGACCATTACCACCAACTCCAGGGTGCTGGGGGCCGATCCTTACATCGTCCTTCAGCCCGCCAAAGGCAAGCCCGGCGAGCCCGGATACGTCCCTGAAGTTCCCGGAGGCATAGGTGAAGAGGACCTCGTCACCATAGTCCTTCCTTACGTGAAGACCGCCCGCGAAGGCGCTCTCAGGCTGGGCTCGCTTCTGAAAAAGTACGGCACTTATGAGCCCAACGCCATAGGCTTCTGCGATGGAGACGAGATATGGTGGCTGGAGACTGTGGGCGGCCACCACTGGATTGCCAAGAGGGTTCCCGACGACTGCTACGTGACCATGCCCAACCAGCTTGGAATCGACGAGTTCGACCTCATAGACGCCATGGGCGACAAGAAGAACTACATGTGCTCTGAGGATTTGCGCGAGTTCATCCGCGACAACCACCTCAACACCAATATCGACGGGGATCAGGATCACTTCAACCCCAGGGACGTGTTCGGATCCCGCTCCGACCTCGACCACGTCTACAACACTCCCAGGGCCTGGTTCATGCAGAGGTACCTCAACCCCTATGACGAAGATTGGGACAACCCCCAGGCCCTCCACACTCCCGAGTCCGACGACATACCCTGGTCCAGGAGCCCCGAGAGGAAGATTTCCATAGAGGACGTGCACTACTGCATGGCGGGGCACTACCAGTCCACCATTTACGATCCCTACGGGCCCAAGGGGGACAAGGTTTCCCGCAAGCTCTACAGGCCGATCGGCATCAACCGCACAAGCGAGCTGTCGGTGCTGCAGATAAGGCCTTACGCGGGCGAAAGCTACAGGGCCATCCAGTGGGTCGCATACGGCTCCATTCCCTATGCCACCCTCCTGCCCATCTACACCAACATCGACAAGAGCGTAGACTACATCGAAGGCGCCAGGGCCAAGGTTGACACCAATTACCTCTACTGGCAAGACAGGCTCATCGCCTGCATGGCCGACGCGCACTTTAGCTCCATGGAGATGGATCTGAGCAACTACCAGCTCGAAACCATCGCCATCGGGCACAAGGACGTCAAGGATACCGACGCCCTCATCGAAAGCAAGGGCCTGAAGGATGCCGGCATGGACGACAAGGAAGTCCACCAGATCCTCGAAGACGCCAATGAGAAGCTTTGCGCCCAGATCAAGGAGGAGACCGACGCGCTGCTGCAGAAGGTCATTTATTCTGCCAGCATGCAGATGAACAACTCCTTCTACCTCTCCGACAACTAAACTCATCTAAAGGGCTTTAAATTGCACCGGGAGCATCCTTCCGGTGCAATTTTTTTAACTGAAAGGGGGCCGTTTTGACCGTTTTGACCCAGAGCGCCTTTGAGGCGCATCCAAAAAAGAAGGGGCGCCTCGTCCTTGTTACAGCCGCGCCCCCCCTTGCCGCTTCCAGGGGGGAAGGGAAGACCAGCTGCACTCTGGCCCTGCTCGATGCCCTTAGGATCGCTGGGGCCTCCGCCTGCGCCGTCCTTCGCCAGCCCAGCATGGGGATCAGCGCGGCGGGAGCCAAGGGGGGAGCTAGCGGGGTGGGCGCCTCTGGGCTCAAGGAAGCCGAGGAGGCCGATTTTGGGCTCCAAGGGGAGATGCTCCGGGTGGGGGCCTATCAGAATCTTTTGGTGGGCTTTGCCGAAAAGGAGCTCGAGGGAGAGGGAAAGGTACTCCTTTCTCGCACCTCAGACGTTCCCACAAAATATCTGAGAAAAGTCAAAGCCGGAGGGATAGAGGAAACTTTCGTTTTAACCCCTACGGGGGAATTGGAACAGATAAGGGTGCTTTCCCGCAGCCGGGGCGAGCTGGAAAAGTCTCTTAAAGACATCACGGCTGGAAAGCGGGGGGAAAAATTCATACAGGGAAAAGACCTTCCCTTGGAATCCGCGTGGCCGGTCCTTCAGCCCGCATGCCGGATTTCTTTCCTTTCCACCCTGCGGGGATCTCCCGTGTATATGTACTGCGGCCCCTTTGCGAACGTATCTTTGGGCATTCCCGGGCTTTCTGCGCTGGATCTGGCCCTATGCGAATATGATTTCGTCCTCATGGAAGCGGGATACGGCTTTGACATGGGCATGCAAAAGTACTTGGATACCGCCTCTAAGCGCCATTCCCCTTTGCCCTGTGCCGCAGTGGCTGTAGCCAGGAGAAGCAGCATGGAGGGACCTTTGGCTTGGAGGTATCTTGCGGGCCTCAAATGCATGCGCCGCCTTGGGATTGAGCCCATCCCCCTCCTCAACGTCTTTGAAGGCGAAAACAGACAGGTACCCTTCCCCGGGGTTTTATCCCTAAACCCTGCAAAAGATGGGCAAAAAGAGCTTGTGGCCCTGGGCTCGGCCCTCCTTTCCCGTCTGGATAAAAGGCGCCCCATGGAAAAAAAGCCGTACAAGGGATCTCTGCCTCTCCTTCCCAGAATTGCCTACGTATGTTCGAACTTTTACGGCGTTTCTCCCGGAAGAGTGCGTTTCACGCGGGGCTTTAAAGCTTCCTACCTTTCGGCCCTCGCCCAGGCCAAAGCCGAGGGGCTGGACCTATCCGGCTTCATCCTCAACATGGTCAAATCCCCTTCCTCTCTCACAGATGACGACTTTAAAAAGTTTTCCAGGCGCACTGTGACGGTGAAAAACATTTCTTTAAACTCCGGATCCAAGGTGGCAAATGTTCGTGTCACCTTGGCGCCTACGGCGTTTCTTCCTAGGGTTGTATAAAAGAAAAAGGTTGTGCTACAATCTGGGTTGTTGCCTTCGTAGCTCAGTTGGCTAGAGCAGCGGACTCTTAATCCGCGTGTCCAGGGTTCGAGTCCCTGCGGGGGCACTTTTTTATGGGGTTTTGTCAAAATTGTCATTTTTTTCTATTATTTTGCATATTGATTGAGTTGCAATCTGATAGAGCAATTTTGGAGGATTCCGATTTATGAAAAGCAGCGGCGACGACGAAGAAACGCAGATCATTCCTCCAACACCTCCGGACCCTAAACAGCCGGCTAAGGACAAAGTCCCACTCCCTTCAAGAAACGACGAAGAAACTCAAGTTATCTCACCTGTCGGGGAGACTCAGGTCATGCCCCCGGCCGCCCCTTCAAGTGACAGCGCTCCCACAAGGCTGAGCATGAGGCCCGTGGGGCGGGCGCAGGATTTGGAAGAGACCCGGGTCATTTCCCCTGCCAGCCCCGCAGAATCTGAAAGTCCTGCAGAAACCACTATGTACCTAAATCCTGTGGGACAGGAAGACGAGGGATACGGAAAAGCCGAGAGCCGCGCCACCCCTGAAGACTTTGGGTATGTGGACTATGACGGAGACGACGGGTATGACGACGCCGGCACGGGCACCTATGATTTTTCCGAAGTTTTCCCCGCCACGACGCAGGCTGCCTTTACCCCTCCCCCTTCCACCCCCGCGGGACAGATTTATGGCCAGGACGCCTATGAACCTTCAAAGAAGAAAAAAAAGGAGGGCAAAAAAGGCAAAAAAGGCAAAGGGGGATGGATAGCGCTCATAATCGTTTTGGCCGTCCTCATCTGCCTAGGTTTCGGGGGATGGTGGTGGTGGAGCACCAATAGGAGGCAGAGGGCGCTTGAAACCTGCCAGCAAATCCAGACCCAGCTAAACAACGCCTCCGCCAACGCCAAACAGGTGATAGCTACCGCGCAGTCTGAGCTCGACTCAATGGTTTACTCTCAGGCCGGAGGGGATCTCGTCTCCGCCCTTCAGTCCGACGTGGACACTACCCTTCCTGTGGCTATTTCTTGCCCCACTTCTGCCTCGGCTGCGCTCCTCAATTCCAACGCGCAGTCAATGAACCAGGCCGTCAGCCAGATTAATACTTTGATTTCCAAGACCCAGACCGACATCCAGGCGCTGAAGAACTCTCAGGCTGAGGCGGCGCTCAACAAGGCTAAAACCTCCCTCGCCCAGGCCATAACTTCGGGCAAGCAGGCCTTGAGCCAAAACAATGGAGCAGTGGCAGATCCTGCCACTATAACCGCCCTGCAGAAGGCCCTTTCCCAGGCTGAAAGCGTAGATCAGGACACTTCCTCTACCGCTTCTCAGATGACTTCAGCCCAGACCGCCCTTCAAGAGGCGATAGAGAAGGTCACGGCCAGCGCGCAGCAGTACGAGCAGCAAAAACTTCAGAGTTTAAAGCAGCAGGCCCAGCAGACAGAGGGGGAGAACTCTTCTGCGCAGGGTTCCAAGTCTCCCTCTTCGGGATCTTCCTCCAGCACTTCTACTCCCGATGCAGGAAACGGGGCCAATTCCTACAACCAAACTATGGCCGGCCCCAATAAAGGCAATCTCGAGGGTCCAAATTCCGGGACGTCCTCCTCGAGCTCTTCTTCTTCGTCACCCTCTTCTGCCCCTCAAGGGCAGTCCTCCTCTACGGCAAAAAAGCAATAAAAAAAGCGCGGGGCGGCCGCGCTTTTTTAATGAGGATTAATACCAGTTGTCTGCCACTTCGTGGGCCCAGGCCCCGCAAGGCGTGCCATAACGGGTGGCGATGTATTCAAGGCCCCAGGAGATCTGCACCGTGGCGCTCGTCTGCCAGCCCGGCCCCATTTTGGATCCGGGAAGGGCTTGCGGGATGCCGTAGGCTCCCGAAGGGTTCTCAGCTGTGACGTCCCATCCCGATTCCTTTTGCCACAGCTCTACCAAGCATGTGAATTGCTCGCTTCCCCATCCGTGCTCTTCGAGCATTTGCTCGGCTATCTTTTGGGGCGTTCCTACGGCCTGGGTGGTGCCGATAGAAGACGGAGAAGAAGACTGCTGGCCCTGGGAAGACGGAGAGGAAGACTGCGAAGAACTTTGGGGCGATTCGGAAATAGACTTTGTGCCAATCAGAATCACTTCATTTGTGGGCGCAGTTTTGACAAAGGAGACGATGGTATTTGAAAAGGCTACTTTGGAGCCTGTGCGCTGGACAAGCTTGGTCGTCTGCATCACTCCGTTTTTGCCTGCCGTCTGGACCTTTTCGGTCCCCACTTCCATCGAGGGATCGTCTTTGGTAATTACGTTGTAGGCTATGGGGCTGTCTTGAGTGGTGACTTGGGAATTGGGATTGTCTATAGTGATGACGGTGTTTTCATTCACTGCAGTGCTCAGGGAGGGAGTGACCGTGTCTCCCGACTGGAGGGTGATATTTCCTTGCTGCAGTACGGACTTTACATCGGTAAAGTGCATTCCGAATACGAACCTGGACTGGCCGTTGATGACGACTTTTATGTAGCTCATGCCGGGTTCGGCCCCGCCCACCCTGTCTGTCAAGTAGGAATCCTCCTCGGCTTGAGAGGGGGCGGGGATGAGGGAAGAGGCGGCCGTTTTGTTTCTAGAGTAGAGCCCGTCCATGGCCAGCCCTCCCCACACCAAAAGGCATACGGCAGCCAATATGGAAAGGGCGATGGCCGCCGCCTTCGGGCCCAAGAACGATCCTTTGCCCCCACGGTGATTCGCCATCGTCCTCCTTTCGGGTTTGACAGGTTACTTGAGCGCTTCCTTTATCTTTTCTTCGAGCTGCTCTGCATTGAGGGCTCCGGCCTTTTGGTAGATCACCTTGCCGTCTTTTACGATCATGAGGGTCGGGATGGCCTGGATGGAGAACTGGGCGGCCAGATCCTGGTTGTCGTCTACATCCACCTTCCCGAAGACGATGTCGGTGTGCTCTTCCGAGGCCTTTTCGTAGATCGGTCCGAAGGCGCGGCAAGGCGGGCACCAGGTAGCCCAGAAGTCCACGAGGACCAGCTTGTTTTCAGATATGGCTTTGTCAAATGCTTCCTTGTTGAAAACGCATGTAGCCATTTCTGCTCCTTTCAACTTTGTCGGCCCTTTTAGGGCGCCGTTTTACATACATTTTAATCCACGTCCCTTATGGCCGAAGGAGAGGGGGAGAGATCTGTAAACTTGTAGAATGTAGTGGATACTTTTCTTTGAGGGACGCGTGGCTTTGATTTCAACTCTGAAGGCAAAAAAAAGCAAAGGTGCAGCTTTTTCGCGCAGGCGCCCAAACATGGACTTTGACGGTTTGTTCGAGTGGAAAGCTTTTGCGAAGCGCAGATGGAAGTTTCTGCTGTTTTGCCTAGTCCTTTCGGCCCTGCTGGAATTTTTCCTTTTCAACCTCCCTTTCTGGCAGACCCTCTCGGCCTCTCCCTCCTTTGAGGTCCTCTCTTCTTCCAATACTCAAGGCCTCGTCATGGACTCCAAAAAGGACGCCGGGGCGGACGGCTGGAACGTCTCCGCGCCACAAGTTACAATCGACCTTTCCTCCTCTCAGCCCATAAAGTACGTGAGACTCATAGGCTCTCCTGGGGCAACCGATGCAAAGGGGATGGAATTTCGGGTGGAAAGCTTCCTTCCCGGATCCAGCGACGCCCACGCTTCCAACTATTGGCAGCTTTTGAACCCCTCCTGCCCCAGCTCCCTTTATATAAACGCCTCCGGATCCTACAAGCACATCCTCGTACAGATAAGATCCGATGTGGGGAAGCCGTTTGCCTTCTATGGAGTCGTCGTCAATCCCAGGGTGCCTTTTGACGCCAGCCCCCTCAGAATCCTGCTCATGCTCCTGGTCGTGATCCTGGCCGTATTCCTCGGCCCCTCCTCTCCTCTCTACAAAATGGACCTCAGCTTGAGATCTGCCTTCCAAATTTCCCTCATCGCCCTTTCGACCCTCCTATTGATGGCCTTTTACGTCGGCATTTGGTACATCTTTGAGGCGCGGCGGATATACGTGGGGGACGCGGGCGGGGCGCCTTTCGAGCTCTATGACCAGCTCGCCCGCGCCCTCCTGCACGGCCACACCTGGCTAAATCTTCCCGTAAATCCCCAGCTCGCCGCCCTCAAAAATCCGTATGACGAGGCGGCGAGGAGCAAAATTACGGGAGGGGGGACTATATTTTGGGATATAGCCTTCTTCAAGGGGAAGTACTACTGCTACTTCGGGGTAATTCCGGCGCTCCTCTTCTTTGTCCCCTTCTCTCTTCTCACGGGAGGCCGGAGCCTTCCCACTCCGGATGCGGTGCTGGTCTTTGTGATGCTGGACGTGCTTTCGCTCACCCTCCTGATTTTCAAGACCGCCTCTTCCTACCTCAAAAACTGCAGCCCCGCAGCCTGCCTTCTGGTGGAGTGGATTGCGGCCATAGGCTGCGGGCTCTTTTTTGAAGACTTTCAGGCCAACACCTATGCCGTCCCCATCACCTGCTCGATCTTTTTCACCTTCTTCGGGCTGTGGTGCTGGGAGATGTCGAAAAGGACGAAGAGGGGCCTGCCCCATATAAATTCCTGGTGGGCCTTTTTCGGATCGCTGTTTATGGCCGCCAACCTGGGCTCCAGGCCG
>JAGBRC010000024.1 GCA_017632535.1 Aeriscardovia sp. | reverse complement strand
CATTTCTTCGGCGCTGACGGGGAGGTCTTCCATGATTTTCATGTTTACCATCTGCTCTATGGCAAAGAGCTCTTCTTTTGTCGGGGCCCTCCCTGACTTGTAGTCAAAGCTCAGGGCATCCACGTCAACTACGCTCCCGCTCTGCACGGCATCCGGCCCCATCACCTCGCGTATGGCGCGGTGGAGGATGTGGGTGGCGGTGTGGCTCCTCGCCAGGCCTGCCCGCCTTTCTGAATCCACCAGGGTCTGCACCTTCTGACCGGAGAGAACTTCCCCTTCTTCCACCCGGCAGTGGTGTACGGTGAGGCCTTTGACAGGCTGCTGCACGTCGAGAACTTCGCACACCCCCGTGGGGGACACGATTTCGCCCCTGTCGGCAAGCTGCCCTCCCCGTTCGAAGTAGAAGCTGGAAGAATCCAGAACCAGGTCGGCCATCTCCCCTTTGGAAGCTTTTTGCACGGGGCCTTTTTCGGAAAGGATTTCAAGGATGGTCCCAGAAGAGGAGAGGGTCTCGTAGCCCGTGAACTCCTGCTCGCCCTTCAGCCTCTTTTTCGCCTCGTCGTACACCGACACGTCTACGTTGTGCCTCTTGTTTACGGCGTCCTGGCGTGCGCGGGCTTTTTGGATGGCCATCTGCGCCTTAAAGCCCTCTTCGTCCACTTCAAGCCCGCTCTCCCTCGCGATTTCCCGAGTGAGCTCTATAGGGAAGCCGAAAGTGTCGTGGAGCTGGAAGGCGTCCCTGCCGTCAATCTTCTCCTTTTTTTCAGCCTTGGCCCGGCTTATGGCGCAGGAGAGCATGTCGCTTCCCCGGTCTAGGGTGCGCCTGAAAGTCTCTTCTTCCTTTTCGGCTTCGGCCTGGATGGATGAAATCTTCCCTTCCAGCTCCGGGTACTCTTCTTTCATCGCCTTTTCAGACACTTCCAAAAGCTCGGGGAGAAGCGCCCTCTCGGGAGCCCCCAGGAGGGTCAAAGACCTCACCGAGCGCCGCAAGAGCCTCCGCAGGACGTATCCCCTGGCGAGGTTGGAGGGCTTCACCCCGTCGGCCATGATCATCATGGCGCTCCTGACATGGTCGGCCACTATGCGCATGTGGGTGTCGGAGAAGGGGTCGGATCCGTATTTGGTTCCGGAGAGGATTTCTGTGGCCTCTATCACGGGAAAAATCTCGTCTGTCTCGTATATATTCTTTTTCCCGTTCAACAGGTAGCTCAGCCTCTCCAGCCCCATCCCGGTATCTATGTTCTTGTTTTTGAGCTCCCCGGCTATATGCAGGTTTGTTTTTGACTGGACATTGTCGACCTCGTAGTTCTCAAATACCAGATCCCAGATCTCGATGTAGCGCCTGTCGTTTCCGGCCGGACCCGAGGCCTGCCCGAATTGCGCGCCCTGGTCAAGGAAGATTTCAGAGCAGGGCCCTCCCGGGCCGGGGCCTCCAGTGGTCCAGAAGTTGTCCTCCATCCCGAGCTTTTGGATGTGATCTTCTGCGACTCCCAAAGACCTCCAGATCTCCTCCGATTCTGAATCGTCTTTAAACACCGTGACGAAGAGCCTTGCGGGATCCAGGCCGTATCCGCCCTCTTCCGGGCTCCCAGTCAAAAGATCCCAGGCCCAGCCTATGGCCTCTTTTTTGAAGTAGTCCCCGAAAGAGAAGTTGCCAAGCATCTGAAAGAAGGTGCCGTGGCGGGTAGTCCTTCCGACTTCGTCTATATCCAAGGTCCTCACGCACTTTTGCAGGCTTGCCATTCTTTTCGATTCCGGCTTCTGCTCTCCCAAAAGATAAGGGATGAAGGGGATCATGCCGGCTATCGTAAAGAGGGTGGTGGGGTTGGAGGACACCAGGGAGGCGGAAGGCTTCACCAAGTGCCCGCGCTTTTCAAAGTAATTTAGAAATCTGTCTGCAATCTCGCTTGTTTTCATGAGGGCTTTGCCTTACTTGTTTAAAAACTTATCGACCAGCTGTTTTTCCTTTTCCTCCATGGCAGACGAAAACTCCTCCATGAGGGCTTGGAGGGTGGAGGCGGGAAGACCCCCGTCTTCGGGGAAGAGGAAGGAGGAAGCCTTGTCCGGCAGGCTGCTTTTCACGTAGGCCCTGGCCTTGGACACCATAATTACGCCTATGGCTATGCCGAGGGATAGGTAAAAAAGCTTTTTCACTTCTTTCCCTCCTGAGGCTTTTTGCCCTTTCCTTTCATGAAGGAAGAGGAGGTCTTTTTAAGGGCATACAGGAAGGAGGCGGCCTTGATGATGGGCTTGCCGAGCAGGGAAGTGTAGAGGTTTCCCAGGGCGGCCGCATTCTGGGCGGTGTATTTTACCGAGTCGGTTATGGAGTTCACGTCCGACAGGGTCTTGTTTATCTCCCCTACCGCTTCGTTGCCCTGCTTTATCACCGGCACTACTTCGTCGCCCGCGTCCTTGACGGTCCTGGCAATCGCGTCAAAAAGCCTCCCCAAGCGCACCATGGGGTAAATCAGGACTCCCGCAATGACGGCGAAGGCTATGGCCGCTATCAGCCCCGCTATGGCGCCTACGCTCATAATTCCTCCTATTTACAAGGTTTCAAATTCCAGGCAGTGTCCAAAATCCGCGCGGGTGTCGAAGAGGCATTCGAAGATTTCTCCGTTTCCCGGCCTCTCCGTCCTCTGGCTCCCGCAGCGCCTGAGAAGGTTCAGCAGGGTAGATCCGTGGCAAACCTGCAAGACGGGGCCGGAAAGGGAAAGGGATTCTAGCCAGTCGGCGGCGTCCCTGTACCCCTTTTCCAGCCTTTGCCAGTACTCCCGGCTCCCTTCGGCATCCTGGAAGGGATCGGCCGCCTTCAAAAGATCCATGGCCCCGTCCGATCCGCACTTTTCCAACGCCTCTTTGAAGGTCCGAATGCCCTGTTTGGCTCCGGCCATGACCCAGACGGCGGAGGCGTCAAAGCCTTCGAAAAATCCGAAGAACTCTTCCCTGAGCCCCTTAAAGCTTTTTGTAGGGATGCTCAGACCCATGCATGAAAGTTCGATTTTCAGGCTGTCTTGCGCCCGCCTGAGGTCGGAAGAAAAGGCGGCGCAAAACCCTGTGCCCTTCATAGCTTCCGCGGCGATCCTGCACTGCTCTTCCCCTTCGGGCGTCAGGGGAGCTTCGCTCCAACCCTGCAGCTTTGAATAGCGGTTAAGGTAGGTCTGTCCGTGACGGACCATGTATAGGCGTATTTTCACGTATTCGATTATAAAGAATGGCATCCCGCAGGATGCCATCTAGAAAATGCAGAAACTATCTCGCGTAGTACTCGACCACGTACTGGATGTTGACCTGGATGGGGACGCTGGCGGCGTCTGGGACGCTGACGAGGGTGGCCTTGAGCTGGGGAAGGTTCACGTCGAGGTAGCCCGGAGTCTTGGGGAGCACTTCCTGGTTCACGCCTTCGGCTGCGGCCCTGAGGGGGGACATCAGCTGGCTCTTGGGCTTTACCTGGATGACCTGCCCGGGCTTGACCCTGTAGCTGGGCCTGTCGACGATGGCGCCGTCGACCATGATGTGGCGGTGGTCCACGAACTGGCGAGCCTGGGCCATAGTCCTGGCGAAGGTGGCGCGCAGGACCAGGGAATCGAGCCTGGATTCTAGGGAGGCTATCAGCGCCTCGCCGGTCTGGCCCTTGGTGTGGGTGGCCTTCTTGTAGGCGTCCGAAAGCTGTTTTTCGGACAGATCATATTGGGCGCGCAGGCGCTGCTTTTCCTTGAGACGGACGGCGTAGTCAGATTCCGCCCTCTTTTTGGCCCTGCCGTGCTCTCCCGGCACGTAGGGCCTCTTTTCAAAATACTTCTGGGCCTTTGGAGTGAGGGGTATGCCCAATGCCCTCGAAAGACGCACTTGCCTGCGAGAACGCTGTATGCTTGTCATTTATCCTCTTTCCGTCGTATAAAACGAACCGCAAATTGCATTTGAGCCGGCCTACTAGGGCTAAGGCTCCGGACGGTAAGCCGGGTGTAATTTTACAGGCCTTTTCAGACAATCACCCCCACAGCTCCAGGGATTTGTCGAAAACGGAAAGCGAGATGGAGCCGTAGGCCCTGAAGTTCACTTTGACTTTGCTTCCCGTAGGGGTGGAGAGGACTTTTTCCACTGTGCCCAGGCCCAGGATCTTGTGGCGGACTTTGGACCCCACTTTAAACTCCGGCGCCCTGCTGGAAGCGCCCGAATGCCCCAGCCCCCCTCCCGAAGGGCCGGACGCGCCTTTTGAGGGGATGTGGGCCGGGGCGGACCTTTTGGAAGGTTCTGCGAAGAGGGAGGGGGCGTAGGAATTTTCGCTCGCCTCCCTTTCCGTCAGAAGCTCTGGGGGAATCTCGTCCAAGAACCTGCTCCGCTTCAAGTCCTCCCTCTGCCCAAAGCGGATCCTTTCTTCCACATGGCTGAGGAAGAGGTTATTTTGCGCGCGCGTGATGGCTACGTAGGCCAGGCGCCTCTCCTCCTCTTCCTTGCCTTGGTTCTGGGAGGTGGCGGAGGGGAAGATGTCTTCATCCATTCCTACGACGAACACCGTAGGAAATTCCAGGCCTTTGGAGGCGTGCACGGTCATGAGGCTGACGGTGTCGCTGTCCTTTCCCTCTCCCTCCCCGTCCATCATGAGGGAGGCATATTCGAGGAAGTCCAAAAGGCCGGCCCCGGGTTTTTTGAGAGCGAGCTCGCCTGCCGCGGCCGAAAGCTGTTCTAAGTTAGCCGCCCTGTCTTCGTCCTCGTCTGCCCCCATCCTTTCAAGGTCCAGCAGGCCCGATCCCCTTATAACGGATCTGACCAGTTCTTCGAGCGGGGCGCCCTGCTGCGCTTTCAGCCTCCACGCCCTCAGCTTTTCGGCCAGCGCCGCCGCGGCTTTCGCCACTCCGGGCCTTAAAATCCCTTCCATCTGCCCCAGGGCCGCCTGCACTGAGATTCCCTTTTCGGCGGCAAAGTCCCTGATCTTTTTCTGGCTCACTTCCCCTATCCCCCTGGCAGGCGTGTTTATTATTCTTAGCAGGCTCTCCTCATCTTTGGGGTTGGCGACCGCCTCCAGGTACGCTATGGCGTCTTTAATTTCCTTTCTGCCGTAAAATTTCTGGCTCCCCTTGATGGTGTAGGGGATGCCCCTCCTTACGAAGGCTTCCTCTATCGCCCTCGACAGGTCGTTGTTGCGGTACAGCACCGCAAAATCCGAATAAGGCGCCCCTGAGGCGTGCATCCTAGATATTCGGGAGGAGATGTCTCTGGCTTCATCGAAGGGGGTGTCGCAGTCGGTGAGCTCCACCCTTCTTCCCACCCCCTTTTCCGTCCAAAGCTTTTTGTCCACCCTCTCTGAATTCTGCTTTATCAGCGAATTGGCTACAGAAAGGATATCTGGCGTGGAGCGGTAGTTTTGTTCCAAAAGGATGGTTTGGGAGCCCTTAAAGTCTTTGGAGAAATTGCGGATGATGGAGATGTCGGAGCCTCTAAAAGAGTAGATGGCCTGGTCGGAATCCCCCACTACGGTTATGGACGTCTCCGGAGAATCTAAAAGCCTTATGAGCGCATACTGGGCGCGGTTGGTGTCTTGATACTCGTCCACCAATATCCGGGTGAACCTCCTGCGGTATTCTTCCCTCGCTTCCGGGTTGCTTTTCAAAAGCTCCACAGCTTTCAAAAGAAGGTCGTCGAAATCCACGGCATTGTTTCTGGACAGCGCCATTTCGTAGTCCCTGAAAGCCAAAGCTTCAATCTCGGGCCATGCCATTTTCTGGTTGAAAAGCTTTGTAGTGGCTATGCCCTGCTCCTCAAATACGTCCTGCCAGCTCCTCCCGTTGTTTTTGCATCCTGAAATCCAGCGCTTCAAACCTTTGAGGCCCTTGTCGTCAACGGCTATCCCGTATTTCGATACCACTTCTTTTACGACCTTAGAGGAGGCGTCCGCATCGTAGACGGAGAAGTTCCCCCCCAGCCTCACCGCGCCCGGGTGCGCTCGAAGCATCCGGTAGCAGGCCGAGTGGAAGGTGCATATCCACATCTTTTCGGCGTCTTTGCCTACGAGGGAGGCAAGCCTTTCTTTCATCTCATTGGCGGCCTTGTTTGTAAAGGTTATCGCCAGGAAGTTGTAGGGCTTCGCCTCGCCTTTCAGGAGCTGGTAGGCTATGCGCCGAGTGAGGACGCGGGTCTTGCCGCTCCCAGCTCCAGCTGAGACAAGCAGGTACTTGCTGGGGGAAGTGACGGCCTTTTTTTGTTCGGGGTTGAGATCGGAAAGGAGTTCTTCAATGGATTTGAGCATATCTGTCTTAAAAATGGGTCGGGTGGAATGGAGTAAGGGCCTCGGCCCTACCTAAAAGTTATTTGGAGGTCTGCTGGGAGGCGTCCTCTTGCTGGGATTGGGCGGGGGCCAGCCCGCTTTGGAAGTCGCTTACGCCCTTTTGGAGCCTTGCCAGGCCGTCGTCGAGCTCGGAACGCGGGCAGGCCACGTTCATCCTCAAAAACTTCTTGCCGTTCCCGCGGAATCTGTTTCCGGGAAGGAGGAGGAGGCCCGTGTCCTTTTCGAGGTACTCCGCCAGGTCTGCGGCGTCCTTGCCGTTGGAAAGCAGGGCGCTGCAGTCGAGCCACATTAGGTAGGTGGCCTGCAGCGGCACGGGTTTTATTTCGGGAATGGAGGAAGCGAGGAATTCCTTGGCGTGATCTACGTTTCCCCACAGGTAGTTTTTAAGGGCCGCCACCCAGTCGTCGGAGCTCTGGTAAGCGGCTATAGTGCCCTGCAGGGAAGTGGTGCCCGGGGAGATGATGTCTGCTATGGCAAAGCCGCGGGAGCAAATCTCCCTAAGGGCCCTGTCGGGGATGATGGCGCTGGCGGAGTGCAGGCCCGGGGTGTTGAAGGTCTTGGAAGTGCTGGTCAACATTATGGCCACATCCGTAAGATCTTTGGGCAGGCTCATGACCGGCACGTAGCTCTGTCCGGGGGCGAGCACCAAGTCCCCCCATATTTCGTCGCACACCACCGTTATGTGGTAGGTGTGGGCCATGCGCAAAATCGTAGTCAGCTCGCTCTGCTTCCAGCAGGTTCCGGTGGGGTTGCAGGGGTTGGCCAGGAGCATGAGGGAGGCGTGTCCGTTGGAAAAGGCATTCTCCAAAAGATCCCAGTTTATGGAGTATTCGTTTACCGAGGGATCGTAATCCAAGGGGACTTCGATTACGTGCCTGCCGTTGTCGAAGATGACGTTGAAGTAGGCGTTGCACACGGGGGTGAACATGACGATGTTGTCGCCGATATTGCTCAGGCGCTGCACTATCACAGAGATGGCCGGTATGACGCCGTTGCAGTACACGATCCATTCTTTGGCGGGCTCCCAGTTGTGTTGGGAAGTGCACCACCTCACGATGGAGTCGTAATAGTTGTCTTTTGGAACCTCGTAGCCGTAGATTCTCGTGCTTATCTTCTTTGCGAGTGCGTCTATGATGGCGGGAGAGGTTTTAAAATCCATATCTGCGATCGTCATGGGAAGCTGCCCTTCCTGGACGTCCCACTTCACAGAGTTGGTGTTCATGCGGTTTATAACCGTATCAAATTCAAACTGATTGGGCATATTCGTTCACCTCGGTCTAAAATGTCCCAATTCAATAGTACAGAAACGAATCTAAACCAGGCGCCATTTGATGACGACGATTTGGTTTATGGACCAGAACAGGACCCCGTAGAGCCCGCCTCCGATTCCGGAGAGGAATGCCACCATCCAAAGCGGGTAGCGGTTGTGAATGACAAACATAGTCAAAAAGCCCATGCAAAGGCCTATGCCGATGTAGAGCACGCAGTTCGACCAAAAGATCCTAAGCACGCGGATCTTGTGCAGCCTGCGGTTTTCGCCCTCTATGCGCGTCACGCTCTTTTGAATCTGCGGGATTATAAAGAGGCTGTAGGCGAGCTGGGCCGCCGTAAAGCAGGCGGTGATCAGAACGATCTTGGAGAAGTGGTAATTCTTCTTGTCGGCGCACCAAAACAGCACGGTCCAAATGACGAAGAATGCCACAGCATTGATGAGGTACACGAGCCATTTGCTCAAAGTAGGCCTGGGATCCACCTTCTTGGCTTTCGCCCTAGCCGCCAGAAGCTCTTTCCTCCTCTGCTTTTTCTCGTTCTTCCTCACCAGCTGCTGGGCTGTGAGCTTCTTCTTTTTATATGCCATTGCGAACCTTTTATTGTCTTCGGGGCCGACGCCACTATCTTGTTAGACGATTAAATTATATTGATAGCGATAGGTTAAAACAGAACGGAGTGCAAAAATGAAAGTTTGTCTGGGGTTCGCGCTGTTCTATATGGTTTTAGGACTATGCCTGGGTGTTTTTGCAAGGGAATACACGAAAAGGAAGGGTCTGGATCCCGCAGAAGCCAAGAGGACCAACCTCATAGATCTTCATCCTCACACTCTGATACTGGGAATGTTCATGTTCCTGATTCTCAGCGTATTCGGATACCTCTCCCACTCTTTTGCCGCCGACAGGGCCCTGTTTGTCTGGTTTATGGTAATTTACAACATCGGCGTTCTCGGCACGGTGTTCATGCTCTTT
>JAGBRC010000023.1 GCA_017632535.1 Aeriscardovia sp. | reverse complement strand
ATCAGATGCGCAGCGAAGATTGCCTGCAGGATGGATACGAGGATAAGGAGGGCCGCAGAAGCGCAGAGGATCATGTAGTACCCCTTTTTTACTCTGGAGTACTTGCGCGCCCCGAAGTTGTATCCGCACACCGGCTGGTACCCCCTCCCCATGCCAATTTCCGCCGAAGCTGTAAGAAGGAGGATTCGGTTGGTTATGGTTACGCCCGCGATCGCGGCAGGGCCAAAGGGATCTGTGACGAGGTTGAAGAAAACCGCCCCCATCATATTTCTCACAAAATTGGGCATTCCGGAGGATAAAATCGGGCCGAAACTTTTGAGAGAGAATTTTTTAAAGTCTAAAGCGACCTGGCTCTTTTTGCCATAAAGGAAAAGCAGGAGGAAAAAGGAAACCGATTCGCAGATCGCTGTGGCGATCCCGGCCCCCAGCATCCCGAGATGGAAAGAAAAGATGAAGACAGGCTCGAGGAAGATATTCAAGATCGCACCCAGCGTTATTCCTATCATGGATTCTTTTGCCAGCCCTTGGAACCTGAGTATTGGGTCAAAAGCGTAGCTCGTACAGTAGAGGGGGCTGGGCGCAAGTAGGGGGACAATGTACAGGGAAGCTAGAGGCAAAAGCGCCGGAGTTGCCCCCATGAGGCGCAAAACCCCGGATTTAAAGACCAAAAAAAGGGAGCCCAAAACCAAGGAAAGGGCGAAGGCCGAAAGGACGGCAGTAGAGGCCAGTTCTTTTGACTTTTCCAGATCCTTTTTCCCCAAGAGCACGGAAATCCTGTTTCCCGCCCCAGCCCCAAAAAGTAGCCCGAAGGCCTAAATGAGGACCATGACGGGCATGACGATGCCGGATGCCGCCGCGGCATCCGTCCCGAGGCGCCCCAAGTAGAAAGTGTCGGTGAGGTTATAGACCACCCCCACTATATTTGCCGCTACGGCAGGAAGGGAGAGGCGGAAGATGAGGGGAGAAAGAGTCATCTGGGAAAATTTATCGGGGGATTGCTTTGCCCCGCGGACCCTGCGGCGCCTCAAGCTTCCTGCCCCCCTCTGGCGGTCCTCAAGGCCGCTTCTTTTTTCAGAGACTTAAATACATATGTCTGGCATGGCAGGGCAAAGGCGAAGGCCACGAGATCTGCTATGGGCTGCGCCATTTCTACCCCGAGAAGCGAAAGGAAATGGGGAAGGATCAGCAGAAGCGGTATCAGCACAACGCCTCTCCTCAGAGATCCCACTATTGTGGAAAGCACGGAGTGGTTGAGGGTCTGGGAGACCATATTGAACATGACTATCCAGGAAGTGAGGACGAGGGTTGCAGATTGCCACCGGAGGGCCTCAGCCCCAATCTTGATGACCTCCGGGTTTGACTGGAATACGAGAATGAAGTCTGGGGCAAAAATAAGCTGCAGTGTGGAAATTATCCCGAGCACTAGCGCCATCGACCAGACTGTGATGCCGTAGCCCCTGCGGACCCTTTCAAACTTCCCGGCCCCGTAATTGTATCCGCACACCGGCTGGTAGCCCTGCCCTAGGCCGCCTCGAAGCGAATTAGAAACAGTGATGATCCTGTTGACTATTGTCATGGCAGCCACGGCCGCCACCCCGAAGGGCGAAGAGACTACATCCAGGATGTCCATTCCGAGCGCGCGCATTATGTTTCTAAAGAAGGTGGGCATTCCAGTTGAAAATATGGGGCGAAGCTGGCGCATCCTGAAAAACTTGAGCTTTATCCTGACCTGACCCCGGGCGTGGTAGATAAAGGCTAAAAGGAGGAATGAGAGAACCTGGCAGATCGCTGTGGCGATCCCGGCCCCCAGCATCCCGAGATGGAAAGAAAAGATGAAGACAGGCTCGAGGAAGATGTTCAAGATTGCTCCGGAAGAAATCCCAATCATCGACTCCTTGGCCATGCCTTGGAACCTGAGGACGGGATTGAATATGTAGGTCAGGCAGTTTAGAGGAGCGGCTATGAGGAGCGGAATCATATAAAGCGAGGCCAGGGGGGCCACTTGGGAGTTAGCCCCCAGAATCTTGCACACCCCTCCGCGGAAAATTATGCAGATAGCGGCCAAAATAATGCTGACTACTAGAGTGATGTAGAAAGAAGTGGCGACGAGGGCTTCGGCCAGAGGCTTGTCTTTCTTTCCTAATGCTATAGACATCCTGTTGGCCCCGCCCATGCCGAGCATCATCCCCACTGACTTTACGCCCACCATAAGGGGCATAACTACTCCAGAAGCCGCGGCGGCTGCGGCGCTCAAGTGCCCCACATAGAAGGTGTCTACCAAGTTATAGATGACGGTTATCAGGTTGGCTACCACTGCCGGCCCCGCCAGCGAATAAATCAGCTTCGCCAGCGGCGATCCAGTCATCTTTTCATACTTGTCCTCCCTGCGCCCGCTTATTTTTTTCACTCTCTGACCTCAAAATATTATCGATCCATTCTAGTAAAGGGCGGCCGCGCGCTCAAGGGCGCCCCCTGGAGCCCCTTGGGGAGCTGGGCGGTTAATTCAGATGGAAAATGTAAAATCTACTTGAGATTGCCCCAAAAATCGGAAGAGGGTTAAATGGCACCACCAGCTAAGGGACCTGACAGATCTGAACAGCAGGCCAGAAAAGAGTACGTGAAAGACAGGCAGAAGCTCGTCTTCCGCTTCTGCGGAATAGCTCTAGCCGTCATCGTGGTGATCGCCCTCCTGGGGTACTTTGGGGTGTTTGGGCTGCTGTCCCCCCACGCGGTAAAAAATCAAAAGAACAACTTTGGCGTCACCGCCCCCTGCGCGCCCTCTGGAGCCAAAGCCATCTCCACTTCCAACATCACTTTGGAAGTTTTGAATGGGACGAGCAATAGCGGTCTGGCCGACGCTGTGGGAGAGGCGCTCTACTTTAGGGGCTTCAACGTATCGGGGATAGGGGATGCCAACAACAATTCGGTGGAGCACACGACCATCTACGCCGGAAAAAACGCCCTGGCGGAAGCCTATACCCTCAGGGCTCAGCTGACCAGCTCTATTTTGGAGCTGGACAACTCCACCTCAAACGATGTGATTTTGGTGATAGGCCAAGACTTTTATGATTTGAAGCCTACAACGTCTGTTACCCTGAAAGAGGGTCAGAATATCTCATCCATCCAAGGGTGCAAAGTTGCCTCCCAAATTCAAGACAGCCCGATGCCTTCAGAAATCGGGGAAGTGGACGGCCCCCTCAGCTGATCAAAGATCCAAGTTGTCTCTAGCCCAGGCCAGGAGCTCCTTTTTCGCCTTCAAGTATCCCACGAGCCCGTTTTTCATCCTGTAGTCGAGCATGTGCTGGTAGGCCAGCCCCACTTCTTTGCCTGGGCGAATCCCCAAAAGCGCCATTATTTCGTTTCCGTTGAGTTCGGGCCTGATGGCAGAGAGGTCCTCCTGTTTTTTAAGCTCTACCGCCCTGCTTTCCAGCTTGTCCATGGCCTCTTCAAACTGAAGAATCTTGCGCCTGTTTTTCGTAGTGACGTCCGCCCGGGTGAGCCTGTTTAGGCGCGGATAAAGGTGCCCGGCATCCACCACATACCTCCTGACGGCCGAATCGCTCCATGGCTCGTCTACATACCCGTGAAACCTGAGGTGGAGGGCTACCAAGGAAGAAACGTCGTCTATCGTCTTTTTGTCAAAGCACATCGCCTGCAGGCGCTTTCTTGCCATCTTCGCCCCCACGGCGTCATGGTGGTGGAAGCTGACTTTCCCGCCATTTTCAAATTTGCGGGTACGGGGCTTTCCTATGTCGTGAAGGAGCGCGGAAAGGCGCAGCACCAGATCCGGGCCCGGCACCTCTTCTTGCGGCCCTGTCTCCAGCCTTATGGCATTGTTGAGGACCGAGAGGGTGTGGTCATAAACATCCTTGTGCATGTGGTGCTCATCGATCTCCATTTTCAGCGCCGGAATTTCCGGGATGACAATGTCGGCCACCCCCAGGTCCACCATGGCGTTGATTCCCAGCCTGGGGTGATCGGAGAGGAGAATCTTCACAAATTCGTCCCGTATCCTCTCGGCAGAGACGATAGACAGCCTGGGGGCCATGGATGAAATGGCGAAGGAAGTGGAGGATTCTAGGGTGAAACCGAGCTGGGCCATGAATCTGATGGCGCGCATAATTCTCAAAGGGTCATCTCCAAACGAGATGTAGGGATCTACTGGGGTCCGCAAAATTTTTCGCCCCAGGTCCTTCGCCCCTCCGAACGGATCCACAAATACTACTTCCGGAAGGCGGATGGCCATACAGTTTATGGTAAAGTCGCGCCTGGAAAGATCCGTTTCAAGGCTGGCCGCCGGATCTACTTGAGGTTTTCTAGAGTCGGGGGAGTATTTGTCGGAACGGTAAGTGGTGACTTCGGCGCTCAAAAAAGAACCGTCCTGCGTCCTCTTGCGCGCTCCCAGAGTGCCAAAGGAGCGGCCCATGTCCCAGAAGCCGTCTTTGCCCCAAGCGCGGAGGATGGGCTCGCTTTGTTCGACTGTAGCCGAGGTGGCGAAGTCGTAGTCATGTACCGGCCTGCAAAGCAAAAGATCCCTCACGGCTCCGCCCACGAGGGCGAACTCGAACCCGGCATTGGAGAACATTTCTCCCAGCTGCATAATTTCGGGTTTAATTTGGAACCACACGAGATCCCCTTCCTCGGCCCAAAGATATGCCCGGACGGCCTCGCTTTGAAGCGGCCGCCGGGGGTGCGCTTTTTATCGCCAGTGTAAAGGGCGCATAGGAAAGACGCAGACTGCAAAATTTGTGCTCAAATCTTATTTATTTTACAGAAAAAATGACTATCGTAAAATGCGGATACCACCGCGAAGTGGCACAGAACGAAATTTAGAAAAAATTTTTAGGAGATACCCAATGTATGCTTTCGGTGGGTTGGATATGCCTACGCCTTCGCTTTTGGCGGCGCACTACCCCGGCATCATCTCCGCGTTCGCATATTCGAAGGCCCCTCAACTTCCTGTGGACCGCCAATATTCGGCGGGAGGATTGATTTTTGACAGTAACAATAGGGTCGCAGTCCTTTCCAAAATATCCCACAATGACCGCATAGTCTGGTGCCTGCCAAAAGGGCACATAGAAAAGGGCGAGACTTTTGAAGAGACGGCAGTAAGGGAGGTAAAAGAAGAAACCGGAATCTTGGGTACTATCTTAGGATCTATAGCGACCATAGACTACTGGTTCATGAACAACACTTACCGCATTCACAAGCTGGTGCATCACTACGTGCTCAAACGCGTCTCGGGGATATTGAGCGTGGAAGGAGATCCTGACCGGGAGGCGCAAGGGGTGAAGTGGGTGGACCTAAAGGTCCTCCCTACTCTGCTTAGCTATCCCAACGAGCGGACGATAGTGAAGATCTACAAGAAAAAGTACTGCCGCAAATGAGAAAAAATGTTGCCGGAAAGACAGCAACATTTTTTCTGATTCCCTTTTTTCTACTGCTGTTTTTCGCCTTTCCGCCCAAGGCCTTTGCCTCAGGAGGGAAGGCGGAAATCAAGATTTTAAAAGAGGTCCCCTCTGTCAGCGCTTCCGGAACCTGGTCAGCGCAAGTGGAGATTGCCAATAGCTCCTCTCAAGAGATTCCTGCCGGGATTTTGGAGGCAAGAAGCTCTCAAATCCCGGTTTCATCCCTCACAGCCATGAATCTGTGGTCCACGGGCCATATGAATCTTTCCACCCCCGTCCTGCTGGCACAAGCTTCTACCTCCCCCATCTCCCCTGGCGGATCGCAAACTGAGCAGTTGGAAGGGGAAGGGTCTGCGTTGGGCAGCAAATGGGGAGCTAGGCCCTTAGAGCTGTTTTTCGCCCCTTCCCTTGGAGGGGGGAGCGTGAGCTACAGCCTAAACAGCTTCGTCACCCTGGAGGGGCCTTCCTCTCTCCCCTCCCTCCCCCTATCCTTAGTCTCTGTCAATCCTGGCCCTCGGACGGCTGACGAAAAAGAGGCAAAAAAGCTTGTGCAAACGGGAAATGGCGAGCCTTTGGTGCCAAGCCCAGAAACTTTGCCTAAAGAGATTTTGGCAGGGGAAAAAGTGCAGGTGATAGAAGACTGGAAAGCGCAGTCATCCTTCAAAAACGCCTCTGCCGTAGAGCAGCCCGCGCAGGCTTCCCTAAGCGCCCTGGAAGCTATGGGAAGCCTTGCGACGCAATGGGAGGGACAAGGGGATTTGCCCAAGATCTTCGTTTCCACTTCCTCGCTATCCCCCTCCCGGCTCGAAGAGGCCCTCGCGCTGGGATATGGGACGGTCATGGAGAGTGGGGCAGAAAGCGGGACTCTTTCCCTTCCGGGAGGCAAGCTCACCCTTTTGGCCGAAAACCCCCTCCTCTCCTCTTTGGCGGGGGGCCAAGCCTCGAGCGAGTGGGCCAGCGCAGAAGAGAGCCCTGCCGGCAGAGAAGCCCGGTTTATAGCCGAACTTGCGGCGATGCGGGGGCGGCAGGCTCCCGTGATAGTGCAAGTCTCCCCCGCCTCTTCTCCCTTCCTTTCCGCCCTTTCCGAAACAGGATGGATTCGCTTTACAACCTTAAAACAGGACCTGTCCTACCCCTGGCCCTCTTCCTCTCCCGCCGTTTCGGCCGCCGCACCTTCTCAAAGCGCAGGCACGCCTGCACTCCTTCAAGAAGTTAATTCCATTGCCGCCCTCTCCCAGGATTCCGATTCTGCCAGCTCATGGCGCAAATCCGTGGGCTCCCAGGTATCCTACGCAGAACTTTGTGCGCAAAGCCAAAACGGCGATGTTGAACAGGCGGGCAAAGACGCCCTCTCATTCATGAGCCAGGCGCTGCAAAAGGCAATAGAAATTTCGTCTTCAAAAGCTACAACGGTTTTAAGCGAGTCGGCGCTGCTGCCTATAACCGTAAAAAATTCCCTTCCTTTCCCCATCGAGGCGAAAGTGCGCTCCCTGGCTTCCAATTCTCAGATCACAATCTTGCCTGAAAAAAGCGCTGAAGTGAGGAGCGGAATGGAAGGGCAAATAGACTTTCCGGTGCAAATACATAGTTCGATAAACAGCCGCGTCACTTTCTGGATAGGGGAGTTTTATCATCCCATCACTAAAATTAGTACGCAACTCAACAGCCATTTGACCGTCACCCGGTTAAATGTGATAATTCTCATCATTCCCGCAGGCCTGTTCACGATCTTCGGCTGCATCAGGCAAATGCGCAGAAAAAAGAAGAACGGTTGACAGGTGGACACTAAAAAGACCATAAAGCGCAACAGCTTCATCATGGCCTCAGGTACCTTGGCTTCGAGGCTGACCGGGCAGGGCCGCACTATCCTGCTCGCGGCCGCGCTGGGCGTGACCGGGGTGGCGGCAAATGCCTACCAGGTGGGAGGCCAGATCCCCCACGTAATCTTCAACCTCATCGAGGGCGGCCTATTGAACGCCGTCCTGGTGCCGCAAATCGTAAGGGCGTTTAAAAAAAAATCTCCCTCTGAAACGGTAAACAAGATCTTGACTCTGGCCCTGACAAGCTGCCTTGTAGTCACGGTGCTGGTCATGATCTGCAGCCCTCTGCTGATAGATCTTTATATAGATCCGGGCTGGACTGAAGCGCAAAAAGCCTTGGCAAACGCCTTCACACTCTGGTGCGTGCCGCAAATCCTCTTTTACGGAGCTTACAGCGTGGTGGGGCAGATCCTGGCCTCCCAGGATAACTTCACAGCCTATGCCTGGAGCTCGGTTGCTGCCAACATAGTCAGCTGCATAGGCTATGGACTCTTTTTTGCCTTTTTCGGCAACGCCGAAAAACAGGGCATGGACTTTTGGAACCAAGGGAAGATCGCGCTCACTGCCGGGATGTGGTCTTTGGGCGTCCTAGTCCAGGCCCTCCTCCTATTCATCCCCCTGCGAAAAATAGGGATAAGACCTAAGATAAAATTCGGCGTCCGGGGAATAGGGCTCAGATCCATGGGGAAGGTTGCGGCCTGGACCCTCGCATCCATCGTGATAGACCAGGGCGTAGGAGTGGTAAACACCAGGATTGAAACCACTGCTCCGCTTGCAGCCGGCAACCGCCTCATGACGGCAGGGGCCTCCGCCTACGCGCAGGCCTTCCAGATTTGGATCCTCCCTTATTCCCTCATAACCGTTTCTGTGGCCACGGCCGTGTTTCCTGCGATCTCGAGGGCGGTCCAGGAACGCAAAAGCGCAGAAATGAGGGAGCACCTGGCCAACAGCCTGCGGCAGACAGGCGTAATAATGCTCTTCTTTGTGGGCTGCTTTGTCGCGATGCCCGTGCCAATAATCCGGGCGCTTTTGCCCACGGTAAATACTTTCGACGCCAATCTTTTGGCCGCCCCCCTTCTGGCCCTGGCCTTCAACCTCGTCCCCATTTCCGTAACCCTCCTTTTAAACAGGGTCTTTTACGCCTACGAGGACGGCAAGTGGCCTTTCATCTTGACCACCTTCCAGAACGCAGTGCAGATGGCCATCCTCTTTTCCAGCCTCCACTTCATCCCTCCCGCCTATTGGGATATGTGGATAGCGGCCTCGATAACTCTGAGCAACATAATCCTCATGCCCCTTTCCTACTGGGCTATAACCAAGCGCATGGGGTCGAGGCTGAAAAATCAGAGAATATTTTCCACCTATCTGCGCTCCTTTGCCGGGGCGTGCGTATGCACCCTGGCAGGCATGTTGATAGCGGGGGGAATGGCTCGGGGAATGAAATATACAACTTCCCTTCAAGGCCATATTTCCTGGTGGCAGGCGGCTCTGACGTCCTTAGTCACGGCCTTCATCATGTTCCTGCTGTACTGGGCGCTTTGCAGGGCCATGGGGGTAAAGGAGCTTTCAGGCGTCTTTGGCTTCCTGAAAAGGGGGCGGAAAGGAGAAAAGAGGCAAGAGGCTTCCCCGCGCATTCCCAGGCGCGTCTCTTCCCAAATCTGGTACTCGCAAACCTTGGAAGCTTCCCTCACGCCTAGGGTTGTAAGATCTTCTAGAAGTCGACCCGTCGAGACGTTTGTATCTTTGGAAAACGAAGGACAGCTTATGATTCCATCCATCGGGGATACGATAGACAAGCGCTACACCCTCATCACCCAGTACCGCTCGGAACTGGGCCTGAGCGCCTGGCTGGCAAACGATCATACCCTCATGAAAGACGACCAGCTCTTCATCATCTCCAACTCTTCCAAAGTCAAAGACGTAAACCGCATAGCTTCCAGCCTGATACTCTCAAAAGATTCCCACTGCACTAAGGTCCTCCACATACAAAATACCGACGGGGTATTGGTGATAGTTACAGACAAAGATCCCGGAACCGATCTTCACAGTTTCATAGAAGGATCGGGAATTGTGGAACCCAAAGCCGCCTACTTTATCATCCACAAGGTGATAGAGGCGGCCATGAGTTTGAAAAGACAGGGAATCTACCACCGCGCGCTCAGCTCCAAAGTGATAAGGATGAAAGGGAGGAACGTCACTTTGGCCAACACTTCCATCTCTCCTATGCTCAAATCCCCCGTCCCCGCCTTAGCCAAAGGCGAAGGGGAAGAGGAAAAGTGCATACGAGACATCGTCGCCGTCATTTTTGAAATGATTACCGGGCAAGTGTTCGATCCTTCAAAGGACCCCGGCTTTTATGCAAATGTCCTGGACTCTGTGGCCGGAAAGGCGCCGGAAGACATGGTGGACGTATGCAGAAGGGGGCTGGAGCTGGGAAGGCATGAGGGCAGGCACCACCCCATCCTCACTTTCCTAGAACTCGACATGCTCCTCAAGGACCCCGACGACGGAAGGGCTTTGGAAGAGGCCCTGAAAGCCGTGCCGGATAGCGGCCCGAGCGTTGCGATGGTGGACTTTGCGCCCGCAAACGCTTCGCAAGTGGCCGAAATCCCCTCTAAGATCGCCAGCAATACCTTCGTGAAGCCCACGGAAGGTCCAGAAAAGAAAAAGGAGCAGGTAAACTCCCCCTGGACGCGTCGGCAGCTGCTTTCGGAGTCCAAGGAGAGCATAGAAAAAATAGATCCTTCCAGGACAGAATTTTTCAACAACCGCTCTTCCTCCCAGACCAGGGTCGTGGCCAACAGATCCGTAAAACTCGTAAAAGAACCCCCGCAGGTGAGGCGCCCCTCTCCGGCTTCCCTTGCGAAGGCTCCTGAACAAAAGAAGGGGGGAGTGACTAAAAAGGGCATAATTACCTGCGCCATAATCCTCGTCGCCTTCTTCTGCGCTTGGGCTATCTACTCCCTGCACCTGGGGTCTTTGCACTTGGGCACAAAGGAATCCGATATAACCTGGAACCTGAACGTCAACGACGCCCCCATACCTGGGGGCCTGGCCGAAGAGAAGGCGGATTCAAACGTGACTGGCGCCTTTTCGAATTCCTCTTCTTCATCCACTCCGCAGGTCAAGGCGGCTTCGGCAGTACCGGCGCCCGCCGCCGCCCTGCAAAGCTATCCTATAGAGTCTCTGAGGACCTTCAGCGTCCCCGGAGAAGCGGGTCTTGGGATTTATATAGAGCTTGAGGGTCCCCAAAAGGTCCACGAAGTGGAAATCTCCACCGTCCAGTCAGGAGGAAAGGCCGCGATTTACGCCAATTCTACTGAAAGCGATCCTCAGAACGGCCAGAGCCTGGCCAGCTTCTCTTTCGCCTCTGGAACTGCGACCAAGGCAGCTCTGAGCAAAGTCACAGATACCCAGAATCTGGTGGTTTGGATATCGCAGCTTCCTACTGGCGGGTTCGAATATAATTCAGTCCAAGTCTTCTAATTTCCTTAAAATTCGTACTCCTAAGCGCGTTTCAATCTCAAATTGCGCTAAAATGGGATAGTTTGACTACTTGGCACGCACGATTGCCTATTCTCTATTTACTGCAGTCATGTCGCGATTTTTATAGTCATGTTATGAATCCTTTTTTCTTTTGTTATCACTAAAGGAGTAAAAGGTGGAGACAACAAAGCAACAAGTTAAAAAACTAACTATGTTCGGGTTCTTCTCCATGACAGCTTCCATGGTCATGGCAATGTACGAGTACCCGAGCTTTGCTACAAGCCAATTCGCCGTAGTGTTCTTCGTCCTTTTGGGTGGCATCTTCTGGTTCCTCCCCACAGCCTTGATTTCTGCAGAAATGGCGTCGGTCGAGGGCTGGAGCGAAGGCGGCGTCTTCGGATGGGTGGGCAACTCCCTCCACAGCGACAAAGTGGGCTTTATGGCCCTCTTCTTCCAGTGGTTCCAGATCACAGTAGGCCTCGTCACGATGTCCTACTTCGTGATCGGTATGCTCGCAGATATCTTGAACTGGCAGGCCCTCAACAACCTTCCTTGGCTTAAGTTCCTCGCTTGCCTGGTTCTGTTCATCATCATCAACCTCCTGCAGCTGGGAGGCACCAAGTATACAGCCGTCATCGCAAAATGGGGCTTCCTGCTCGGCATTCTTCTCACCTCCATCATCTTCTTCATCTGCGCCATCGTTTACTTGGCTCAGGGCAACCCCGTGCAGATCACATTTGGAGCCCATCAGTTCTTCCCAAGCTTTGCAAACGTCGGAAACCTGACCATATTTGCAACCTTCATCCTCGCCTTCGCAGGCGTCGAGGCCTCCGGCTCTCACATTAACGAGCTCGAGAACCCCGGAAGGAACTACCCCTTGACGATGTTCATCATCGTCACCCTCGCCATTATTCTGGACGCTTTCGGCGGCCTGGCCGTGGCCTGCGTCATTCCTCAGCAGCAGCTCTCTTTGAACTCCGGCATCTTCCAGACCCTCTCGGTCCTCTTCTTCCACTTCTCCCCCTACGCCACCGGCGCCATCGACATCGTCAGCCTTCTCATCGTGCTGGGTGTCGTAGCTGAGATCGGCTCTTGGATCGTCGGGCCTTCCACCGGCATGAGGACCTCTGCTCAGTACGGCATGATGCCTCAGTGGATTACCAAGACCAATAAGCACGATGTACCGATCAACATGCTCTTGGTCCAGCTCATAGTCTTCATCATGTGGGACGCAATCTTGACCTTCGGCGGAAACGGCGGAAACGTCTCCTTCCTGGTGGCAACCACCCTCACCACCCTCATCTACCTTGTGTGCTACGTGATGATGTACGTGGGCTACTTCAAGCTGATATTTACGGAAAAGAACCTGAAGCGCACCTACAGCATCCCTGGCGGAATAGTTGTGAAGTTCATAGTGGCAATCTGCGGAATTTGCACCTCCGTCTTCGCCTTCTGCATGTCCTTCACCCCCTCCACGGCGCTTACAAGCAGCCAGACTGTGACGTTCATCGTCCTTCTAGTCGTCTGCTTCTGCATAGCAGTCGTCATCCCTCTCATTATTTCGGCTTTCCAGAAGCTCTACGTAAAGCACGTTCCCGAAGGCGAGCTCAAGATAATGCACTACAAACTGGTAAGGCAGCAGGCCGCTCAGAATGCGGCTCCCCAGCCTGCCCAGGTTCAGTGAAATTCAAGAAAGGCATAAGCCTTTTAGCTTTTTGACTTAAAATCTCCCGGATTTTCAGTCCGGGGGATTTTTTTAAAACTTTTAATAAATCCCTGGCAAAGGGATAAATTTCAACAATATTTGGATGCGCACCAAGAAGCCTCAACCTACATATAATTTATTTGGGATGCAACCTGGACCTCGGCGGGCGGTAAGTCTGCTTCCCGCCACTGGGCTGACCATGATAGTGATCTGGCCTGCTACATCCTTAAGTGCACGCAATAGCTGCACAAAGATTAAGGTTCCTACATAGTGGTGGAGGAGATTGTGGTAAGGACTGATGCATCCATTCGACGCCCAAAGATCGGGCTTTGCAGCACGGGCCTGGCTTTTGCACCTGCCATTTGCGGGAATCTAACTATTTCTTCTGTCAAGCTTCCCCTCCTGTCTTCTTCCCCCCAATTCTTTTAATGGCCCCAACTTTTCAGGTTCGATCCTGAAAGCTGGGGCCTCCGCCTCTTTAGGGAAAGGCAGCTGGAGAGTTATGCAGTAAGGAAGCGAGTAGATTAAAATGTCTGGGAGCAACTCGGCCGGAGTTAAGCGGAACCTGACTTTCTTTGGGTTCTTCGCTATGACGGCATCCATGGTCATGGCCATGTATGAATACCCAAGCTTCGCTACTAGCCAGTTTGCGGTGGTTTTCTTCGTCCTTTTGGGCGGCATCTTCTGGTTCCTTCCCACAGCCCTTGTGTCAGCCGAGCTGGCATCGGTCGACGGCTGGAGCGAGGGAGGGGTGTTTGGATGGGTAGGCAACGCCCTCCACTCCGACAAGCTCGGATTTATGGCGCTGTTCTTCCAGTGGTTCCAAATCACCGTCGGATTTGTGACGATGTGCTACTTTGTCATCGGCATGCTCGCCGACATCTTCGGATGGTCGGAAATGAACAGCGTGCCCTGGGTTAAGTTCCTCTTCGTCATCCTCCTCTTCCTCCTCATCAACCTATGCCAGCTGGGAGGAACCAAATACACTGCAAATATAGCTAAATGGGGATTTTTGATTGGAATCTTGCTGACTTCAATCATCTTCTTCATCGTGGCTATAACTTATCTGGCCCAAGGCAACCCCGTCCAAATAAAGTTCGGGGCGAGCCAATTCTTTCCCAATTTTTCTAATGTAGGCACTCTTACAATTTTTGCCACTTTCATTTTGGCGTTTGAAGGCGTGGAGGCTTCTGGATCCCACATAGATGAACTCGACAATCCCAATAGGAATTATCCTTTGGTAATGCTCATCATCGTCATCCTCGCCATTATTCTGGACGCGCTGGGCGGCCTGGCCGTGGCCTGCGTCATTCCTCAGCAGCAGCTCTCTTTGAACTCCGGAATATTTCAAACGCTTCAGTTTCTCATGTACCACTTCTCTCCGACCCTCACCTGGTTCATTGACATAATGAGCGTGCTGATAGTCGTAGGCGTAGTAGCTGAGATCGGATCGTGGGTGGTAGGGCCCTCCACCGGAATGAGGGACAGCGCCGAATACGGCATGATGCCCCAGTGGATAGCCAAAACCAACAAACACGGCGTGCCTGTCAACATGCTGATAATTCAATTTGTTGTTTTCATAATGTGGGATGCGATCCTGACTTTCGGCGGCAGCGGCGGAAATGTGTCGTTCCTAGTGGCCACCACTTTGACGACGCTCATCTACCTTGTGTGCTACCTGCTCATGTACGTCTCCTACTTCAAATTGATCTTTGCGGGAAAGAATCTAAAGCGTTCTTATAACGTACCGGGCGGAATTGTGGTAAAGACGATAGTGGCGGTATGCGGGACCCTTACGTCCCTCTTCGCCTTCTGCATGTCCTTTACCCCCTCCACAGCACTGAGCGGGAACCAGACCACGATATTTCTGGTCCTGCTGATAATTTGTTTCATAATTTCCATCATCATTCCCGTCATCATCACCGCTTTCCACAAGCAGTATGTGAAAGGAATCCCTGCCGACCAACTGAGGCTCATTCACTACAAGCTGGTAGAGAAAGAGCAAGAGGCTAAGGTTAAGTCGGCAGTCAATTAGAAAGGAAAGACCAAAATGGCCGAGAGCAACTCGACCGGGATCAAGCGAAACCTGACGCTGTTCGGGTTCTTCGCTATGACGGCATCCATGGTCATGGCAGTATACGAATACCCGAGCTTCGGCACTTCGGGCTTCGCATGCATCTTCTTCGCCCTTTTGGGCGGCATCTTCTGGTTCCTGCCCATGGCATTCATGGCAGCAGAGATGGCATCTGTTGACGGTTGGAGCACTGGAGGCGTCTTCGGATGGGTGGGCAACGCCCTCCACTCCGATCGCCTGGGCTTTATGGCACTCTTCTTCCAGTGGTTCCAAATCACCGTAGGCTACGTGACCATGTGCTACGTGATCATCGGCCTGCTTTCTCAGATCTTTAACTGGCAGGCGCTCAACAACACGGCGTGGATCAAGTTCATAGCCGTTTTGGTCATCTTCGGCATAGTCACCCTCCTGCAGCTGGGAGGCACCAAGTACACCACCACTATCGCAAAGATCGGATTTATAGTCGGCATCCTCGTTTCGGCTATCATCCTCTTCATCTTCGCCATAATCTACCTGGCCCAGGGTCACCCCGTTCAGATCAAGTTCGGGGCGAGCGAGTTCTTCCCGAGCTTTGCAAACGTCGGAAACCTCACGATTTTCGCGACCTTCATTCTGGCTTACACGGGCGTTGAGGCTTCCGGCTCCCACATAGACGAGCTCCAGAAGCCCGAAAGAAACTACCCTGCCGCCATGTTCATCTTGGTGGTAATAGCCATAGTCTTCGACTCTCTGGGCGGCATAGCCGTCGCCAGCGCAATTCCTGAAGAGAACCTCTCTTTGAACTCCGGACTATTCCAGACCCTGCAGTACCTGATGTACAAGGTGACGGGATCCTACATCCTCGACTGGCTCCTCGACATCGTTTGCATCCTGGTCTGCTTCGGAATT
>JAGBRC010000022.1 GCA_017632535.1 Aeriscardovia sp. | reverse complement strand
TGGGCGAGCAGATCCGCGCAGGCGCGATGGGCATCAAGGTCCACGAGGACTGGGGTGCCACCGCTTCCTGCATTAACAACGGGCTTTGCGCTGCCGACAAGAATGACGTCCAGCTCGCCGTTCACACCGACTCCCTCAACGAGGGCGGCTACGTGAATAACACCCTGAACGCCATCAAGGGCCGCACCATTCACTCCTACCACACCGAGGGCTGCGGCGGCGGCCACGCCCCCGACATCATGGTGGTCTGCGGACAGAAGAACTTCCTGACCTCCTCCACCAACCCGACCGATCCTTACTGCAAGAACACCGTTGACGAGCTCTTCGACATGACCATGGTCTGCCACTCCCTCAACCCCGCTCTTCCCGAGGATGTGGCCTTCGCCGAGTCCCGCGTCCGCAAGCAGACCATCGCCGCCGAGGACATCCTCCAGGACATGGGCGCTATCGCCATGATGACTTCCGACGCTATGGCCATGGGACGCATCGGCGAAGTGGGCATGCGTACTTGGCAGCTCGCCGACAAGATGAAGCTCCAGAGAGGACCCCTCGAGGGCGACAGCGAGTACGACGACAACAACCGCATTAAGCGCTACGTCGCCAAGTACACCATCAACCCCGCCATCACCAACGGCGTCTCCGACTACATCGGCTCTGTCGAAGTTGGCAAGTACGCCGACCTCGTGGTTTGGGATCCCGCCTTCTTCGGCGCAAAGCCCTATGCCATCTTCCAGAACGGCTTTGTGACCTACGCCAAGATGGGCGATGCCGGCTCCTCCCTGCCGACTCCGGAACCCGTCAGGATGGTTGAAATGTGGGGCGCCAAGGGCAAGGCCCTCAGCGAGAACCACAAGACCTTCGTGTCAACCTACGCTTACGAGCACGGAATCAAGGAAGAGCTCGGCCTCGAGCGCCTCGTGCTTCCTGTCCACCGCACCCGCAACCTGATGAAGGACGACATGATCTTCAACACCTACACGCCCTCCACCATCGCTATCGATCCTCAGAAGTTCACCGTCACCATCGACGGAGAGGTCATTAGCTGCGATCCTGTGGACGACATCCCGCTCGCGCAGCGCTACTACCTGTACTAATTCCCTCGATTTCGTACAGATAGAATGAGAAGGATGCAGCCCCGTCAAAAGGACTGCACCCACTAAGTTCCTTTTTTTATAAGAAGGCAGCATGGACGACATTATTGAAGAGATAATAGGCAATGTCGACACCTATCCGGATGCCGGGAAATATCATATAGAGACCGTTTACATGGACAACGAGGATTTGGCAAAGCCAATCCACCGGGTCACTTCCGATCACGGCCACGAATACCGCATGAGGCTGGACAGGAAAAACCTTCCCCTCAAGAGCGGGGACATCATCTGCAAAAAGATGGACGATGACGAAGGGGAGACCCTGGTCGTCATACACACTCAGTCCCAGGAGATGATCGTCATCAAGCCTAAAGATATTGACCAAATGGGAGTCATAGCCCATCTTCTGGGCAACACTCACAAGCCGGTGAAGATTGAGAACGGCACCATCATCCTCGAAAGGGATCCGGTGGTGGAAAAGATCCTCGATCACAACCACATTCCTTATGACTTGGAAGAGATCACCCTCTCTGAGCCGTTGGAGCACGTGGATCTGAGGTACTGATTTCTAAAAGGCGGTCTTAATGAGCAGCAAGGAAGGGCGCACAGCCAAAGAAGAAGAATACGGGGAGATAGAGAAGAACCTGGAAATTTTCCAGGTATGCGATTCTACTTTTCCCATCGGGACTTTTAACCACTCCTACGGCATGGAGACTTACCTCAGAGATGGGGTGGTCCACGATGCCCCCTCATTTGAAAAGTGGCTCTCGGTTTACCTAGAGACTCAATTCAAGTGGGGAGAGGGTTTGGCTGTAAAGCTGACTATGGAGGCCCTAGACAAGGGGGACTACGACAAAATCTGGCAGATAGACAGGATTTTGACCCTGTCCGCCGCGGCTCTTGAGACCAGAAAGGGCGCGAGCCTGATAGCGGTCCAGATGATAGACCTGCTCATCCGGCTTTACGGTTATATGGATGCCAAGGAAGTGGAAATTTTGCGGGAATACCGCATAAGGATTAAAGAGGGCAAGGCCTTCGGAAACCAGGCCATAGCCTTCGCCCTCTTTATGCACATGCAGGGGGCGGATTTCCGCCAGAGCGTGTGCTACTACTCCTACAGCATCGTCACTACTATGGTTCAGAACGCGGTCAGGGCTATTCCTTTGGGCCAGAAGGCGGGCCAGGACATCCTGCACACAATCTTTGGAGACATCATCAAGCTTTCTTCGGCTATAGAGGGGCTTGACGAGTCTTACCTGGGGGCGTCCGTGCCCGGGGTGGAGCTCGCCCAGATCCGGCATGAGACCACCGTGTTCCGTTTGTTTATGTCTTAGTTTTAGGAGGGGTTATGTCTAACGGCAAGCCTGTGATAATTGGGGTCGGAGGCCCCGTCGGATCCGGAAAGACCAAGCTCCTGGAAGATCTTTGCGCCGTCATGGCCAAGGACTACTCCATAGGGGTCATCACCAACGACATCTACACCAAGATCGACGCCGAGTACATGCGCCAGAACTCCGTGCTCGAAGACGACCGCATTATCGGGATTGAAACGGGGGGATGCCCCCACACCGCCATCCGCGAGGACGTGTCTATGAACGAGGCCGGGATAGAGGAGCTCGAGAAGAGGTATCCCGATCTGGATTTGGTCTTTGTGGAGAGCGGCGGCGACAACCTTGCGGCCACTTTCAGCCCTGAGCTGGTAGATTTTTCCATTTACATAATCGGGGTTCCCGAAGGGGAAAAGATACCTCGCAAGGCCGGTCAAGGCATGATAAAGAGCGATCTGTTCATAATCAACAAGACTGATCTCGCCCCCTATGTCGGAGCTGATCTCAAGAGGATGGAGCAGGACACCGAGAAGTTCCGTAAGCCCGGCAGCTTCTTCTTCACCAACCTCATGACCGGCGAAGGCGTGGACAAGGTCGTCAACTGGATCAAAAGAGAGTGCCTCCTGACTGAGGACTGAGGGGCAAAAGCGCGTCAAATGGGAGGCAGGAGACTTTGAAGACCTACACATACCCGTGTGATGGATACACCGAGATCGAATTTACTTATCGGAGCGGGAGGACTGTAGCGTCCAAGCGCGTAACCGGGGGGCAGTCTAAGATCAGTGCGCCCCTGCACTTGAACAATGAGGATACGCTCGCGTTCTTCCTCATCACCATGGGCGGGGGCCTCGTCGAAGGCGAGCATTACAAGACCTTTATCACCTCTAACCAGAAGACGCACGCGATAGTGGCCAGCCAAGCTCCTACCTACGTTTACAAGTGCAACGATGGGAAGACGACCGTCCAGGATGTGAAAGTCAGGGTCGATAAGGACGCGGTGCTCGAATACCTCCCCGACGACGTCATCCCCTATGGAAACTCCAAGTACAAGCAGGTGACGCAGATTGACGTGGCGAAGGGGGCGAGCCTCCTTTACACCGACGGCATCACGGCCGGGTGGTCTATGAACCACAAGGATTTCCAGTACCGCTATGCCCACATGATTTCCAAGATTACCTATGACGGGCAGCTGATTTTCAATGACAACCTCATTTTGGATCCGCACGCTTTCCAAATGGCAGAGCTGGGCCTTTTTGAGGGCTATAAGAACTACAGCTCGCTTGTAGTGGTGGATGAAAGGGTGGATGCAAAGCTCGTAGAGGAGCTGCAGGACTTTAACAACATATCTTTCCCGGGAGCTATAACCGGCATTTCCCTCCTCGAGGGTCCCGCCCTCGTCATAAGGGTGCTAGGAGAGAGCCTCAACAGCAACAGGGCCATTTTGTACCGCTCCATAGACTGGATTCGCTACAGGTTCTACGGCCTGCCGCACTTGGATCTAAGGAAGGACGAGGCCTTTGCAAACGCCCTCAACGCCATAGGTTAGAGGGGATGATATGAAAAAGGCGGGAGCTTTTGCTCCCGCCTTTTTCATTCCCTCTTTTTCAGGGCTAGGTCAGTTTGAAGAGGAAGAAGTGGAAGATGAGGTTGGGAAGAGGGGCTCCCCTTTTGAACCCAGCTTCGGTTTTACAGACGTTCCGACTTCAGCCTGCGTCAGGCCCACGGCCTTCAATAGTGACGTCAATGGGCTCCCCGTCTGGCTCCAAGCCACATCAAACAGCCAGTAATGTCCATTGATTATGAAGGTTGGAGTCGTAATCTCCCCTTTCATCTGCCCTGAGGGGTGTTGGAGGGAGGTGTCGGTGGAGGCTAAGCTGGTCTGGGCATTTACCCAGGGAACATAGGTGCCTTTCACGGCGTCTTGGGCAACTTGAGTACTTACCCCCGCCTTTTCCAGCTGGGCGGCAATCTGGGCGTTGGACACCGGCTTGTAGTTTTGAGACTCCTGGGGCTGGTAGTCGGATGCGAAGAAGGCCTTGACCACATCCAGAAGCTTGTCGGGTTCGTACTGCGCCACGTACACTGCGGCCCCGGCGGCCCGGCTGGAATACTCGTCTGTGGATTCGTCATTTAAGAAAGCTTCGGGATGGATTTCCACATTCGCTTGGCCGGCATTGACCATTTGGATGAGGGTGTCGTCGATGTCCCTGTCGACTTCTCCGCATGCCGGGCAGATAAAGTCCATATAGATGCTGATCGTGGGCACGCCGGAGACTGGCTTGTTTATGCCGTTTTTAGAAATTAAAAATCCTCCGTTTGACAGGGCTGCAGAAGGCTTAACCTTGACGGATGCGAGTTCGGCTTCAGCTTCCTTTCTTTCCTGCTGGGAGGTAGAGGTGGAACTTTGAGAAGAGGAAGTCCGGTTGGCCTTCCATATGAAGTATCCCACCACGCACAGCACCGCGACCAGGACCGCAACTACTATGACTCCGAGTATCGTCTGCCGCTTTCTATCCTGCTTTAGCTGCAGCTCTTTTTTCTCGTCGGCCGCTGCCTTCTTTTTTGCCATTAAAAGTCCTTATGTCCTCTTTTTCTTCTACACGTGGGCAATAAACACCGGACCCCAGTCCAACGCCCCCAGCGCAAGGTAGACTGTCAAACTTGCCAAAGTGAAGGCGAACAGGAGTATAAGCAAAATTATTCCACATCTGGCTGAACCGGGATGCAGGTACGCATCCCTATTCACCGGCCCCGAGCTTTCTTCGTCTTTGAGATGCCGTATTCCCCTGTAAATCGATCTGTAGGCGCAATTTAGCCCCAAATTGGCGCTTTTAGTGCCGAAGCGTGAAAAGATTAGGGCCAGCCAGCAAAGAAGCGCCCAGAGCCCTAAAACGAGGCCTCCCCATGAATGCGGCGGGAAGTTTACAAATTTCATTCTCCATCCGAGGTTGAAAAAGTCTGCTTCGACGGAGGGGTAGTGGAAGCCCAGAAGCCAGTTTAAAAGGATGAGGCCCGAGAACCACACGGCGATTATGGGGATGAGGCGCACAAATATCTTCACCACCCACCAGACGGATCGCAGCGACACCTCAAACCAGTTCAACGCCCTCTTCCCCCGCCTTCGGCGCAGCTCTTGCACATCCACGATGTAGCCGTACAGGTAAAAGGCCCCGTACAGGATTACGGAAGTTATCATCCCTTCCATCGGGACGGCATTGGAGAGAAAGAAAATAGGAATGAGCAGGAGCACAGAGAGGAGCTTTCCGTACATTTTTGGCTTTTCCTCATCAAACTTCCGCTCCTCTCGGATTTTAGGGGAAAAGTAGTTGGGCGAAGCGGAGGAAGCAAAGTGAGGCAGGGAAGGATCCGGAGAAAGAGATCCCTTCAAAGGGTTTTTGGGGGAAGACTTTCCCTGCACGGCCCGGGGCAGCGGGATGAGGGTCGTTTGGGCGTCGGGTTCGCAGCTCGGTTTCCATGGCCCCTCTTCTTCCTCTTCCTCCTCCTGGGGCTCTTCGAAAGAGGACAGATCCACATCCTCGTCATTTCCAGGGAGGCTCTCTTTGCGCTCGTCTTTGCGCCAGTTCAGTCGCGGGTTAAAAATTGCTCCTCCTTTTTCCGGCGGCGTTCAAACATTTTGCCATATAGCGCCTATCAGATCCTTAACAGGGAGGCGCCTGGAAGGATCCGGATCCAAAGAACTTGAAAAAAGCGGAGCCAGGGAGGGGGAAAGTCCTGAAAAATCAGTTTCCCCCTTTTCCTCTCGCTCCAGTATGTTCCCCGTACCCTCCCCTGCGAAGGGGGAGCGTCCGAGTGCTGCAAAGGCCAGGACGGCGCATAGGGACCACCAGTCGCTTTCCGCCCCCTCCCTTGCGCCTTCCAAAAGTTCGGGCGCTATGTAGCCTGGGGTCCCCATGACAAGGCCGGTGCGCGTAAGGTGGGTCTCCTCGGGATTCATGGCTATGCCGAAATCCACCAGCACCGGCCCCCAGTCGGCTATTATCACGTTTTCCGGCTTTATATCCCTGTGGATAATATTGGCGGCGTGAATGTCGTGCAGGGCAAAGGCGAGCTTGTCGGCCAAGAGGGCGAGGTACCTTCCTTCGTAAATGCCGTTGTCTTTCACATCTTCGGCGAGGTTTTGGCCATCTATAAATTTGGTAGCTATAAACGGGACAGGGCCTTCTAGATCCGCTTCTTCTATTTTCGCCACATTTGGGTTGGAGATGTTGGAAAGGGCGGCCGCCTCCCTCTCCAGGCGCTTGAGATCTGTCGGCCCTAAGATCCTAGGAATCTTTAGGGCCACGATTTTGCCCTTCTTTTGGGCCTTGTAAACGCTACCTGCGGACCCGGATCCGAGCTTAGAAAGGATCTTGTAACCGCCGGGCCCTCCTCCAAACAGCATTTCGCCCCCTCCTGCGTCACAGCCTCTGACTACTATAAAAAAATACAGTATTTTCGCCGCTTAAGCTGAAAAAGAGGTGACATGGCCTCTGTCCGTTATGAAGACGTGAGTTTTAGGTACTCGAAGAAGTCTCCTTGGACAATAAAGGATCTTTCCCTGCAAGTCGAAGAAGGGGAGTTTTTAGCCGTCGTCGGCTCTTCGGGCTGCGGCAAATCCACTCTTCTTCGCCTCACGTGCGGCCTAGAAAGGCCAGAAAAGGGCAAGGTGTATTTTGACGGGCAGGACTTCACATCCGTCCCTACCCAAAGGAGGGATGTGTCGATAGTCTTCCAATCCCCTTGCCTCTATCCCCATCTGGACGTGGGCGGGAATATCGCCCTCGCCTTGAAGATCGCCAAAGAGAGGGAAGTGCAAAGAAAGGTGATGGAGGCGGCGAAGATGTGCGGGATAGAGGGCCTTTTGGCAAGATTCCCCCATGAGCTTTCTGGGGGGCAGAGGCAGAGGGTGGCGATAGCGAGGGCGGTGGTGCGCCATCCCAGGCTATTTTTAATGGATGAGCCCCTCTCGTCTCTTGACAGCAACCTTCGATTCCAGATGAGAAGGGAAATAAGGGAGCTGCAAAAGAAGATGGAAACTACCGCGATCTATGTCACTCACGACCAGATCGAGGCCCTCACCATGTCTGACAAGCTCGCAGTGATGAGGGATGGAAAAATTGAGCAACTTGGAAGCCCCGAAGAAGTTTACAAGAATCCCGCAAATACCTTTGTGGCGTCCTTTTTAGGGCAGCCCCCTATGAACCTCGTGGAAACCGAAGCCGAAGGGTCGAGGATCCTTCTGGGGGGCTTTCTGTACCCCTCCCCGCTATTTTCCGGAAAGCTCATTGCAGGCTTTCGCCCAGAAGACGCCAAGATAGGCGAAGAAGGGCCGGAAATCGAAGTTTTGGGATGCGAAAATATGGGGAAGGAATTTTGGATTCGCGGATCTTTGGAAGGCGGGGAGAGCGAAGTGTTTGTATCATCAAAAATTTCCGCCCCCATTGGGGAGAAGTTGAAAATATCCCTCCCCTCAGAAAGCCTCAGATATTTTGACCTTGAGGGGAAGAGGCTTTCCTAGCTTCCACCGTGGCAAATAGGGCTATGGCCGTAGCCACGGAGACGTTGAGGGACTCCATTTTGTCCTCTATCGGGATTTTTGCCTCCAAATCGCACTTGGTGCGGGTCAGGCGACTTATCCCCTTTCCTTCGCATCCTGCCACAATTACCAGGGGGTCCAGCTCAAATCCGGTCTTTCCGACCTCTTTTTCTCCTTCTCCGTCGAGGCCAATTACGCAGTACCCTCTGGCTTTGAGCTTTTCTAGGGCGAAGTTTAAGTTTTCCACCCTGATCACGTTCACAAAGGCGCATGCCCCTGCGCTCGCCTTCCAGCAGGCGGCGTTCACCCCCGCATTCCTGCGGTGTGGAATTATTACTCCGTCGGCCCCGAAGGCCGCGGCGGACCTGATGATCGCCCCGAGGTTTTGGGGGTCGGTGAGGTTGTCGGCGGCGACAAACAGGGGGAGGGGGGAAGCGCAGTTTTCTATCACCTCTCCTAAGTCTTTGTATTCGTAGCTTTTGGCTTCCAAGAGCACCCCTTGGTGCGCCTTGTTTCTGGCCATGCTTTCAATTTCTCCCCGATCCCTTTCCATTATCGGGATGCCCTTTTTCGAGGCCAGGGCTAAGATTTCATCTATTCTGTCGTCCTTTTCAAGGCCCCTGGCCAAAAAGAGCCTTTTTACCGCCATGGGGGTCCGCAGTGCCTCAAGGCAGGCATTGCGGCCGATTATAATTTCTTCTGCGCTTTTGCGCCTCTCATCTCCGCGTCGTTTTGCAGCCAAGTAGGGGTTAGCCGCCATCCTCTTTTCCCTTTGCAGCTTTTCTTTGTAGGCCTTGTGCCAGGTGCGATCTTCCGACTTTGGCGTGGGACCTTTCCCTCGCAAAGATCTCCTTTTAGGGACCATCTTCCTCCTCAGTAGTAAACCATCTCCATAGCCTCCCTGACTTTTTGCAGGGTACGGGCGGCTATCTTTTCCGCTTTTTCATTTCCAGCCCGCAAAATCTCCCTCACTCCCTCTTTGTCTTTCTCAAGCTCCCTTCTCTTTTCCCTGATGGGGGCCAGAAACTCGTTCACGCTCTCCGAAACGAAGCTCTTAAGGGCTCCGGCTCCGCCTTCGCCGATATCTTCTGCAATCTCTTTTTCACTTCTGCCGGTAGTCAGGGCGGCCGTTGTCAAAAGTGCCGAGATCTGCGGGCGCAGAACAGGATCGAAAGTGATCTTGCGCTCAGAGTCCGAAGGAGACTTTTTTATGAGATCCTTCGTCTCTTCTTCCGTGGCGCACAGCATTATCGAGTTCTTGTAGCTTTTGCTCATTTTTCTTCCGTCCAGGCCTGGAATTTCCGGAGCCTCAGACAGCAATGCCACAGGGGCTGAGAAAGTAGGCCTGTCTGAAGAGAATCTCGAATTGAACCTTTTGGCTATAGTCCTAGCGATTTGGATGTGGGGGAGGTTGTCTTTTCCTACCGGGACCACTGTGGGGATGCCATCTGCAGAGTAGAAGAGTATGTCGCAGCTCTGGTGGACAGGATAGGTCAGTAGCAGCGCCGTAAGGGAATGGTTGGAAGCCAGCATTTCGGCGTGCACGGTGGGGTTGCGGGCGAGCTCCGCCTCGCTGACCAGGCTCATGAACGGAAGCATGAGCTGGTTTAGGGAGGGGATGTAGGAGTGGGTGAAAATCATGGTCTTTTCCGGGTCTATCCCGCAGGCCATGTAGTCTATCACCATCTCAAGCACGTTGTCCTCTATATGAGCAGTAGTGTCGCGATCGGTTATCACCTGGTAGTCGGCTATCACGATGGCGCATTTCAGGCCCTTGTTTTGCAGCTCCACCCTCGTTTTCAAAGAGCCGAAAAAGTGTCCCAGGTGAAGGCGCCCTGTGGGGCGGTCCCCCGTGATCATCTTGAAAGAGGAGGGAGATTTGTCTATCTTCTCCTCCGTCTTCGCGCTCCTTTCCTTTGCGGCCAGAAAGGTGGCGCTGGCTTCTTCTTCCCTGCCCTCTTCGTCCATTCATCCTCCAATTTCTAGTTACCTTAAAATAATAATCCGGGCGTTTCTCTTATCGTAAAAGTTTGTAATGCCTTGAAGGATTTATGCTACCCTTTAGAGTGATGATCTAGATATAGTGTAGGCAGGCCTGTAAAGCTTTGAGCTTGCCTAACGCTGACGAGGGAGGTCAGATGGGCCGCGGACGTCAGAAGGCAAAACAGACACGTGCCGCTCGGAAACTAAAGTATCTCACAACCGACACAGATTATTCTCAGCTCCAAGAGGAGCTATCAAACAGTAAAAAGTCCGGCTCCGAGGCGGCGCAAGAAAAGTCAAAGGCAGAGGACAAGGATCTGGACGACTACGCCTCCTGGGCCGCCAAAAGCGCGGCCAAGGCCGGACAGCTGAAAGAAAACGTAAACTCTTCCCTCAGGGCGGCCATGGCGAAAATGGCCCCCTCCCCTGAGAAAGAAAAGCTATAGGCCGTAGAAGCGCCTGAGCGTATACTCTTTAAATTCGTCGAAGTACCCGCCCTCTATCGAGCTTCTTATCTCGTCTAGAAGGTGCACGAAGAAGTATTCGTTGTGGATGGTGGCCAGGGTGCTTCCGTTCATTTCCTTGCACCTCAGAAGGTGGCGGACGTACGCCCTGGAGTAGTGGGTGCAGGTGTAGCACCTGCACCCTTCCTCCAGAGGACTAGAATCTGACAGAAAAGCTGCCCTCGTGACGTTGTAGCGGCCCTGGTGGGTGTAGATGGCTCCGTTGCGCCCGCACCGGGCAGGGAGCACGCAGTCGAAAGTGTCCCCTCCGTTTTCGACGCCTGCAAATATATCGTCTACGGCTGCAATGCCCAAAACGTGCCGCGGCTTGTCTTCGGGCAGCTCGTCTGTGATCCAGGCGCAGATTTGCCCGAGTATCTTTTTCTCCAAAGCCCCCCCGATGCCGAAGCCGTCGACGTTGAGGCTGGAAATCTGTCTGGCAGCCTTGCGCCTGAGGTCTTCATAGTTGGCGCCCTGCAGGACTCCGAAAAGCGCCTGATAGGGCTTGTCCGCCCTGGCCTCCGTCAGCCTTTCGTGTTCAGCCACGCACCTTTTGGCCCATCTGAAGGTCCTTTCCAGAGATTCTTCCTGGTAGGATCTGGGATCTACCAGCGTAGTCAGCTCGTCAAAGGTGAAAATGACGTCGGCCCCTATCTTATGCTGAATTCCGATGGAAATCTCGGCAGAGAACCTCTCTTTGGCCCCATTTAAGGGAGACTTGAAATCGACCCCGTCTTCGTCCACGAAGGCGCGCCTCTCCTTATTGTCGGCCACTATGTCTTCTTTGGAGAGCCCGGAAGTGTCCATGGCGAGCACCTTTTTGAATCCGGCCCCAAGCGAGAGAACCTGAAATCCCCCAGAATCGGTGTAGGTGGGGTGATTCCAGTTCATAAACTTGCCCAGCCCCCCTATCGCATCTATTACGTCCTCCCCGGGCCTCTCATGGAGATGAAAGGCGTTGGAGAGCAGTACCTGCGCTCCCAACTCTTCCATTTTTTCCGGGAGCACCCCCTTTATGGTGGCCTGCGTGGCTACGGGGATAAATGCAGGGGTGAGGATGTCGCCGTGGGGGGTGTGGATTTTTCCGCTCCGCCCGTGCCTCTCTCCCCCCTTACCCAGGCCATCTGGGGACGGGGGCAATTTCTGTGAGATTGTGAAATAAAAAGGCTTGCTCATATTCATTAATTCTATTAATCCGCCCTCCGTTTTATCAGTTTGAGATATTTCTGAAAGTTTTCTAAGTGCTTTCTAAAATTTGTCCCATAATTTATTTTTTAGAAAACAAAGTAAAAATGTTTATTGCAAAAAATTTTGCCGCTTAGAGAAAGGGCACAAATGGCTCAAAGAGAGGATGGGGATACCGAAGAAGGGGAACCCCACAGCGATTCCGGCGCAAATTCAAACCCTCCCGCGCCGCACATTCCAAACCCGCAGACAGAACAAACGGGGTGGAACGGTCAGCAGAACGGAGGCCAGGCTCCGTACTATCCTCCAGCCACCGAACCTTTGACCCAGATGCCTCAAGGCAGTGGGTATGACCAAGAAGGGCAGTATTTCAACTCTCCCTCTTATGGGCAGCAGCCTCCTCAAAACGGTTGGTACTCGGGCGGGGCCCCCAATCCTCCCGAAGGCCCCCGGCCTCCCCGCAGGCATCAAGACAGGTCAGGGGGATCTGTCGTAAATAAAGGGTGGTTCATAGCTATAGTCACCGCAGTAATCACGGCGGTGATAGTGCTCCTAGTGGGATGGGGCCTCATAAGGGGAGGGGTCATCGCCGTTCCGGAGCAGTCGTCTATCTCATCTCTTCAGTCTTCCAGCGGTGGGGAGGGGACTGTGAAAGTCACAGGCGAACAGGCCCCCAACTGGCAAGCTGTCAATAAGAATGTCGCCTCCTCAGTAGTTGCCATCACCGTGCAGCTTTCCAACGGGATCGCCAAAGGCTCAGGCATCATTTACAACAAGTCCGGAGATATCGTCACAAACGACCACGTCATAGAGGATGCGCAGTCTATCGAGGTCACCCTCTACAACGGCAACATGTACTCAGCCAAGGTCCTGGGAACAGATCCCACTACGGATCTTGCCGTCATCCAGCTTCAAAACGCCCCTTCCGACCTGCAGCCGGTTACCTTTGCAAACTCCAGCGATCTGGCCGTAGGGCAGAAGGTAATGTCTATAGGAAACCCTCTAGGGTATGAAAATACTGCTACCACCGGAATCATCTCTGCCTTAAACAGGCCGGTGGAGGTTTCGGACGCCACTGAGAAAAATATAGTCACTAATGCCATCCAGATTTCGGCCGCCATCAATCCTGGAAATTCGGGAGGTCCAACATTCGACGCTGCCGGCGACGTCATCGGAATCAACTCGTCTATCGCCACCCTTTCCTCCTCATCCACTTCTAGCCAAGATTCGCAGTCAGGCTCCATTGGAATAGGGTTTGCCATCCCTTCCAACCTCGTCCAGCAGATCGCAAATGAGATCCTGAAAGACGGGCATGCGACCCACGTGGAAATAGGCATCACCGTGAGCACTGGGACAGGGACGGCCGGAAACGTCACCAGGGCCGGCGCGAAGGTGGTTTCTGTCAATCCCAACAGCCCCGGCTCTCGTGCGGGGCTGAGGGCAGGAGACGTCATAATCGGCTATAACGGGGAATCGGTCAGCAGCATGTACTCCCTGCTGGGATTTGTCAGAGCCGCCACGCTGGGGCAAACCGTGAAACTTACGGTAATAAGAGACGGGAAGGTGCTGAGCCTGTCTTGCACCTTAAACGAGGTAGAGACGCTTTCCACTACTTCCTCTTCCTCTTCATCCCAACAAAACGGCCAAGGCTACGGCCTTCTGGATCCTTTCGGCCTGTTCTAGAAGCAAAGTAAAGTGAATATGGGAAGAGCCGCTTCTTCCCATATTTTTGTTTTACAGGAGGAATATGGCAAAAGGGGGCAGACCTTGGAAGGTGGCCGTAATAGGGGCCGGCCCGGCCGGCATTTACGCTTCCGACATCCTTCTAAAACAGCTCGCGCAAAAAGCCGAAGAGCTTGGGATAAGCAAAGAAGCTGAGATAGATGTATTTGAGAAGAATCCTGCGCCCTATGGGCTCGTGCGCTACGGGGTAGCTCCGGATCACCCCGCCATAAAGCTCATTTCCAGAGCTTTGGACAAGGCGCTTTCCTCTGAAAAGATAAGCCTCTTTTGTAACGTCTGCTACGGGAGGGACTTGTCTTTGACAGATCTTCTCCGCCGTTATGACGCCGTTATTTTCGCCACGGGCGCCGGAAGGGACAAAAAGTGGGAGCTGGGGCAGGGGATCGAAGGAGTGTGCGGCGCGGGCAGGGTAGCCGGATGGTATAACGCCTTCCCCGGGATTTGCGCACCTTCTCTCGCCACGCCTACAGCGGCCGTGGTGGGGGGAGGAAATACCGCGTTGGACGTGGCAAGGGTGCTTTTACAAGATCCCTACCCCCTTTCTTCAACCGACATGCCCCAGGAGATTTGGAGGGAGCTTGCAGCTAGCTCAGTAAAGGAAGTCCACATTTTTGTCCGCCGCGGCCCCGCATTCCACAAGTTTTCCGTCCAGCAGATCCGCCAGCTCAAATCCTGCAGCCGTCTGATTGTAGATGAATTTTCAAGGCGCCTCATGGGGGCGGAGGCGGCCCCTTCTTCCCCCGCCGTCCTGGCAGCCTGGAGGGAGCTTCAAGAGGCTTCGAATGCCGCCCCGTCCCCAAAGAAGTGCTACCTGCATTTTGCATCCTCCGTTTCTTCACTTTTTGCCCCAAATGGGCGCCTCGAGGGGCTTTGGGCGCAAAGGAACGGAGGATCTGGGACCGAGGAAAAGTTCTTTCTTGAAACGGGCCTGTGCGTGAGCGCCATAGGATGGGAAGCCGAAAGGCTTCCAGGGCTGCCATTCGATTCGGATCGGGGAATTGTCTCCAACCAGAAAGGCAGGGTGTCTGAAAAGGCATATGTGACCGGCTGGGCCAAGAGAGGGTGCGAAGGCTTGATAGGATCTACCAAATCTGATGCGGCTGAAACTGTCGAGAGCATTCTTGCCGATTGGGGGCAAAAGGGGCAAGGAGAGGTAGATTCTACTTCCACTGAAGAGTTTTTGCAGAGCAGAAAGATCCGCTTTAGTAAAAAGGCTGGCTGGTTTGCGCTGGAAAACTACGAGTCCAGCCTTGGCAGACCGGACGGGAAAGCGAGGGTTAAGGTGAAATCGGCTTTTGAAATGAATAGGGTTTCAGGTCTTGAATAATATGTAAAAATTTTTTAGAATTTCTAGCGTAACTATCCACCCCAGTCTCCGAAACGATGGGGCTTCATAGTTTACTCAAAGTTTTATATACAACGGCGGACGTAGTTCATTGGTAGAATGGAAGCTTCCCAAGCTTCAGAGGCGGGTTCGATTCCCGTCGTCCGCTCTAGTTATCGAAAGAGCTTCTCAGTCCTGGAGGGGTTATGTCTGAATTGACTGAACCTGAGGCGTGGGAGTTCTTGTGCGAATACACTAAGGGAACTCCGCTTAGAAAGCATGCCAGACAAGTTGAGGCCTGTATGCAGGCTATGGCAAAGCATTTTGGGCAGGAAGAGGAGCCTTGGCAGATCGCCGGCATGCTCCACGATCTCGACTATGAGATGTATCCGGAGCAACACTGCCTAAAGGCGAAAGAAATCATGGAGGAAAGGGGGATTGATCCCCTCTATATTCGCGCAATGCTCTGCCATGCTTGGGGAGACAGGACCGATGAAAAGCCTGAAAGCCTGATGGAGAAGGCGCTTTTCACCGTAGACGAGCTTTCAGGGCTGATAAACGCTACTTGCCTCGTATACCCTTCCAAATCGATTGACGACTGCACGAGAAGGTCGGTAATTAAGAAATTCAAAGATAAGCATTTCTCGGCCAAAATCGATCGGGATCACATCCTTCAGGGCTGCCAGATGCTGGGCATGCCCCTGGAAGAGGTGGTGGACGTATGTATAGAGGGGCTAAAAGACAATAAAGAGGTCTGCGGCCTCTAGCCCTAGAGTTATATTCTGCTCTTCAGCTTCTTTGCCGCCTTTAGGGCGCTATAGAAAGTTTTATGGATGGGGAGATCCCGGCTGGGGCAGACCTTTTCTGTATCCTTGCTGAATTTCGTCTTAAATTCGTTCAGCCCTTTGAGAGTCGGGGAAAAGTCGCTGCCAATTCCCATAAGGTCATATTTTTCAATGCCTTCTGCGCCTAAAATGCAGCACTCGGTGTAGAGGAGCTTGTCGGTCACGTGCATCTTCATAGCGCTGCTCTGCATGGCGGCGTAGTACCTTACGGCAGTTCCGGAGTTTAAGGTGACAAGCGACCAGGCTTTGACTTCCCCATTCTCCCTTGCGGCAAAGAGCCTGCAGTGGTCGTAACCCAAGATTGCGAGCATTTCCTCATAGTTTGAAGACGGCATTGGGACAAATCCGTCCCTTTTAGCGGTTTCAACCATGACCTTGTAGTAGGGTGAAAAGTCTTCGTACGCCATCCTGGTCTCGTCGGCGCATTCGGCCCCGCACTCCCTCAAAGACTTTCGAACGTCCCTCCTGCCCCTCGGCTTCATTCCTGCAAGGATTTCTTCAGGATCTTTGGAAAGGCTCACTACGACCGTATAGTCATAGGTCACGGTAGACAGAATTGGAGCGCTTTCCGGAATATCGTCTCTAAGCGAGATTCGCGCAAAGACGATATTCTTGTCAACATTCCTTGTGAATCCTTCCAGCACTTTTGCAAGGTTTTCTTCGTCTTGGACGGAGTACTCTCCTGCCCACACGGGCCCGTGCTGGCAGACTATGAATCTGTAACCGTGCGTTTCAAATTCTAGAAAAACGCCTATGGCCATGACCCGATCGTCGTTTTTGAACACTAAGTTTCCCCCGCCCTCCGATCGGCGCCATAGGGATCTGCCGTCTATATGGGACTGGTACTTCACCCAGTAAGTGCTCTGCTCTATGGGAAGAGTTATCTCAGATCTTCTGGCAATTTCGTCAAATTCTTCGCGCGTGACTTCTTCTGCAGATATCATTTATGTCCAATCGGTTAGGCGTGCAGGCTGACAAAGCCAAGAATTAGGAGGCACCCTGAAAGGACGGCGCTTCCGACGACTACAGTTATTATCTGCCTCGATGACTTCCTAACTACCGAAGAGAAAGTTTTAAAGGCGGGACAGGAGAAGAGCTCGGCAAAGACAGGCTTTCTAAAACTCTTCTTTTTTTCTCTGACTTTTAGGCGGTGAACGCCTTCCCGCACCTTCTCTCTTTTTCGTTCCTCGGATTTTTTTCTTTTTTCCGGCTTTGGCCTGAAGGTCTCGAGCTTCTGGATTGCCGGAAAAGCCTCATACGGGGGCCTGTTAGGCTTTGGGTCCGCCTCCTCTATGGATGAGATTTCCTGAGTCTCTTCCTCTACAAATTCATTTGAAGCGGGAATTTGCGCGAAAGCGTCTTCAGTTTGATAGTCGTCGGTATAAACTGAATTTTCACAGGTTTCAGGGTCATCGAAACTGTCCTCAGGGGCTTTGGAACTTTGCACTTTCACTTCTCCATAGAGAGGAGGGGGAAGAAAGCCTCCAGCTCTCTCGCTCTGGAAAGCTGAGGAATCCTGAGTTTTGGCAGGGCTTCCTGCCAACTTTCCAATCCGAAAGAAAGTCTTAAAAAGACTTCCGGCTCTATTTCAAAGAAATCTGGCGGGGTCAGATTGTGAGGATTGGGCCTTGTGCCTTGGAGCACCTTGCAGGCTGAAAACGGCACCACCCGGATTTCCATGCTCTCTCCCGGACACGCCTCTTGCAAAAGTGAGGCGCAAAACCGAACGGCTTTGCCGATTAATTCCTGAGGGCACGATTGTAAACCCCCTTTTTGCAGCCCCTCAATGCACGCTTTTAGTTCCAAGGGGCTGAGAAGGGCGGCTTGGACTTCAGGCCTTGTCGGTGTCCTTTTCGGATACATCTTCCTCGTCGGCCTCATCAGAATCTTCGTCTAGGCCCAGGTCGACGGGAGATGAGCTGTTTTCCCAAGATTCTTCCCATGGGTCATTTTTCGGGTGCTTTTGGGCGTAAATATAGCGCCCCAGGACTACGGTGAGCAGAGCGCCAAATACGATGGCTAAGAACTTCCAAAAACCTGACTTCATCGCCAGCCTCCTCGCTTTAAGTGCGGACTGTGTTTTTATAGATCCTAATAAATTCTAATGAAGAAATCCCAACTGTGCCCTATTTCCACCACATGGTCATGATGAATCCGATTAGCATCAGGCCAAAGCCTATTAGCAGATTCCAGTTCTTTATGCCGGGGATGGGGTACTGCCCGGAGGTGACGTAGTTCACTACCACCCAGGCCAAGCCTATGACGAGGAGTGCGGCAAAAACGGGAACAAACCACTTGGGGTTGGTCTTGGCTTTTTTTATAGCCTTCTTAATCCTTTTGTCGTTATCCTCCTGCCTTTCCATGAGCCTTTTAATGCTGGCAGGTACGTCCTGTGAAGAAGCGTCCTGGTTGAGGAGGGCTTTGACCCTGTCGAATTCCGGGCTCTCTTCTTCTTTTTCCTCCGTTTTGGGGACCTCGGATTCCTTCTCTTTGCCCTCTTCCGCGTCTTCCATAAACCTCCTTAGTATCTTTATATAGTGTAGTCAATCAGCATGATTCAATAGAATGAGATCCGTGTCGATTGTAACGGAGGCAAAATATTAAGGCCAAAGCCACCCATCGCGGGAAGAGGAAAAAGGTTTTCAGCGCAATCGGGGCGATAGGGGAAATTCTCCTCACCCTGGCCGCCCTGTGCATCCTCTATGCCATCTGGCAGATAGGGTGGACCGGAGTAGTTTCGCAAAGGACTCAAACTCAGGAGTTTGACACCGTCAGCTGGCAGACTCCAGGGAGCGGAGGGGATGGCTATAAGATAGCCAGTCCCGCCAGCGGAGCCCCTCCGGTCCTTCCAAACCTTCAAACTCCCGGCGCAATTTTGGGAGAGATTTACATCCCGTGCTTTGGATCGCAGTATAAGAGGCTGATAGTTCAGGGGACCAGCCTTGTGCAGCTAGACAGGCACGGCCTGGGGCACTACCAATCCACCCCCATGTTCGGAGCCGTGGGCAATGTGGCCCTGGCAGGGCATAGGGAAGGTTATGGGGCGCCTTTAGGGGATGTGAGCAAATTCCAAGCCGGAGACGAGATTATAATCCGCACTACCAGGTACTGGTATGTCTATGACTACCAAAGCTACCAGATTGTGGATCCTTCGCAAACCAGCGTCATTGACCCTGTCCCCAATCAGCCTGGGGCTATACCCACAGAGCGGCTCATGACCCTGACAACCTGCACGCCCCGCTATGGGATTCCTACCCACCGTTGGATCGTTTATGCGCAGTTCAAGTACTGGGCGTACGTGAAAGACGGAATACCGGCCGCCCTGGCGCAGGAAGGTTCGGGAGGCAAAATCACCTTCCCGGCGGCGTTCAACAGCTGGACTGCTAATATACCGCCCGTCAGCTCCATCTTCTACTTCCTTCTAGCTGCCTGGCTCGTAGTATTTGTGGCGGCTGCCATCACCTGGAGGTGGCCCAGCATGCGCAAAAATGAGAAAGGCATGAGGAGCAAGCCCTACAGCATCTACTCTGCGCTGCGCTGGATCAATCCGGGAGTGAAGGCCATAAGGTGGATTCTCTTAATCCTTGCCATTCTCTGGTTTATCGCCCTGCTCTTCACCTGGGTCTTCCCATGGATGGCCGCCACCATCCCCATTCTGAAGTCTTCTTCAAATTACGTGGCTATTCCACAATAAGTACATCCTGGCATTGAGGGTTTTATCTTTTCTTCCCATCGTATATAATCAGCCTTTATCAATTCACAACTACGCTCATTCAAAGGGGAATAGGGAGTATGTCTGACCAGAGGGCATCTATGCCTTGGGGCCTCTATACTGTAGGCGGCCTCGGAGGACTTCTTTTCGGCTATGACACAGGTATCATCTCGGGTGCCGGACCTATCATACAAAACGACTGGAGGCTCAACGCAGCCCAGCTTGGATTTATAACAGCCAGCGTCCTAATAGGATCCATGGTAGGCGCCCTGGCCATAGGGGGCCTGGCCGACAAGTACGGCCGAAAGAAGCTGTTCATCATTGCGGCCCTGCTTTTCATAGCGGGCGGTTTCTTCTGCATGTTTTCCCAGAACTTTGCCGAAATGAGCATAGCGAGAATCGTTCTGGGCTTTGCCATAGGCGCCGCCTCGTCCTTGACGCCCACTTACCTTGTAGAGCTGGCGGACAAAGATCACAGGGGATCTGTAGCCTCCATGTTCCAACTCATGATCACCATCGGGATTGAGGTGGCGTACTTTGCCAACCTCCTATTTTTGAACCACAACATAGGCGGATTGGCCGATTGGAGATGGATGTTGGGATCTGAACTCCTTCCCGCAGCCGCCCTCATGATAGGTTCCATCGCCCTGCCCGAAAGCCCCCGCTACCTTATAAAGGTCGGCAAGGTCGAACTTGCCCGAAAGATTTTGGAAAGGAGGCTCAAGAGGGACGGTTCCCAGGAAATTGAAGAAATCCAGGCTGTGCTAGCCAAGTCTGAAGGCAAGGGCACTTTCAAGGAGCTTTTCTCCATCTCTGGAAAGAGCGTCCTTGTGGCGATCCTGCTCATGTTCTTCCAGCAGCTGGTCGGCATTAACGCCGTCATATACTTCGTCCCCAAGATCTTCCAGGCCGCCTTCCACTTCTCCAGCGCCAACTCCATCTGGATCTCGGTGGGCATTGGCGCTGTAAACGTGATTTCCACCATAGTGGCCCTGGGGATTATGAACCGCTTCAACAGGAAGTCACTGCTCATCTTCGGCTCAATCGAAATGGCAATCTCCTTTATAATTCTCATTATCCTGAACCTGACTTTGGGCGTGCACAGCATGGGAAGCGCTGTAGCCACCATGATCTTCATCGCCCTCTTCATAATCGGCTTCGCCGTCTCGTGGGGCCCGATTTGCTGGATAATGATAAGCGAGATCTTCCCGTTGAAGGTTAGGGGACTTGGAACTTCCATAGGTTCTGCCGCCAACTGGATCGGCGACTTCATTGTCTCCCAGTTCTTTACCATCCTCCTGGTGGGCTTCCACAACAACATTGCCGGGCCCTTCGCGATCTTCTGCGCCTTCGCCATCCTCTCCATCTTCTTTGTCAAGTACATGGTCCCCGAGACCCGCGGCAAGAGCTTGGAAGAGATAGAGCAGAAGATGGACGAAAAGAAGAAGGCGTAAGCTTCTTTCTTTTCCCGTTCCACGCGGCCTGGCCGCGTTTTTTTTATATTATTGGATAGGCAAAGGGGGAGAAATGGAAGAAAAATGGTGCGAGGAACTTCCCTTTTCAGATATTTATCGGCATCTTCCGGCGCTCCTGCCGGCTATTTCTGCAAGCCTCGGATCTCCCTGCCCCACCGCACTCTACAGAAATCCGGAAGAGTGCAGGGAAAGGCTGCACCTGCCCAGGGTGCCTTCTTGCCTCTTCATCTTTGTCGACGGATTGGGCTACTTCAACCTCTTGGAGAACTTGGGCTACGCCCCCTTCCTCAGGTCCAAACGTAGCTTTTTCCACTCTTCCCCTTTCTTTAGCTGTTTTCCCACTACTACTGCCGCAGCTATCTGCTCTATGGGTACGGGGACCTGTCCCGGACTCACTTCGATTTTCGGCTACACCCAGATCAACCCCTTTACGGGCAGAATCTCGCAGATGATTAGCTTTCGGGATGCCCCCAATCCCAAGGAAGTCCAAAAAGAGCCCACGATTTTCTCCCTTTTGAGCTCGAAAGGCAGAAAGGTGGCCACGGTGGGCGAAAAGAGGTTTGATTCTTCCCCCCTCACCCTGGCGGCCCTCGATGGCAGCCGGTATTTTGCAGAAAAAGATCCGATGGCTGCCGCAAAAATGGCCGGATCTCTCACCTTCGATTTCGACCTCACTTATTTCTACATCTCTTCTGTCGACAAGGCGGGACACAGGTTTGGCTGTCAGAGCGGGGAGTGGAGGGCAGCCTTAGAGGAGGCGGACCTAGAAATAAGGAAGGCTTTTGAAGCCTCGAAAAGGGGGACGCTGCTCGTAATCTGTGCAGATCACGGGATGGTGGAGAGAAAGAAGGCTTTTGACTTTTCCTCCCTTCCCAGAAGGCTGACTGACGGCGTAAAGCTTGTGGCAGGGGAGCAGAGAGATGTGATGCTCTACCTAGAAGAAGGCGCGGATGCGAGGCAGAAGGCTCTAGAGTGGGAAAAGTACTTTGAAGGCTGGGCTATCGCTTTCGACAAAAAGGAGGCTGTGGCCCGGGGGGTCTTCGGCCCTCTCTCCCCGGAAAGTGGCGCCTATCTGGGAGACGTAATCGTGTGCTTCCGCGGAGAAGCGCTCCTGGATGGAGTGGGGGGAAAGGAAGTGGAAATGCCGGGGGTGCACGGCTCCTGGACGGAGGTTGAAGCTAGGATTCCTCTGATTGCTGTGGTGAAGTGACGCCTCCCCCGAAGAGAATGTCGTCCCAGGAGGGGACTCCCTTTCTCTGCATCTTCCCCTTGGGCTGGAAAGCGATCCTGGGTTTCGGCTTTTGATCCGGATCTACGAGCTCCGTTTCCACCTCTTTTGCCTCCGGCTCCTCCTGTAAAGCGGCCTTTGACGCGTTTGAGGGCTCGGGGGCCGCCTCCTTTTGCACAGGCAGCTTTTTTTGAGCCGGAAGAGGAGGCAGGGCTGATTTTTTGGCCGGTTCGGGCGCTGGAACCGGCCCGGACTCTTCTTCCAGAAGATACTTGGCCTCTTCATTTAAAGGGGAAATCGAGTTGTCTTGGCCGTCCCAGCTCCAGGAAGGGGCCCACCGATTTTGGTCCCTGTCAAATTCAGCCGTCACAGTCCAAGGGCCCCGACCTCGCCTCGAGGCCGTCCAATGCACCGCATTTTTTTTGACCCCTAGCCGAGAGAGGGCCCTGGAGATTATTTCCGACACCCCTTCTTTTCCTATGTGTGCCTTCTGATAGGAGCCCGATAGAAATTGCTGGATAGCCGCGCGCTTTTCGTTTTCCACGGGGCCTGCAATTTTGGAGATGAGGCCTTCGCCCACTTGCAGCTCTTCTGCTATTTCCCCGGAAGTCTTCCCGGCCCGAAGCATCGACTGGATGCGGGAGATGGGGAGGGGGGTTAGGCGCTTTTGGGCCGCCGCCTGCGCCTTGATCTTTCGGGAGGCGAGCAGGGCGTCCTCCAATTGCTCTGAAGCCTCCAGGACTACCTGGGCCCCGTCCAGGGAGAGCACCAGGTTCCCCTCTTCGTCAACGTGGTCAAAGTCTGCCTTCCTCATTTTTCCCCCTTGGTCCGCCCACTAAAGCTTATCTTACTATTTCTCTTTCCCGCCTCCATCTTCGACGGGCTGCAAAATGTATAATTGAGACATTTAGGTAAATTAGATTTTTAGGAGGAAACTTTGCTGCAAGACGATCCTGACATCTACACTGAACAGACTGACGAATATATCGACCAGGATGCCGCTTCCGAATTTATAGACGACGCAGAAATTGATGAAGACGAAATGTCTTTGGCTAAAAACTTTGACCTTCCCAGCGAGGAGATAGGGGAAGAGAAGGACGTGGTGCTCCCTGCCGCCATGCCGGTGCAAGCCGACGAGTTCGTGTGCTCGGTATGCTACCTTGTCAAGCATAAAAGCCAGCTGGGGCGCTGCGAGGGTAAAAAGCTCATCTGCCGGGACTGCGCACCTGATGACGGGGACGAAAAGTGAAAATTGAAATTGTGCCCCTGGAGGGGTGCGAAGACCTCGTCCCTCGTTACGCCCACTTTTCAGATGCTGCGGTAGACCTGTGCTGCAGCGAAGGGTTCTATTTAGACTTCCTGGAGAGAAAGGCTGTGCCCTGCGGATTTAAAATCGCGCTTCCCGAAGGCTGGGCCGGCTTGATACTGCCCCGGAGCGGAATCTCTTTGAAGAGGGGGGTGGCGGTAGTCAACTCCCCCGGCCTCATAGACAGCGGTTACAGAGGGGAAATCAAGGTCCCCCTCATAAGCTTTTCAAGAGAAAGGCAGGAATTTTCCAGGGGGGAAAGGATCGCGCAGTTTTTGGCCCTGAGAGCGGAAAAGATGGAGTTCGCGAGGGCCTCCTTCCTTCCCCCCTCCGACAGGGGCGAAGGAGGCTTTGGATCCACCGGGATGTGAAAAAGTGAAAAAGCTCCCCATCCGCCCCCTGCCCCCTTCCAGGGCGCTGGGCGCCGAGATTTCACAGGACCCTTTTGACCTTCTCTCTCCGGTCCTGCGCTCCTTTTCTTTCCATCACCCCAGGGAGGACACGGCTCCAATAGAGAGGGCATGGCAAGTGGCCAAAAGCCTGCATGAGGGGCAGTTTCGCGCCTCCGGGGAGCCCTACATATCCCATCCTCTCGGGGTGGCCCAGATCCTGGCGGATCTGGGATCTGACAGGGACATGGTGGTGGCAGGCCTCCTGCACGACACCGTCGAAGACACGGGCTACTCCTTGGAAGAGTGCAGGAGGGACTTTGGGGAAGCGGCCTCGCTCGTCGAAGGGGTGACAAAGCTTTCCTCCATAAGCCGCGAGCTCTCCAGCGCCGAGACGATAAGGAAGCTCATCTTGTCCATGCAGCAAGACGCCAGGGTGGGGGTAGTAAAGATCGCAGACAGGCTTTACAATGCCAGGACCTGGCGCTTTATGCCCCCCCAAAAAGCTTCCAGGAAGGCTAAAGAAACTCTCGACATCTACGTCCACCTGGCCGACAGGCTCGGCATGGGGGCAGTTAAGACTGAGTTGGAAGAGCTCTCCTTCAAGTACCTGGATCCTAAAATTTACAAGGCAGTTGTGCGGATGGTGGCCGCCAGGGCCGGTTCCAGGGACGCGTACCTGAGGAACATGATGGAGGAAGTCAGAGTCGCCTTAAAGAAGGGAGGCATAAGGGCGGCCATAACGGGGAGGCTGAAAAGCTACTTCAGCATTTACAGAAAAATAGTGGTCCTCAAGAAGGATTTCGACAGAATCTATGACTATGTGGGGATCAGGGTGGTAGTAGATTCGCCCCAAGACTGCTACAGCGCTATGGGCATAATCCACGAGAGGTGGCGGCCTGTCCCCAACCGCATCAAAGACTATATAGCTTCGCCCAAGCCCAATCGCTACAAAGCCCTCCACACCACCATCGTCGGAGACAGCGGCCAGGAGATAGAGATTCAGATCCGCACCGAAGAGATGCACCGAGAGGACGAGTACGGGATAGCCGCGCACTGGCGCTATAAAGAGCTCGGAGACTTTGAATCTCCGGAGTGGATAGGCCGCATGGCCAACTGGGTCAAAGACCTTCAGGATCCTTCGGAGATACTTCCTGCCCTCAAAAGCGACCTCACGTCTGAAGAAATTTTGACTTTCACCCCGAAAGGGAAGCCTATTTATCTTCCCGAGGGGGCTTGCCCGGTGGATTTTGCCTATGCCGTGCACACAGAAATAGGAAACAGGGCGGTGGGGGCCAAGATCAACGGAGAGCCTTCGAGCCTCTCTGCCAAGCTCAAAACCGGAGACTGCGTGGAAATTTTAACCTCCCCCTGCCCAAATTCTTCCCCCTCGCCGGACTGGCTCTCATTCGTCCTCACTCCCAAGGCTAAAAACAAGATTAAGCGTTCGCTGCCCAGGGGGAAAAATCCGGAAGATGCGGCAATGGGAAAAAAGATCTTCCTTTCCAGCCTCCTGGGGGGCCAGAAGGCCCTCTCTTATTCCTCCCTCCTCCAGGCCTCGAGGCGGCTGGGCTTTAGAAACTTCAACGCCCTCTGCACCGCGCTGGGGGAGGGCAAAGTGCAGCCCGCGGCCGTATGGAAGGCGGCTCTGAGGGGCGGAGCGTCCCGCGAAAGCCAAGAATCGGATAAGTACTCACTCAGCGTTGCAGGAGTGGAAAAGGGAGAGAAAATCGAGCTGGCCAAGTGCTGCAAGCCCGTCCCCGGAGATGCCATAGCAGGATTTGTCACAAATTCCAGGGGGGTTCGCATACATTCCGTGCGATGTCCGGACTTTATAAAACTGAGCGAAAAAATGCCCGACAAAGTCGCAGATGCTCAGTGGAAGGGGGCAAAAGGGGAATTTGAGGCCGAAATTGAAGTTCTGGCCCTTGACCGCCAGGCCCTTTTGGCAGATCTGTCGCGAGCTATTTCAGATGCCTGCGTAGACCTTTCTTCTTCCAGGCAAAAAGTGGCATCCAACCTGGTGTCGGCCTATTTTTCCTTTAAAATCTGCGATCTCGCCCAACTTGAGCGGGTAACAAAATCCCTCGAGCAAGTCGAGGGAGTGATAGAGGTCAAAAGATCTAAAAGCTAGTCTTTCATGTTCTGGAGAGTCTTGAGCCAGACTTCCTTTTCCTTCTTCTCCTCTTCCAGCTTTTCCTTTTCGTCGCCTTGGGCGTGCTCGATGTCCTTGTCCAGCATGTCTATCTTGGATTGCAGCTGGCTGATAAGGAGCTGCTTTCTTTCGGCGGGACGGGGATCTGTCCTCTTCCACTCCATCCTTTCGCTGGCCTCGACCTGGTCTTCGACTTTCTTCAGCCTCTCTTCGCAGCGGCGCACTTCATCTCTGGGTACGCGCCCTATGGTATCCCATTCTTTCTCTATGGCTTCAAGCTTGCGCTTTACTTCCTTGATGTCGTCTGTGGACTTGATGGGAACAAGCTTTTCAGCCTCTTCTAGGAGCGCCCTCTTGGCCTCCAGATTCTTTTTCTCATCTTCTCCCATTTCTTCCCCTTCTCTATTCCTAGAGTTGTAGAAGCGGTCGGAGGCAGCCTTGAACTTCTCCCAAAGGGCGTCGTCATCTTCCCTGTCTGCCCTGCCCGCTTTCTTCCACTCGTCCATAAGCTTTGCAAAAGCCTTGGATCCCGACGCCCAATCGGTGGTGGAGGAGAGGGCCTCGGCCTTTTCTACTATCTTTTCCTTCGCAGCCTTGGCTTCGCTTTTCTTTGCAATCTTGGCTTTTACCCATTCCCTGCGCCTGCGGTTGAACTCCGAGCGCGCGGCTGCAAACCGGGTCCACAAGGCCTCCACTTCCTTGTTGGATCCCCTTGCGTCTGCCGACTGGGCCGCCTTCCACTCTTCGAAGAGATCTTGGAATTTTTGGCCCATCTGCTTCCAGTTGGTGGAGCTGTTGATAGAGGCCGCCAGCGCCTCTGCCGCCTCTGCAATCTTCTGGTGCTCTTCCACGCTCTTGGCTATGGCCTCGGAGTGCTTTTGCCTGTTGCTCTCTATTACTGAATCCGCCTTGGCCTTCGCTTCTTCGAACGCGGATCTGAGGGCCTGCATATCCCCTACAGCTTTTGGATCCTTAACGGAAGAGGAAAGATCCTTAAGCCTGGAGAAAATGTTGCGGTTCCTCAAATCCTCCCCATCTAGGGAGGAGGAGAAGGACTTGATTTTATCCATGAGCCTGAGGTACTTGGCGGCATAGAAGGCCAAAGGATCCTCTGAGGCCGCCGGGCCGACTTCCCTCTCCTCACCTCCGTCGTCGACGTACACCGAGCCGCCTTCCACGTGGCCCCACTTTTCGGCCTCTTTCAGGGCCTCAGGGGGAAAGTGGAGGGGTGAAGATGCGGCCTGTTTCGCTACCTGGGCCGGGCTAGGCGCAGACGAAACTCCCGCTTCATCGGATTTGTCAGGCGCGTTCATATTTGCTCCTTTTAGTTGGGAAGATGCTATACATCTCATTATAGAGTGGCAAAGGGAATGCCGCCCCCGTTTCACCTGGGGGCTTTCTTAGCACGCTTCCTTATACAAATGCGCGCTTAATATATAAATATGCCAACTTCCTACTCTATATCGGGCTTTCCCGAATGGTCCCCAGAACAAAGAATCGTTGAGAAAAGGGTCCTGGAAAAGATAGAGGACAGTTTCAGGCTCTACGGGTTTATAAATATCGAGACCTGCGGCGTGGAATCTTACGAGAGCCTTATGAAAAAGGGCGACGGCAAGGAAATATACAGGCTTGCCAAAGCTGGGAGCGGGGAGGAGAACCTAGGGCTCCACTTCGATCTGACCCTCCCTTTGGCCAGGTACGTTCTAGAAAGGAGAGGCGAGCTTGTCTTTCCTTTCCGCCGCTTCCAGATCCAGAAAGTGTGGAGGGGGGAAAGGCCCCAGGGGGGAAGGTACCGCGAATTTTACCAGGCCGACATCGACATCGTCTCGCAGGGGGAGCTGCCAAAGCACTTTGAGTACGAAGTCCCCCTGGCCATGTGCCACACGCTTAAGTCCCTCTCTCCGCTGGGCCTTGGCAATTTCACTATGCACATAAACAACCGCAAGCTTTCCGAAGGCTTCTACAGGGCCCTGGGGATAAAGGACGTAGAAGAGACATTGCGCCGCATAGACAAGCTAGACAAGCTCGGAGTCCAAAAGACCCGGCAGATCCTCGAAGAAGTGGCGGGAGAGAGGGGGGCCGAAGCCTGCCTGGATTTGGCGCAGATAAAGGAGACAGATCCGCGCCGACTCGGCGAGAGGCTGAAAGATCTCTGTAAAAAGTGGAATGTGGAAGGCCCCTCAGAGGAAACGGATCTCATGTGGGAGGGGGCAAAGGACGCCGAGGCCGTGCTTTCATCCCTCGTCCGCTCGGGCTTTGAAGGGGCATGCATAGACTGCGCAATAGCCCGCGGCCTCGACTACTACACAGGATGCGTCTACGAAACCTTCCTGCAGGAGGCCCCAAGCCTGGGGTCCATCTGTTCGGGGGGAAGGTATGAAAACCTGATTTCCACCCCCAAACAGAAGTACCCCGGAGTGGGGATGTCTATAGGGGTCTCCCGCCTCCTCTCCCACCTCTTTTCTAAAGCCAGGGCCGACAGGGTTTCTCCCGCCGTGGCCCTCGTGACAGTGTGGAGCGAAGAGGAGAGGGAAAAGAGCGACGAAGTGGCCAGGATCCTCCGCGAGAGGGGGATAGCCTGCGAAGTGTCGCCTTCCGCCTCCAAGCTCGGGGCCCAGATAAAGCGTGCCGACAGGCTTTCTATACCCTACGTCTGGTTCGTGTCGGACGAGGGGGAGGAAGTAAAAGACATCCGCACAGGGGATCAAAAGAAGGCGGATCCCGCCTTTTGGGAGCCCGATCCCAAGTACGCTGCGGATATCATTGTGAGGGAATAAAAGACAGGAGGAGTCGTGACTAGTACCCATTACCGCTCGCACTCGGTGAGCGAAATTGGCAAGGACATGCTGGGGTCCAGCGTGGACCTCATAGGCTGGGTGGACAGGATCCGCGACCACGGAGGAGTGACCTTCATAGATCTCAGGGACGCTTCCGGCCTGGTGCAGGTAGTCATAAACGACGAAAGCCAGGCCAGGGGGCTGAAAGTAGAAGACGTGATCCAGGTGAAGGGCAAGGTTAGAAAGAGGCCCGAGGGGGAGGAAAACTCCAAGCTCTCCAATGGGGACGTGGAAGTGGAAGCGAGCGCAATCCGGGTCGTTTCCGAAGCCGCCACCCTCCCCTTCCAAGTCTCCACATCCCTGGAAAACAGCGGGGAGCTGAATCTGCCTTCCGAAGAGATGAGGCTGCGCTACAGGTACCTGGACCTTCGCCGCGGGGCGATGCACAGGGTGCTTCAGACCCGCTCCGACATGGCGAAGGCCGCGAGGGCGGCCCTGGACTCTATGGGCTTTATGGAGGTCGAGACCCCCACCCTGATCAAGTCCACCCCCGAGGGGGCGAGGGACTTTCTCGTGCCCGCCCGCCTCTCTCCGGGGAACTGGTACGCCCTTCCCCAGTCCCCGCAGCTTTTAAAGCAGCTTCTCATGATAGGCGGGGTGGAAAGGTACTACCAGTTCGCCAGGTGCTACAGGGACGAGGACTTTAGGGCCGACCGCCAGCCTGAGTTCACCCAGCTCGACATCGAGATGGGCTACGCAGGCAAAGAGGACGTGATGGCAATGGCCGAGGCGGTGATGAGGCAGGTATGGGCCGTAGGGGGGATAGAGCTGGGGACCCTAGAGCAGCTCCCCTGGCAGCGCGCGATGGACGAGTACGGCTCCGATAAGCCCGACATCCGCTTTGAAAACAAGCTAAAAGATCTGACCTCCTTCTTCAAGTCCACCCCCTTCAGGGTCTTCCAGGCTCCGTATGTGGGCGCCGTGCTCTACCCGGGAGGGGCGTCCCTTCCCCGCCGCCAGTTCGACGCCTGGCAGGACTGGGCCAAGCAGAGGGGCGCTAAAGGTCTGGCCTACATAGTCTTCCGCGACGGCGAACTTTTGGGGCCCGTGGCTAAAAATATCTCCGAAGAGGAGAGGAGGGGGATAATGCAGGCCTCCGGGGCCAAGGACGGAGACGCCCTGTTCTTTGCGGCCGGAGAGAAAATTGCCAGCCAGAAGCTCTTGGGATCTGTGAGGCTGGAAATTGCCAAGAGGTGCCACATGTTCGATCCCTCCGAGTACAAGTTCCTCTGGGTGGTAGACTTCCCCCTCTTCAAGAAGGCGAGCGAAGCCAAAAGCGAGGGGGACGTGTCGGTAGGGGAAGGGATGTGGACGAGCGAGCACCATCCCTTCACCATGCCCAAAGAGGAATTCCTGGATACTTTCGACAAGGATCCGGGATCCGTTCTTTCCGACGCCTACGACATGGTGTGCAACGGAAACGAGATCGGAGGAGGGTCCGTCAGGATCCACGATCAAAAGGTGCAACAGAGGGTCTTCAACGTGCTGGGAATAAGCCAGAAAGAGGCGGAAGAGAAGTTCGGCTTCCTTCTCGAGGCCCTCAGGTACGGCACCCCTCCCTGCGCCGGGATCGCCTTCGGCTGGGACAGGTGCGTGGAGCTTTTGACTGGCAAAGACACTATAAGGGAGGTCATAGCCTTCCCGAAGTTTGGAGCCGGAAAAGATCTGCTCACCGGGGCCCCGTCCGCCATCACCGACCTGCAGAGGAAGGAAGCCGGGGTAGACTACGAGCAGTGAGGCTGAAAAGCTCTCCTACTTCCTGCCTTTAAAAAACGAAGAGTTTGATGAGGAGGAGATTTTAGACAGGTACCTGGAATGGGTGAAAATGGGGGGCAAATCTCCCTGGGACCATCAGGAGAGGGCCCTAGTCTCGCTGTTGTCCGATTCCCACCTGCTGCTGGCCACGCCCACGGGATCTGGAAAATCCCTCGTGGCCTATGGATTTATGTTTCAGGCTCTCTGCCAAGGGAGACGGGCATATTACACGGCGCCCATAAAGGCCCTGGTCAACGAGAAGTTTTTTGAAGGCCTTTCAATTTTTGGAAAAGGATTTGTGGGGATGGTGACCGGGGACACCTCCATAGATCCCGGCGCGCCGATCATCTTCTGCACGGCCGAAATCCTGGCGAACCAGTCCCTGAGGGGGCAGGCCGAGGGAAACTGCTGCGTCATTATGGACGAGGCCCACTACTACGGGGACGCGCAGCGGGGATGGGCATGGCAGGTCCCCCTCCTGGACATGCCTGAAGCCCAGTTCTTGCTCATGAGCGCCACTTTGGGTGATCCCTCAGCAATAATTTCTACCCTCAAGCGCAGGACAACTAGGCAGGTCGACTACATAGAAGACGCCCCGAGGCCGGTCCCGCTCGAGTACGAGTACGCATCGGAGCCCATCCAAAAGATCGCAGAAGATCTGGTCTCTAAGCGCTTAGACCCCGTCTACATCGTCCACACCTCCCAGGAGGCCGCGCTAAAGGACGCAGAATCTCTCGTGAATTTTGGAATAGTTTCGAAAGAGAAGAGGGAGGAAGTAAAAGAGGCGATAAAAGGGGAGAAGTTCACCACCGCTTTTGGGAAAACCCTAAAGCGGCTCCTGTCTGCCGGGGTGGGGGTGCACCATGCCGGAATGCTTCCCAGGTACCGCCGCCTCGTCGAGCAGCTCGCCCAGAGCGGGAAGCTCCCCCTTATCTGCGGTACAGACACCCTGGGAGTGGGCATAAACGTCCCCATCCACACCGTCGTCTTCACTTCCCTGGCCAAGTGGGACGGGATAAAAGACAGGCGCCTGAGGGTGAGGGAGTTTCGCCAGATTGCGGGCCGCGCCGGCCGAAGCGGCTTTGACAAGGAAGGGCTGGTGGTGTGCCAGGCCCCTCCCGAGGAGATAGAGGCCAAAGAGAAAGAGGGGAAGAAGAAAAAGAAGGCCCCTCCGAAGGGCTCCCAGGGGCCCAGCTGGGACAAGGCGACTTTTGACAAGCTCGTCTCTTCTCCCTCCGAGACCCTCGTCGCCCACCTGAAGGTGAGCCATTCCATGGCTCTAGCCGAGGTGGTGCAGGGAGGGGACGCCAAAGGGAGGATGGCGGAGATCATAGAGGCCTCCGCCCAAACGGAGCTGCAAAAGACCAAGCTCCTGTCTCAAAGCGACGACATCTTCTCCGCCCTGATAGAAAGCGGGGTGATAGTCCTCTCCAAGGAGGGGTCCTACTCGACCACAATCGACGTCCCAGACAACTTTGCGCTAAACGAGCCCCTCTCGCCCTTCCTGTTTTCGGCCTTCCCCCTCCTAAACCGGGATTCGCCCTCCTACGAGCTGGATTTGATTTCAGTTATAGAATCCATCCTCGAAGATCCCGACCCAATCCTGCGCGCCCAGGAACACTCGGCCCGCGACAAGGCTATAGCCGAAATGAAGGCCGATGGGATCGAGTGGGAGGAGAGGATGGAAAAGATAGAGGACATCAGCTACCCCAAGCCCTTGGAAAGCGAGCTCGAAGAGAGCTTTGAAGAGTACAAGAGGGAAATGCCGTGGTCCGGAGACTATGCGCTCAGTCCCAAATCCATCCTCAGGGACATGATTGAAACCTGCTCCAATTTCAACGAGTACGTCTCGCGCTACTCTATAGCCAGGGTGGAAGGCATCCTCCTGCGCTACCTTTCGGATGCTTGGAAGGTCCTGGCCCATACGGTTCCGGACGAATACTATACGCCCCATCTGGCCGAGATCGCTTCCTGGCTCGGGCTTTTGATAGACGGAGTGGATTCTAGCCTCTTGGACGAGTGGGCCAGGGAGGGCAGCCTCGCCAAAGGCGAGGAAGAAGAGCCCAAAGATGCTCCGGAGAAAAAAGATTGGATGGAAGAGAGGCGGGGATTAGTCCTTATGGCCAGAAACGCGCTCTTTAGGCGCGTGGAGCTCATCGCCCTGGACAAGTTTGAAGAGCTGGGGGAGATGGATGGCAGATGGTCCTGGGGAGTGCGCAAGTGGGACGAGGCTTTGGACAGATTCTACGCCGATCACGAATCTGTCGACACTTCGCAGGATGCGAGGAGCGAAAAATACTTCTTGATAGAGCCCACCGCCTCCCTGGACGGCTTTTGGAAATGCAGGCAGATTGTAAAAGACGGGGACGGGGATCTGGACTGGTCGATTTGCGCAGATCTAGACTGCGCCGCCTCCCTGGCGGAAGGGCAGGCCGTTTTCTCCCGCTACTCCTTTGCCCCATTTGAGGAATTGTGAAATTAATCGCCAGATCTTTTGTTATATAGTATTCAGTACTACACCCGAAGGGCTGCCATTTTTGCTGACTTAACCTGTTAAGGTGCAATCTGTCTGTTTAGAAAGAAGATGGATATGGCTGTAGAAAATCGCCCGGTGCGTTTTGCAATGGCCCAGATAGACACATTTGTAGGGGACATAGCGGGCAACTGCGAAAAAGTTGTGAAGGCCTGCAAAGAGGCCAAGGCAAAGAATGCCGACATAGTAGTATTTCCGGAAATGACCCTGACGGGCTACCCAATAGACGATCTGGTATTTAAAGATTCCTTCCGCTATCAGGCCTCTGACGCCACCCGCCAGCTGGCTTCGGCATTGAAAGACAACGGGCTCGGAGACCTTTATGTGTTCGTGGGTTCCCTGGGGCTCGGCTCGCCTGAGGCCCAGAAGGGCAAGATCTGGTACGCCACCGACCACAACCGCATGTTCATCCTCCACAATGGAGAAATCTTCGACACCTATGACAAGCACTTCCTTCCCACCTACGGCGTCTTCGACGAGCTGCGCCTCTTCGCCCCCGGAGACAAGCCCGTTACCGTGGAGCTTTTCGGGAAGAAGTTCGGAGTCGCAATCTGCGAAGACATTTGGAGGGAAGGCGGCACGGTAGGAGACCTGAGAGGGGAGGGAATCAACCTTCTGGTCTCCATGAACGGCAGCCCCTACAACGAGGGGAAGATGAAGACCCGCTACGACTTGGCGGTTGAAAAGGGCACAAAGCTCGGCTGCCCAGTCATGTACGTAAACCAGGTGGGCGGCCAAGACGACCTCGTCTTTGACGGCGGAAGCTTCGTCATGGACGGGGAGGGCAACCTTTTGGCCCAGGCCCGCCAGTTTGACGAGGACCTCGTCATCTGGGATCTCGGCTCCACCCCTTCGACCGATCCTAAGGCCCAAGAGGAGGGGGTGAATGTGTGCAGGCCCCTGGGGAGCCTGGACGCACAGGTCTACGACAATTCCGTTTTGGGCCTCAAAGACTACGGCCGCAAGAACGGTTTCGACAAGGCCATAGTGGGCCTGAGCGGCGGGATAGATTCCGCCCTGTGCGCAGAGATGGCCGCAGACGCCTTCGGCAAGGAGAACGTGACCTGCATCTTCATGCCCTCCCCCTGCACTTCCGCGCAGTCCGAAGAAGACGCCAGGGAGTTTGCAAAGGCCCTTGGATGCAAGTTTGAAGAGATCCCCATCTCCTCCTTCATCTCCGCTTTCGATTCTCTTGGACTGAAGGGCGAGGCCGAGGAGAACCTGCACTCCAGGATCCGGGGCATGATCCTCATGTCCTACTCCAATGAGCATGGCGGGCTTGTGATCAACTGCGCCAACAAGTCTGAGCTGGCTACCGGCTACTTCACCATGTACGGCGACTCCGTCGGGGCCTACAGCCCGATTTGCGACATCTACAAGAGCAGGGTCTACAAGATCGCTGCCTACAAGAACACCAAGGGCGGCTGCATTTCCCAGTCCATGCTTTCCAAGGCTCCCAGCGCCGAGCTGCATGCCGGACAGAAAGACTGCGACACCCTTCCCGATTACGAGACTTTGGACGCCATCCTCTACGCCTACATAGAGGAAAACAAGGGGAGAGCCGAGATGCTCGCCGCCGGCTTCGACAGGTCTAAGGTCGACCAGGTCATAGGGCTTGTCGACAAGGCCGAGTGGAAGAGGAGGCAGTGCCCCGTGGGGCCGAAAGTCTCCCTGCGCGCCCTCAAGCATGACAGGCAGATCCCCATTACCCAGCACTTTTTTGAGTGAATAGTGCGCCAAACTGCGAGGAGGACATATGTGGCCTGGAGAAGATAAAAAGTGGTACTTTAACATCAGAACCAAAAAGGTCGAGTATGGCCGAATCTCGAGTTTGTTCGATGTAATGGGCCCTTACGACACCGAAGAGGAGGCCCAGCGCGCCCTCGAAAAGGCCGCCCAGGACAACGCCAAGTGGGACGAGGAAAACAGGTCTTGGGACGAAGATGCCTCCTCCGACTCCTTAGACGAGTTGGGGAGCGAAGCCGAGAGGGCAAAAATCAAGCAGGATCCCGAGGGGGAAGAAGATACGCCTTCGGCCATCTTCTAATCTATGTCCTGCTTCAAACTGGTTAGGGAGCCCAAGGGGGGAGTTCCGCCCCTCGTAGGCTCCCTTTCGGACTTTGAAAGAGCCCTTTCCCTTTTAGAGTCCGCTCCGGGCCCTGTAGCGGTAGACGCCGAGAGGGCTGCCATGTATCGCTACTCGCATGGGAACTACCTTGTGCAGATGAAAAAGAAGGGCACCCCCATTTTCCTTTTCGATATCCCCACCCTCTCTTCCCAAGGAGCCGATCTTTCCCGGCTCTCATATGTGTCTCCCATGTGGGTGCTGCACGATTCCCTTCAAGACATACCGGCCTTCGCGCAAATGGGGGCTGTACCGTCCTCAATTTTCGACACCCAGGTGGCCTGCATGTTTTTAGGCCGAGAGCGCATGGGCCTTGCCAGGTGCACTGAGGACTTTTTAGGGGTGAGCCTGGAAAAGGAATTTGCCACAGCCGATTGGTCGCTTCGCCCCCTGCCCAGGCCCTGGAGGAACTACGCCGCCCTGGACGTAGAGTTCCTGCTCGACCTGGAAGGGGCCGAAGAGGAGGCCCTGCGCAAAAAAGGAATGCAAGATTGGGCGAAAGAGGAGTTCTCCACCCTCCTGCGCAAGGGAAGAGAGTGCAAAAAGAGGCAGGATCCCTGGAGGGGGGTGTCGAACATCACTGCCCTAGGCTCCGATCGGCTCGGGCTGGCGGTCGTCAGGGAGCTCTGGGAAGCCCGGGAGGAAGTCGCAAGGAACCTGGATCTGGCCCCGGGGCTGGTATTGAAAGACGAGACCATAATCGAGCTCGCCCTTAAAAAGCCTAGAAGCGAAAGGGAGTTTAGGGAGACCGGGGCGGCCGAAAGGGTGAAAGTTGAAAAAAACTGCGAGCTCGACCTCCTTTTCGACCGCTACATCCCCCTTCAGCAGCAAATAAAGCCGAAAACGTGGAAGGAGGCGGTAGACAGGGCCCTCTCCCTCAGGCCTTCCTCGCTCCCGCGTCCCGCAGCCTCTCCTTCCAAGCGGGGCGCGGCTGTCCCGAGCTCCATGAAAATATGGGAAAAGAGGCATCCCGACAGGCTAAGGCGCCTTGAAAAGGCGAGCGAGGAAGTGGGGGCCGCCGCAAAATCCCTGGGGATTCCCTCATCGTTTTTGATAAGCCCCAGGATTTTGAGGGAGTACTTTTGGACCCTCCCCCGCGGAGGAGAAATCGAAGATTTTTTGAGGTCCAAAGGGATCAACGACTGGAGGTTGAGCTTAATAGTTAAAGTTATAGAAGCCAGTAATTTATAATTGCCTTGACTTATGTCAAAAATCGAAGAAAACGGAGCTGACAGTGAAAGTTACCATCAATCGGCTAGATCCTACGAAAGTCCAATTAGACATAACGGCTTCTGGGGAGGATCTGGCTCCCTTTATCAACAAGGAGCGCGACGTTATCTCGCGCAGGATCTCCGTTCCCGGATTCAGGAAGGGGCACGTGCCGGCAAAGCTGATTGATGCCAAAGTCGGTTACGGCTACATCCTTGAAAGGGCCTTGGAGGGCATAGTGCAGAACTTCTACCAGAAAACCCTCCAGGAACACAAAGACGACCTTCACCCCATAGACACTCCAAAGTTTACGATAAAGGAGCTCCCGCAGACTCCTGAAGAGAGCCTGTCTTTCGAGGCGGATTTGGTAGTGAGGCCGGACGTGAAACTTCCCGACTTCGATGGGGCCAAGATCAAGATCGAGCCCCCCGAGAGCAAGGAGGACGAAGTTTCTGAAGCCCTCGACAAGCTCAGGCACAACTACTCTACCCTCGTCGAGACTTCCGCCCTCATAAAGACCGGAAACTATGTGGACATGGATCTTGAAATCTTTGACGGGGACAAAGAAATAGAGTCAAAGAGGGAGCCCAGCTACAAAGTGGGATCCTCTGAAATCCCTGGCCTAGACAAGGCTCTGCGCGGGATGAGGAAGGGAGAAGAGGCCACCTTCACCTTCACCCCCAAGTCCGGAGAGAACAAGGGCAAAGAGCTTAGGGCCGAAATCAAAGTGAAAGACGTAAAGAGGGAGGAGCTTCCTAAGCTCGACGATGAATTTGCCAAGGAAGCTTCAGAGTTTGACACTCTAGATGAGCTGAAGAGCGCCATCGCAAAACAGGTCGAAGCCCGCAGGGGGGCCGAAGAGCTCGAGGCCGCCAAAGACGCCTTCATAAACTACCTCGAAGGGACCGAGATCCCCCTTCCCGAAGACATGCTCAAAAGCCTCTTAGAGGAGCAGGAAGCCAAGTTCGGAAAAGACATCACAAAGGACCAGAAGGCCAAGCTCTCTTCTGAACTTAGGGATGCCATGAAAGAGCAGATCGTACTCGATCAGCTGGCAGACGATCTGGACACTAAGATAACTGAGGGCGACGTCACCCGCTTCCTCGGAATCACCGCCCAGCAGTTCAACGTCCCCCTCCCAGAGTTCATAAACATGGTGATAAGGAACGGACAGCTGGAAGAGACCATGAATACCGCCCGCCATCAGAAGGCCATGGTGGAGGGAATGAAGAAGGTCGAGTTCACAGATCCGGAGGGAAATCCCATAGATCTCTCCCAGTACCTGGGGACTGAAGAAGAGGAGGCGGCAGAAAAGAAGGCCACCGGCGAGGCGCAGTCCATGGCGGCCGCCTCCCTGGCCGCCCAGAAGGCCAACGAGGCGGCTCAGGAAGCCTCCTCGCCCAAAGGCTCTTCGAAGGCAAAGAAGAGCTCTGCAAAATCCAAGTAGGAGACAATTTGACACAAAACGAATCCGATGAGGAGGCCCTTCCCGGGATGCACCCCATCTACCGCCAGCTTCTCAAAAATAGGATTATCTGGCTGGCAGGGGAAGTCAAAGACGAAAATGCCAACGTCATCTGCGCGGAGATGCTGATGCTCGCCCACCAGAACCCCAAGCAGGACATATGGCTCTACATCAACTCCCCCGGGGGGTCTATAACGGCCGGCATGGCCATATATGACACCATGCAGCTTGTAGCGCCCGACGTGGCCACGGTGGCGGTCGGGATGGCGGCCTCCATGGGGCAATTCCTGCTTTCCAGCGGAGCCAAGGGGAAAAGGTACATAACCTCCCACGCCAGGGTTCTCATGCACCAGCCTGCGGGAGGAATCGGAGGAACTGAGACGGACGTGCGCATAAACGCCGAGCTAATCATGGATATGAAGAGGACGCTGTCTGAAATTACGGCAAAGCAGACGGGAAAGAGCGTGGAGCAAATCTATGAGGACAACGCCTACGACCACTGGTTTACCGCCCAGCAGGCCCTCGAGTACGGGTTTGTAGACCACGTAATCTCCTCCCCCGACAACCTAGAAGGATAGCTATGGGAAATCTAACAGGATTTGGCAGCTTCCAGGATCGCTACATCCTCCCCGAATTTGAGGAGAGGACCCCTTACGGGGTAAAGAGGGCGGATCCCTACTCTAGGCTCTTTGAAGAGAGAATTATTTTCATGGGCGTGCAGGTGGATGATGCCAGCGCAGACGACATTATGGCCCAGCTTTTGGTCCTCGAGAGTCAAGATCCCGATCGGGACATCACCATCTACATCAACTCCCCCGGGGGGTCTATGACCGCCATGACTGCGATTTACGACACCATGCAGTACGTCAAGCCCGACGTGTCGACTGTATGCCTGGGGCAGGCCACCAGCGCCGCCTCCGTAATCCTTGCGGCAGGCGCCAAAGGAAAGCGCCTGATCCTTCCCAACGCCAGGGTCCTCATACACCAGCCGGCGATGGGCGAGAGCTTCGGGAAGGCCAGCGAAATAGAAATTCAGGCCAAGGAGATGCTCAGGATGCGCAAGTGGCTAGAATCCACCCTGGCCAAGCACACCGGGCAGAGCGAAGAGAAGATAGGCAGGGACATAGAGCTGGACACCATCCTCACCGCCCAGCAGGCTAAGGAGTATGGCATCGTAGACGAGATCCTCGAGAGGCGCAAGTAGCCTACTTGGAGTAGATCTTCTTTTCTATTTCGTCTTTGAACCTCTTGGTTATAGCGTCCCTGCGGATTTTCAAAGACGGGGTCAAAAGTCCGTTTTCTACGGTAAATTGGGAATCTAAAATCACAAATTTTCTGATAGATTCCGCCCTCGACACTTTCGAATTGGCCTCGTCTACAGCCCTCAAAATGCGGTTGTAGACGAGGGGGTTTTGCGAAGCCTCTTTTAAGTCTGCCGCCCGAGAAAGCCGGAGGCTTTCCAAAAACTCGTTTACGGCCCTCAAGTCCAGGGTTATAAGCGCCGAGACGAAGGGGCGCCTGTCTCCTATGACGGCGCACTCTTCCACTAGGGGGCAGGTCTTCAGAGCGCTTTCAAGGACCGCTGGGGACACATTTTTTCCTCCAGCCGTTATTATCAGATCCTTTATCCTCCCCGTTACGTACAAAAATCCGTCTTCGTCGATTTCGCCCAAGTCCCCTGTGTGGAACCAACCGTCTTCGTCCAGGACCTCCCTGGTAAGATCCGGCTCTTTTAAGTACCCTCTAAAGACCGTGGGGCCTTTTACGAGGATCTCCCCCTCATCGCTTATGGCGACCCGGCATGAAGCTACGGGCTTTCCAACGCTTCCCACTTTGTAGCCTTCCACAGGGTTCAAAGTGCACGGGCAGGTCTCAGTCAAGCCATACCCCTCTAAGAGGGGGAGGCCCATGCCGTTGTAAAAGGAGGCGAGGCCCTTATCTATCGGGGCTCCCCCCGTCACGGCAAAACTCGCCCTAGATCCCATTGCCCTCAAAATCTTTTTGTACACGATTTTGGAATAAAACCTCTTTTTGTATTCCACCATCGTCGGCATAGGACTCTTTTCCTGTTGGCGCTTTGACCACTCCCTTGCGGCTAAGACCGCCTTTTTGAAAGTGGCCCCCGACATCCTTCCGGCCGCCTTCTGGGTAGCGGCGTTATAAATTTTTTCAAAGACCCTGGGCACCCCCAAAATCAGAGTAGGGTTGACCTTCCTGAAATCTTCCAGAAGGGTCTTGGTGTCCCCCTCGAGCGCGAGGGTCATGGTGCAGGCCGTGACGGCAAACTGCATCGCTCTGGCAAAAATATGGGCCATGGGGAGAAAGCAGAGGTAGCATCCTCCCTGCTGGTAGCAGATTTGGGGAACTGTCATGCAGATGCTGTAGGCATTGCAGCACAGCATCCCATGGGTGAGCTCAGCCCCTTTGGGAATCCCGGTGGAACCGGAAGTATATACGACCGTGGCCAGGTCTTCTGCCTTCACCTTCAAAGCCGCTCGCTGCCAGGCCTCCTCGCCCACGGCTTTGCCGAATTCGCAAAAAGTTGCCACCGCCCCCTCGTCGAGGAGCCAGACAGAATCCAAGGAGGCCCCTTCCTTTTGCGCCTCTTCCAGCTTCTCTTTTTGACCCCCGTTTTCAGCTATTGCAATTTTGGCGCCCGTGCCCTCCAAAATAGTTCTGATCTGGTGGGGGGAATCGGTCTGGTAGATGGGGACGACCACCACCCCGATGCTCAGGGCTGCAAAATCGAAGGCCGTCCACTCCCACCGGGTAGAAGAGAGGATTGCGAGTTTGTCCCCTTTCTTGAACCCCTGGGCCATGAGGCCTTTGGCTAAAAGCTTTGCAAGATCTAAAAATTCCCCGGCTGAGAAGGACTGCCACTTCCCGCCGCCGTCTTTGTACTTTATAAAATCCCCGTCAGGCGACGCCTCCGCACGCTTTTGCAGGATGGAAAACAGATTGTCTTCCGGAGACGCGTCGTATACCAGAGGTGAGGCGCTCTCTTTTTTCATTAAACCTCCCGACAAAGCCGATAAGATGAAGTAGCATTTGATTTCTAATAATATTAGACCCTGCAGAGCTCAAATAACGTTTCTCGAGGAAAGCTTTTTATACAATGGCTCACGGATGGCTGAAGAAGGGCGGCCTTGTCCTGACCGCGTCCTGCCTGCTCGCGCTTGCAGGGTGCGGCCAGGCGAAGCTCGTAAAGCCTCTTTCTGCGCATTCTATAAAGCCTGACAAGCCCGTATCCATCCTCATCCCTTCTTGGCAGAACCAGTTTTCCCCATTGGACAGCTGGCAAAATATCGGAAAAGCAATCGAAGATGCCCTTGGAAAAGACGGCCTTCCCGAGCAGAGCCTCAGACTGCAGGCGGTAGATTCTCAGACGGAGCTTGAGGCTTTAGGCAAGGCCAAGAAAGGCGATATAGTCGTGGCCCTTCCAGCCGAAAAGGCCGGGACGGTAAGGCAGGAGTTTGGAAACCTTCTCTCCCCTGAGGCGGACGCCTCCCTTTCCAAAGCCCTCTCTTCCACTCGAGCGGACTTTGTCACAACTCTGCCCGGAGCGGCCGTATCGGTCCCGCTGCCCTCGATGTACGATGTAGGGCAACTCGAAGCCTCTTCCCTTTTGGAAAAGATCAAAAATTACAGGCTCACCTCCGTGACCCCCTTTCCGATCCTCCTCCTTATCCCCTATGACCCCTCTTCTGCTTCCAGCCTTCAAGACGGCCACGAGCTTTTTGAGGGCATGTGGTCCAAGCTTTCGCCCTACTTTGCAAAGAACCTCATCTCAGATCCCGCCTGGAACGGCCAAAACTGGCAGGATCTTTTGATAGACGCCTCGAGCAAGGCTTCGGTGGAGGAAGGGTTCAAAAAGGTAGTTTCTGAGGCTCAAACAAAGGAAAACACCGCCCTCTCCCCTTTAAAAACCCCTCCCAGCAAGTCGCTTTTGCCAAATATTGGCGCCATTTTGGCTTCAAACGATTTTGTAGCCTCCCAGGTAGGAGGGGTTTTAAAGGATCTGGGCTACCAGGGCACCGTGGCGGACGCCGACACTTCCCTGTCACAGTCAAACTCCCAAGAGAGCGTGGCAAAAGAGGAGCCTCCGGCTCCGGCCGAGAATATGGGAGAAAAGGCAAAAGAAGAGGTGGCAGAGGCTTTGGTAAAAGAGAGGAAGGCTCAAAGCTGGCCCATTTTGATAGGCTTTGGAGCCCTCTCTTCTTCACTTTCGGATGTTGTAAACGCCAGGGAGTGGTCCACCGGCCTGGTAGACAGGTCCGCTTTCGCCTCTACTGTGGCCGCCTCCTGCATGAAGGAAGAATCCGGAGAGAGGCCTTCCCCACAGGCCGTGGCGGCTGTGGCGGTAGACGAGAACAACTTCAAACGGCTTCTGATAGAGCCGGGCCTGGTCTCTCCGACCCAGGCGGGTCTGTAAAACAAAAAAACCGCGCCTCGGCGCGGATCTCGCTCCCGCGGCTGGACTTGAACCGGCGACTTTTCGATTAACAGTCGAACGCTCTGCCAACTGAGCTACGCGGGAATACATGTACTATTGTACCTGGTTTTTCCCTTTTGACAATCAGAAGGATTCGGCATTTGCATTCCGGAAGGCAAGGAGGAAATTTTGGCTTTGCTGACTATCAACACCGTCCCTGATCCCATCCTTCGCACCAAGTGCGAGGAAGTGGAGAAGATAGACGAGAGCGTGAGGGATCTAGTCAAAGATATGCTGGAGACCGTAGACGACCCCGGAAGGGCCGGGCTGAGCGCGAACCAGGTAGGGGTGCTTTTGCGCATCTTCACCTACAACGTGGGGGGAAAGCTGGGATACATCATCAACCCCCGCCTCACCTACAAGTCGGGCCAGCAGGACGGAGAGGAAGGCTGCCTCTCCCTTCCGGGGCTCTGGTTCTCCCTGCAGAGGAGCTCTTTTGCAAGGGCGGAAGGAATAGACCTCGACGGCAAAAAAGTCGTAGTTGAAGGCAAAGGGCTTATGGCCAGAATGATCCAGCACGAGTGCGACCACCTCGACGGCCACCTTTTCACCGATAGGCTTCAGGGCAAAGAGCGCGCCAAGGCCCAGGCGGCCATAAGAAATATCTAGAGCTTGGTAGAATCTTATTGGACTTCCCCCCTTGCCGCGGGCGGGAAAAGATTTTTTCTCCATGGCAGGCGGCAATCTTTGTCGGTCGGGCTTCCCGCGCTTAGATGCCATGGATTAAACCGACAGAATTAGGAGGACCTCATGGCAGAGGTAAAAGTTACTGCCACCCAGCTCTTGGAGGCGGGCGTGCAGTTTGGCCACCAGACATCCCGGTGGAACCCCAAGATGAAGCCGTACATCCTCATGCAGGAGGGCGGAATAAACATCATCAATCTCTTCAAGACCATAGACGGGATCAACCTGGCCTACGCGTTCTTGAAGAAGCTGGCCTCCAAGGGCGGCGTCGTACTCTTTGTGGGCACAAAGAAGCAGTCCGCCCCCGTGATAGAAAAGCAGGCCTCCAGGGTTGGCATGCCCTATGTTTCCGACCGCTGGCTGGGAGGCATGCTCACCAACTTCCAGACCGTGAGCAAGAGAGTGTCGCGCATGAAGGAGCTCGAGGACATGGATTTTGAAGAGCTGCGCGCCTCAGGGCTCACCAAAAAAGAACTCTTGCTTTTGGAGAGGGAGAAAAACAAGCTCGTAAAGGAATTGGGCGGCATAAGGGATATGAACCGCCTCCCGCAGGCCCTGTTCGTAGTCGATACCAACAAGGAGGCCCTGGCGGTCGATGAGGCCAGAAAGCTCCACATCCCCGTCGTAGCCCTCGCCGACACCAACTCCGATCCCGACAAGATTGACTATCCCATTCCCGCCAACGACGACTCTATAAGCAGCATCACGCTCCTGACCACCCTCATGGCCGACGCAGTGGCCGAAGGACTGCTGCAGACCGGCCGCGCCAAGGGCGCAGAAAAGGATGCCTCCCAGCCCCTTGCGGAATGGGAGACTGACCTCCTGCAGGGACAAGAAACTAAGTAGGTTCATATGGCTAAGAAGATATCGCTGGATCTTATAAAGAAGGTCCGCTCCGACACCGGAGCCGGAATGGTCGACGTTAAGAAGGCCCTCGAGGAAGCCAAAGGGGACGTGGACAGGGCCAAGGAAATCCTCAGGGAAAAGGGCGTCCAGGCGGCCGGAAAGAGGGAGGGCAGGAAGGCCCAGGAAGGCCTCGCCCTCGCAAAGATCATAGATGAAAGCGGAAAGCAGGTTGGCTACGCCATCGAGCTCAACACCGAGACCGATTTTGTGGCCAAGACCCCCCAGTTCATCTCCTACGCCGAGAAGCTTTTGGACATCGCCGTCGAAACCAAAGCTTGCGACCGCGTGCAGCTTCTCGAGGCCAAGGGCGAAAAGGAATCTGTAAAGGAGATCATCGACTCGGCCGCGGCCCTCTTCAAGGAGAACATCAAGCTCGGCCAGGTGGGAAGGGTAGAGGGCGAAGAGGTCAACCTCTACGCCCACAAGAAGTCGGCAGAGTTTCCGCCCTCCATAGTTGCCCTCGTGGCCACCGATGAGGCCGGAGCCAAAATCGCCCACGACGTGGCCCTGCAGGTTTCCGCGATGTCCCCGTTCTGGCTCAGCGAAGAGGACGTCCCGGCGGACGTCGTTGAGAGCGAGAGCAGGATCGCGGAAGGCAAAGCCCGCCAGGAGGGCAAGCCTGAAGGGATCATAGGCAAGATCGTGCAGGGCAGGATCAAGTCCTTCTATGAAGAAACCGTGCTTTTGGATCAAAAGTACGTCAAGGATCCCTCCAAGACCATAGGCCAGCTCGCCAAGGAGGCAGGTGGCCAGATCACTTCCTTCCTGAGGATCGAAGTGGGCAAGGGCGAAGAGGAGAGCCAAGAAGATAGCCAGGAGTAAAATCCGGGGCCGGGGGGACAAAGTCCCCCCTTTTTTTGAAGTTAGGAGGAAATGTGGCTGAACGAGTGCTTTTGAAGCTCTCGGGAGAGTCCCTTGGCGGGGGAAAAATCGGTATAGACGTGGGGGTGCTGCGCCACTTGGCCAGAGAGGTGAAAGCCGCCTCCGACCAGGGGGTACAGGTGGCGATTGTGGCCGGGGGAGGGAACTTCTTCAGGGGCAAGGAGCTCTCCGAGGCCGGTTTCGACAGATCCCGGGCCGATTACATTGGGATGCTTGGGACGGTGATGAACTGCCTCGCCCTCGCCGACATTTTGGAGCAGGAGGGGCAGACCGTGAGGGTGCAAAGCGCCATCACCATGACCCAGGTGGCTGAGCCTTACATTCCCCTGAAGGCCATAAGGCATCTGGAAAAGGGGAGGGTGGTCATTTTGGGCGCAGGAGCCGGAATACCCTATTTTTCCACCGACACCGTGGCCATCCAGAGGGCCCTGGAGTTGGGGTGCGGGAAAGTGATGATGGGCAAAAACGGTGTAGACGGCGTCTACACGTTGGATCCCAGGAAGGACCCCGAGGCCAAAAAATTCTCCACACTCTCCTACCAGAGGGCGCTTGTAGACAACCTAGCCGTCATGGACACTTCCGCCCTCTCTTTGGCCCGCGATAACTCCATGCCCATAAGGGTCTTCGGCCTCGAAGCCCCCGATGCGGTGGAGAGGGTGCTTTTAGGAGAAGAGCTGGGGACTTTGGTGGGAAACTGCCAGACCCGGATAGCCGAGTGAAAGCGGTGCGGCCGGCCGGGAGCCTGATATAGAATTAGGGGGAGTCTTCAAGTAATGGGCACAGAAAGCAGAAATATGGACGACAGTTTGACTGAACCAAAGGCCCTCATGGGCAAATCCCTGGATTCGCTTAAAGAAGCCTTCCAGTCCATCCGCACCGGGAGGGCCAACCCGGCCCTGGTGGAAGGGATAGTTGT
>JAGBRC010000003.1 GCA_017632535.1 Aeriscardovia sp. | reverse complement strand
CGGACTCACGATCTCCTCCTTACCAAGGAGGTGCTCTACCACTGAGCCACTGAGGCGTGGTGGGTGCAGGATTTGAACCTGCGAAGCTTCCGCGGCTGATTTACAGTCAGCTCCCTTTGACCACTTGGGAAACCCACCGTCGTACCAGAAAGGTGTACCTTGATATTAAAACATAAGGAGAGAAAACTATCAAGTGCCAAAATACTTGAAATATAAAGATTTTAGTGTAAAAATTGCCGAAGTGCTCTGCACTGGTTGAATGTCTGAGTGGTCTAAAGAGTACGCCTCGAAAGCGTATGAAGCCCATGGCTTCCGGGAGTTCGAATCTCCCTTCAACCGCCTAATTCATCTTTTTTCCTCACAGCCCGGGTGATTGCTGCCCGAGCTTCAAGCAGTCCGTCTTCTGGATAGTCCACTTTTTCGAGAGTCAGCCCTTCGGCGGGAGCCAAAGGCGGAAAATCCCTGTAAGATCCGAACTTTTCCAAAAACCAGCTGGCGGGCTTTTTACCGCTCGCCACGCAAATCTGGCCCCCTACGAGAAAGCGCACCATTTTTCTGGCGAAAGCATCCGCCTTTATTGTGAACTTCAGGGTGCCGGAGCCTATTTCCCCTTCCGCCTTCTCCCAGCGGGCCTCTTTGACTTCCCTTATCGTGGTTCCCCCTGGATTGGGGAGGGCAAAAGAGGCAAAGTCCTTTAATCCCAAAATATTAGGGGCGAGGGAATTTAAGAGATCCAGATCGGGATTGAAATTTAAATCCCACACAAAGCCGTTGAGAAATAGGGATCTGGAACTGCGGGAGGGGGAGATCCGGTATACATACGTGCGGCTCAGGGCCGAAAAACGGGCGTCAAAACCAGGGGGTGCAGGCTCTGCCCTTTTCAAGGCCACATCTTTTCCCAAAAGGCAGTTCACCCGATTGGAAAGATACGACAGATCTGCGAGCCTTCCTTCCAGGTAAGGGAGATCGGCGTGAAAAATCTGCGCCTTTGCATGCACCCCGGCATCAGTGCGTCCGGCGACTTGAATCTTAATTTCAGATCTCAAAACTGTGGAGAGGGCCCTTTCAATTTCCCCCTGGACCGTCCTCTCGCCCACCTGCCTCGCCCAGCCGTGGAAAGCTGAGCCATTGTAGGAGCACTCAACCTTTATGCGCACAATTCAATGATAAAAAAAGGGGGGAAGATCCCCCCAGCAGGCAAAAATCCTACTCTTCCTTGCCTTCCGGCTTTTCTCCTTCGGGCTCGCCCTCTTGGGGCTTATCTTCCGCTTCGGCCTCAGATTTCTCTTCAGCCTCTTCGGCAGTCTCTTCCTTGACGGCCTCTCCGGCGTCTTCCATAGGCTTTTCTTCGCTCATGGCGGCCGCGTCTTCCGCCAATTTGACGGCAGTCTCGGCCTCCTGCAGGGAAGCGGCCTTGGGGCTTTCGGAAGTTACGAGGCTGATTATGGCCATAGGGGCATTGTCGCCCAGGCGGGGAGAGATCTTGACTATCCTCGTGTAGCCTCCTTCGCGGCCCTCCATGCGGTCGGCAATGCTGGTGAAAAGCTTGTGCACTACGGACTTGTCCCTGATAAGGCGCATAACCCTTCTGCGATCTGCGAGGGTCCCACCCTTGGCAAAGGTTATAAGCCTGTCGGCGAGAGGCTGAAGCCTTTTGGCTCGCTTGAGGGTGGTAGTTATCTGCTCGTGCCTGAAGAGGCTGGTGGCCATATTGGCGAGCATGAGCCTCTCATGGGCGGGGCTGGATGCCAGGCGCGGGCCTTTTTTCGGTTGTGGCATTATCTCTCCTTTTAGAGATTAGATATTCTCATCGTTGTCTTCTGGGCTGTAAAAGACCTTATCCTTTTCAAGCTCCTCCCTGTCGAAGCCTTCGGAGGATGCCCTAAGAGACAAGCCCATCTCAGCCAACTTTTCTTTCAGCTCGTCGACGGATTTGATGCCGAAATTGCGTATTTCGAGCAGATCCTGCTCGCTATGGCTAAGCAGCTGCTCGACAGTGTAGATTCCTTCGCGCCTGAGGCAGTTGTAGGAGCGCTGCGTCAGGTTGAGGTTCTCTATAGGCATCACGACTTCCTGGCCGCCGTAGGGGCTGCGGGTGGAACCCAGTTCCACCCCTTCGGCCGCGCTGTTCAGCTCTTTGCACAGCCCGAAGAGCTCTACGAGCGTAGAACCTGCGGAAGCGACTGCGTCCCTCGGGGTGATGGAGGGCTTGGTTTCCACGTCTATAATCAGGCGATCGAAATCGGTGCGCTGCTCGACCCTGGTGGCCTCTACCTTATAGCTGACTTTCAGGACAGGCGAATAGATGGAGTCTATCGGAATGCGCCCGATTTCCTGCCCCTCTTGCTCGTTTTGTTCGGCGGAGACATATCCCCTTCCCCGCTCCACGGTGAATTCCATTTCGAGCGCGCCGTCTTCGGCCAAGGTGGCAAGATGATGCTCGGGGTTGCAAATCGTAACCCCGGCAGGCGGGGTAATGTCGCCGGCGGTCACCTCGCCGGGGCCGCTTTTGTGCAGGTACATGACCACGGGTTCGTCGTACTCGTTGGTCAAAGCTATGCCCTTGATATTCAAAATAAGCTCGGTCACATCTTCCTTGACGCCCTGGATGGTAGAAAACTCGTGGAGGACGTCGGCTATGCGGATGGAAGTGACGGCAGCCCCCGGAATAGAGCTCATAAGGACCCTGCGAAGCGAATTGCCTAAAGTGTAACCGAATCCGGGCTCCAGCGGTTCAATAGTAAAACATGATCGTTGGGGAGTGATTTGTGTCTCAACCACTGTCGGACGTTGTGCAATAAGCACCTTTTTCAATCCTTTCGATCTGGGTCGGAGGCGGGCCGGCCTGTATTGTTAGCCAGATTTCTCTTGTACAAATTAGACACGGCGGCGCTTCGGGGGCCTCACGCCGTTGTAGGCCTGAGGGGTGACGTCGGTTATAGATCCGACTTCCAGGCCGGCAGACTGGAGGGAGCGGATGGCGGTCTCCCTTCCGGATCCCGGGCCCTTTACGAAGACGTCGACCTTCCTGACGCCCTGCTCCATGGCCTTGCGGGCCGCAGCCTCCGCCACCATTCCGGCGGCGAATGGAGTGGACTTACGCGATCCCTTGAAGCCGACGTCGCCGCCCGTGGCCCAGGCCAAAACGGCCCCGGTGGGATCGGTTATGGAGACTATCGTGTTGTTGAAGGTGGACTTGATGTGGGCCTGCCCCAGCGGGACGGACTTGTGGACCCTGTGCTTGGTCTTGTGCACAGATTGTTTAGAAGTAGCCATGAATCCTCATTCCTCAATTGCTAAAAATTACTTTGTGGCTTTCTTCTTACCAGCCACAGTGTGCCTGACGCCCTTGCGGGTGCGCGCGTTGGTCTTAGTGCGCTGGCCGCGCACGGGGAGGTGGTGCCTCCAGCGAAGGCCCTGATAGCAATTGATTTGGATCTTGCGGCGTATGTCCGCCTCTACCTCTCGGCGAAGATCTCCTTCTATCTTGTAATGGTTCTCTAAGTAATCACGCAGCGTGATCAGCTGATCCTCTGTAAGATCTTTCACCCGGGTATCGGGATTTACCCCGGTAGCCTCCAGGGTCTCCTTGGCGCGGGTGCGCCCTATGCCGTAAATATAGGTGAGGGCTATCTCGATCCTTTTTCCATTGGGGATATCAACTCCGGCAAGACGTGCCATTTCGTTGTCTTTCCTGTATACGGAGGTCATGCACCAACCTTCCGCTCCTTGAGCGGCTCAAGCCTCCGTGCCTGAGGTACGAAAAGGACGGACCTTTAAGCGGTTGATGCCTTATTTTCGCAAAGCGCGAAAGAATTATCCCTGCCTCTGCTTGTGACGGGGATTGGTACAAATCACCATGACTATTCCATGGCGGCGAATTATGCGGCAGTGGCTGCAAATTCGTTTGACACTTGGTTTGACTTTCATGGGTTTAACCTTACTTGTAGCGATAAGTGATGCGGCCGCGGGTCAGATCATAGGGGCTCATTTCAATTACTACCCTGTCCTGGGGGAGGATGCGGATGTAGTTCTTCCTGACTTTGCCTGAGATGGTGGCGAGCACTACGTGCTTGTTTTCAAGCTCTACTCGAAACATCGCGTTGGGCAAAGCCTCTACGACCTTGCCTTCGACTTCTATCACGCCATCTTTTGACATATTCCCTCACAGTCTCTGAAAAGAGTTCCTACGTGCACACACACTTCTAGAATACTCTACTACAAAAAAATCTTATTTCTCTATGGCTTCCCGCATAGCAGCGGTCACTTTGGGCACGCTCCCTTCGGCATTTACCCGCTTTAGGAGCCCTTTTTGGCTGTAGTAGTCGATAAGGGGCTTGGTCTCCCTGGCGTAGATTGCGAGCCTTTCGGATATCGCTTCGGGGTTGTCGTCGCTTCTGCCCTCTTCGCGGATGCGCTTTTGTATCCTGCGGGCGATGGTTTCGGGATCGGCCTCAAGGAGGATGACGGCATCGAGCTTTTCTCCGTGGTTTGAAAGCCACTCGTCCAAAGCCTCGCTCTGTTTGGCATTCCTGGGATACCCGTCCAAAATCCAGCCCTTTTGGGCATCAGGCTGGCTGAGGCGCTCGAACACCATTGCGCTCGTCACCTCGTCGGGGACGAGCTCTCCTTTTTCCAAGTAGGAAGAGACCTTCTTTCCGAGGTCTGTCTTTTCGGATACGTTTTTGCGGAAGATTTCCCCGGTGGAGATGTGGGGGATGCCGTAAATTGCAGCCAAGTCGTCCGACTGCGCGCCTTTGCCCACTCCTTGGGGCCCCATGACTATAAGGTTCATTTTTCCTTTCATTCGTTTTCGACAGGAATCGGCTCGGAGGGGACGGGCTTTGGAACCAAAAAGCCCTTGTACTGGAACTGGCGAACCTGCGCCGCGGCCTGGCGGAGGGTGTCAAGCCCCACGCCTGCAATAATCAGGATCGTGGTGCCCCCGAATGGAAGGCTGCTTCCCAGGTTCAGTGCCCTTATGAGCATTGTGGGGATCAGGCATACAAACAGCAGGTAGATAGATCCCACAGTATCCAGCCGGTCCATTACAAATGACAGGTATTTGCTCGTCTCATACCCGGCCCGGATTCCGGGCACAAACCCTCCGTACTCCTTCATATCGTCTGCGATGTCGTTGCTGTTGAAAGTGATAGAAGCGTAGAAGAAGGTGAAGAAGATAATCATGAAGGCATAGAGGACGATATACCAGGCCGACGTCGTCACCCCCAAGTTGCGATCCACCCATTGCACCCAGCTTTGCTTTGTGTTGCCGAACTGGGCTATGAGGGTTGGGATCGCCAAAATGGAAGAAGCGAAAATGGGCGGTATCACCCCAGACATGTTTATCTTCAGAGGGATGTAGGTCGAAGTCCCCCCGTACATCTTCCGGCCTATCATGCGCCTGGTGTACTGGACGGGAACCCTCCTCTGGGACTGCTCGACGAAGATCACAAAGATTATGACCGCAATCAGGACTGCCAGGACGATGGAGAACTTAAGCCAGTTGTCGTAGCGGCCGATGTCCCAAAGCTTGGGAAGGAAGCCCGCGCAGATGGAGATGAAAATGAGGACGCTCATTCCCTGGCCTATGCCCTTTTCGGTTATGAGCTCGGCCATCCACATTATCAGGCCCGTGCCTCCCGTCATCACCAGCACCATCAAAATCAGGGAGAATATAGAGCTGTTGGGGATCACGCTTTGGGAACATGAGTAGTCAAACAGCGCCCCGCTCCTGGCTGTGACGATTATAGTGGCCGACTGGAGGACCGCCAGGCCTATGGTCATGTACCTCGTGTACTGGGTGAGCTTTGCCTCTCCGGACTGGCCCTCCCTGTGAAGCGCTTCAAAGCGCGGTATCACGGCCCTCAAGAGCTCTACCACGATGGAGGCGGTGATATAGGGCATGATGCCCAAGGCGAAAACGGAGAGCTGCAAAAGGGAGCCGCCCGAAAACAGGTTGATGAGGCTCACAAAATTTATGCTCGAAGTCTTTGCCAGGCAGGCGTGAATTACCCTGTAGTCCACTCCGGGAGTGGGGATATAAGCGCCGATGCGGTAGATGATTATTATGCCTATAGTAAAAAGGATCTTATTTCTCAGCTCTTTGGTGCGAAAGGCCTGGATCAGCGTCCTCAAATTTTCTCCTAGTCATTCGGAATTAAAAACATAAAAACTCCCGTTAGCAATATAACTATAACGAGAGTTTTTATATTATTTAGATTCTTCTACGCTTCCGCCCGCTGCCTTGATCTTGTCAGCTGCGGCCGCGGAAGTCCTGACGCCTTTCACAGTGAAGGCTGCGGACGCTTCCCCGTCGGCCAGGATCTTGGGGACTTGCCCCAGACGCAGGATCCCGGCGCTTCTGAGAGCCTCTTCATCTACGTCTCCGCCCTTGGGGAAGGCGCGGGAGAGGGTAGAAAGGCTGATCGCCAAGTACTCCTTGTGGAAGGGGCTCCTAAAGCCCCTCTTCTTGGGGAGGCGCATGTAGAGGGGAAGGGCCCCTCCTTCAAATCCGGGGCGGACCTGGTAGCGGGCCTTGGTGCCCTTGGTTCCCCTTCCGGAGGTCTTGCCCTTCGATCCTTCGCCCCTGCCCACGCGCTGGCGGGATTTCTTGGCCCCGGGAGCCGGGTGCAGATCGTTTATCTGCAGGATTTTATCTGTCATTGCTTCTCCTCAACACGGGTGAGATGGGCCACTATCCTCAGCATCCCGCGGTAAACCGGGGTGTCTTCCACCTCCACGCTCTGTCCTATGCGGTGCAGGCCCAAGGAGAGGGCAGTGTCCTTCTGCCGCTTGGTGCAGCCGGAAAAGCCCTTAGTCAGAGTGACAACCAACTTCTTCACTCGGCTTCACCCCCCTTGAACTCAGAGCTTTCCTTCTTGGCGGCGTCCCTTTCGTCCTGCAGGGCGTGCAGGATGCTGGCCGGGGCCACCTCGCGGAGGGTGAGGCCCCTGCGGTTGGCGACTTCTATAGGATCTTCAAGCTGCTCTAGGGCGTTGATGGTCGCCCTGACGGTGTTTATGGGGTTGGAAGATCCCATGGATTTGGTCAGGATGTCGGAAATTCCGGCGCACTCCAAAACGGCGCGGACAGATCCTCCGGCGATAACGCCGGTGCCGGGGGCTGCGGGCTTGAGGAGGACCTTGCCTGCAGAATCGTGCCCCATCACGGGCTCGGGTATAGATCCGCGGAGCCTGCACACGCTTATCATGTTCTTCTTCGCTTCAGATTCCGCCTTAGCTATAGCGGCGGGAACTTCCCTGCTCTTTCCGGTCCCGGCGCCCACGGTGCCCTTGCCGTCTCCTACCACTACCAGCGCGGCGAAGCTCATGGTACGCCCGCCCTTGTGGGTCTTAGAGACGCGGTTGATGGACACGACCCTGCTCATGAGCTCGTCTTTGGCCTCAGAGCGCTCTTTGCGCGCGCTCCTGCGCCTGCGGCGGCGGCCTGCATCCCTGCGATCGGTCGCCTCTTCCTCCTGGGCAGTGGAAGCGGGGGAAACCTCTTCGGCCTCGTCCTTGACTTCTTCTGTCATATCTTCAGTCCTCCTTCGCGCGCGCCGTCTGCAAGCGCCGCCACGCGGCCATGATACTTGTACCCGTTGCGGTCAAAAACTGCAGACTCGATGCCCGCCTCCTTCGCCTTTCCGGCCAGGATGACCCCGACCTTCTTGGCGGCTTCCACCTTGGTGCCCTCGAAGTCCTTGAAGGGGGCTTGGAGGGTGGAGGCGCTCACTACCGTCACTCCGTGCACGTCGTCGACCATCTGGGCCACGATGTTGCGGTTGGAACGGGTCACTACCAGGCGCGGCTTTTCGGGAGTGCCTGAAACCTTCTTTCTAATGCTTACATGCCTGCGGCGGCGGGCTGCCAAAGCGCCCTTGCCTAGAACTTTGACCGACATTTACTTTCCAGCCTTTCCGGCCTTGCGGCGAACATGCTCGCCGGCGTATCTGATGCCCTTGCCCTTGTAAGGCTCTGGGGGGCGGAGCTTGCGGATCTGAGCCGCAACCTCTCCGACCTGCTGCTTGTTTATGCCGCTTACCGTCAAATGGGTGGCGTCGGCCACGGTGAAGGTGATGCCTTCAGGAGCCTTGACGGGGATGTCATGAGAATAGCCGAGGGCGAAATCGAGATCGGGCCCTTTGGCCGTAACCCTGTAGCCGGTCCCGATGATTTCGAGCTTCTTATCGAACCCGGAGCTGACGCCCTGGACGATGGAGGCTATGAGCGCGCGGGCCAGGCCGTGGCGGGCGGAAGCCCCCTTTGCGCCCGGATCTTCGGGCACGACTTCAAGGACTCCGTCGCCCTCTTTGACTTCGATCCCTTCGGGGATGATGCATTCCTGGGTGCCCTTGGGCCCTTTGGCCGTGACCTTTTCCCCGTCCACAGTGATTTCGACGCCCTTGGGAAGGGCGATGGGGAGCCTACCTATATGCGATGCCATTTTGCCCCCTCACCACACGTAGGCGACGACTTCGCCGCCTATTCCTTGCCTGCGGCACTCTCTTTGGGTCATGAGCCCCGAACTGGTTGAAATTATCGCCACGCCCAGGCCCCCGAGAGGCTTGGGGAGGTTGTCGGACTTGGCATATTTTCTGAGGCCTGGCTTGGAGACGCGCTTGATGCCCCTTATGCTGCTTTCTCCCGCGGAGGTGTACTTGAGGCCGAGGACCAGGGTCTTGGAAATTCCCTCGCCTTCGACGCTGACGGAGGAAATATAGCCTTCCTTCTCCAGGATTTCAGCTATGGCTTCCTTGAACTTGGAGTAGGGGATCGCCACCTGCTCGTGCTTCACTGCGCAGGCATTGCGGATCCGGGTCAGCATGTCTGCGATTGGATCTGTCATTGTCATAAAACTAAAACTTTCTCGTTGTGGTTTCTACTTGCATAGACCTTCAATGGTTCCCTAAGTCACCAGCTGGACTTGGTGACTCCCGGCAACTGGCCCTCGTGGGCCTTGTTGCGGAAGCAAATCCTGCACAGCCCGAACTCGCGGTAAACCGCATGGGGCCTGCCGCAGATCTGGCAGCGGGTGTAGGCCTGGACGGGAAACTTAGGCTTCCTCTTGGCCTTGGCTATGAGAGATTTTTTCGCCAATTCTATTCCTCCTTAAAAGGAAAACCGAGGCGCCTGAACATGAAGCGGGCCTCTTCGTCGGTTTTGGCGGAAGTGACTATCGCTATGTCCATCCCCCTGCGGTGATCAATGTTGTCAGGATCGATCTCGTGGAACATGGACTGCTCGGTGAGACCGAAGTTGTAGTCTCCCCTGCCGTCGAACTGCTTGGGGCTAAGGCCCCTAAAGTCGCGGATCCTGGGGATGGCCAGGGTGATGAGGCGGTCCAAAAACTCCCACATCATATCCTTGCGCAGGGTGACGAAGGCGCCTATAGTCTGCCCCTTGCGAAGGTGGAACTGGGCCACAGACTTCCTGGCCTTGGAAATGGCGGGCTTCTGCCCGGTTATGAGGGTGAGGTCGGAGACAGCCCCTTCAATGAGCTTGGAATCCCTTGCGGCCTCGCCGAGGGCCATGGTCACAACCACTTTGGTAATGGAAGGGATCTGCATGGGGTTGGCGTACTTGAACTCCTCTTTGAGGGCAGGGACCACTTCGTCTTTGTATTCCCTGTACAGCCTAGGCCGAGCGAACAATTCGGCAGGGTCCACTTCACTCATACCTTGATCTCCTTACCTGACTTCTTGCTGACGCGGGTGCGGGTGGTCTTCACCTTTCCGCCGCGCACTTCGCGCTTTATAGAAACCCCCACCCTGGTGGGCTTCCCGCTGTCGGGGTCGACCAGCATGACGTTGGATCTGTCGATGCTGGCTTCCTGGGACACTATCCCGGCTTCCTGGCCCTCCTCTTGGGCGCGCTTGTGCTTCTTAACTATCTGCACGCCTTCGACTATGAGTCTTCCGTTGGGCAGCACCCTCAGGATCTTGCCCTGCTTGCCGCGATCCTTGCCGTAGATAACCTGCACCAGGTCTCCGCTCCTGAGCTTGGCTACCAATTAGATCACCTCCGGAGCTAGAGAAACTATCTTCATGAATTTGCGTTCGCGCAGCTCGCGGCCTACCGGTCCGAAGATGCGCGTGCCCTTGGGCTCAGTGCCGTTGCCCAGGATGACCGCAGCGTTTTCGTCGAAGCGGATATAAGATCCGTCGCGGCGGCGGGTCTCTTTGTCGCATCTTACGACTACGGCCTTGACCACGTCTCCCTTCTTTACGGCCCCTCCGGGTATGGCATCCTTCACAGTCGCCACTATCACGTCCCCCAGGCCCGCGTAGCGGCGCTTGGAGCCTCCGAGGACGCGGATGGTCAAAATCTCCTTGGCGCCTGTGTTGTCGGCCACACGCAAACGTGACTCTTGTTGAATCATTCAATTCTCCTTTAGTTGGAGCACTACTTGGTGCGTTCCACTATTCTGACCAGACGCCATCTTTTGGTCTTGGACAGGGGGCGGGTCTCCATGATTACCACCAGATCCCCCTTGTGGGCTTCATTTTCGGGGTTGTGGGCCTTGACTTTGCTGGTGGAGCGCACAACCTTCCCATAGAGGGGATGGGCGCTCTTGTGTTCGAGGGCAACGGTAATGGTCTTGTCCATGGAATCGGAAACCACGTACCCCCTGCGGACCTTGCGGCCAGCCCGCTCTTTATTTTCCACTTTGCTCATGCTTTCTCCGCATCTTTGGCATCGCTGTGTGCCTCGGAAGTCGACTTCTTCTTCTTGCCCTTGTCAGTTTCCTTGGGGGCGGGCTCCTCTATAATCCCAAGCTCCCTCTCCCTCAATATGGTGTTCATGCGGGCAATGCCCTTGTGAAGCTTATTTACCCTGGAGGGATTGGAAAGGCTAGAAGTGACGCTCTGGAACCTGAGGTTGAAGAGCTCTTCTTTGGCCTTCTTGATTCCCTCCTTGAGCTCCTTGCTGGGCTTTGCCTGCAGGGTAGCTACGGAGTATTCCTGAGTTTTCGCAGCCATTAAGCTTCTCCCTCGCGACTGACTATGCGGCACTTCATAGGTAGTTTATCAATAGCCCGCCTCAGGGACTCCCTGGCTGCCGCCTCAGGGACGCCCCCGATCTCGAAGAGGATCCTTCCCGGCTTTATGTTGGCAATCCAGAACTCGGGGCTGCCCTTCCCGGAACCCATCCTGGACTCGGCCGGGTGCTTGGTGAGGGGGCGGTCGGGAAAGACGTCGATCCAGACCCTGCCGCCACGCTTGATGTAGCGGTTGATTGCAATCCTGGCGGCCTCGATCTGGCGGTTGGTCATATAGGCGGGAGCCATGGCCTTGATTCCGAACTCGCCGAAGGTGAGCTCGTTTCCGCCTTTAGACATCCCGCTCCTGCCAGGGCGGTGCTGCTTGCGGTACTTTACTCTCTTTGGAATCAGCACGTTCCTACTCCTTTACTTCCTCTGCCCCAGTGGGGGTGGGCTCTTGAGCAATGAGCTCGTCGGTGGGAACCTTGGGAGCCTGGGCGGCCGGATCCGAAGTCCTCGGACGGCGGGGCGGCCGGCGGCCGTCGCGCTTCATCCTCCCGTTCCTGGCGGCCTGAAGCTGCTTTGTGTCGAACTGCTCCTCGGTCATATCGCCCTTGTAGATCCAGACCTTGACGCCAATCTGGCCGTAGGTGGTGCGGGCCTCAAAGAAGCCGTAGTCTATGAGGGCCCTGAGGGTCTGGAGGGGAACCCTGCCTTCCCTGTAGAACTCCGAGCGGCTCATGTCGGCCCCGCCGAGGCGGCCGGAGAGCTTGATTCGGATGCCGTCGGCCCCCGCGGCCACGGCGTCCCTCTGGGCCTTCCTCATGGCCCTACGGAACATTACCCTGTTTACAAGCTGCTCGGCTATGGACTGGGCGACCAGCTGCGCGTCGATGGCGGGGTTCTTGGCCTCGAAGATGTTCAGCTGTATCTGCTTTCCTGTCAGCTTTTCGAGCTCCGCCCTTATCTGGTCGGCCACGGTTCCGCGGCGGCCGATGACAAGGCCCGGGCGGGCGGTGTAGATGTCCACCCTGACCCTCTCCTTGGTGTGCTCGATGATAATCTTGGAGACTCCTGCCCTCTCCAGGCGCTCGGAAGCGATGCGGCGTATCTTGTCGTCTTCGCCCACAAAGTCCCTGTACCTTTCGCCCTTTACGTTGGAAGCGGAGAACCAATGGCTCCTGTAATATTCCGTTATTCCGAGGCGAAAGCCGAGCGGATTAATCTTTTGACCCATTAACGAACCCCTTCTTCGGAAGAAACCACCACGGTGATTTGGCAGGTACGCTTCAGGATCGCACCAGCCCTGCCCTGGGCGCGGGGGCGGAAACGCTTCATAGTTGCTCCCTCGTCCACCATAATTGTTTTCACAACCAAATCGTTCTCGTGGAAAGCCTGGTTGGACTTCTCGGCGAGGAAATGAGCATTGGCGATGGCAGATTCCACCACCTTGCGCACGGGCTTGGCTGCAGTCTGCGGCGCAAACTGCAGAACTATCCTAGCTTCTTGCACGTTCTTCCCGCGGATGAGGTCCACCATCCTGCGGGCCTTGCGCGGGGTGACCCGCACGCGCCTTGCAATCGCTTTAGCTTCTAAGTTACCCATAATTTAACGCCGTGCTTTCTTGTCGTCTTTCACATGGCCGTGAAAAGTGCGGGTCGGGGCAAATTCTCCGAGCTTGTGGCCCACCATGGCTTCGGTCACGTACACAGGCACGTGGCGCCTGCCGTCGTGCACCGCAAAAGTCAAACCTATGAAATCGGGGGTAATCATAGAACGGCGCGACCAAGTCTTGATGACGGTTTTGTTTCCGTTGGCGTTCTGCTCATCTACCTTCTTTTGTAGGCAAGCATCTACAAAAGGTCCCTTTTTAATGCTTCTACTGCTCATTCGATTTCCCTACTTGCGATTCTTACCAGACGGACGGCGG
>JAGBRC010000021.1 GCA_017632535.1 Aeriscardovia sp. | reverse complement strand
GGCTTCGCTCCAGTCCGAGACGTTCCCCGGGACGGTGAGCGCCCCTCCCATAAAGACCACCCTGCCTATAAGGGAGCTTATGGAGGGGTCTTTCTGCAGGGCGGCTGCGAGGTTGGTGAGGGGGCCGGTGGGGACGTAGATCAGATCTTCTTTGTACTCGTGTGCGGCCCTGATGAGGAAGTCTATGCCGTCCTCTTCTTCGGGAATCCTTTCCGACTCTTCTATCTGGCACTCGCCTATCCCGTTTTTGCCGTGGATGAAGGAGGAAATTTCCATCACTTCAAAAGAGTCCTTCTTCAGGGCGTGCTCCAGCCCGCGGTAGACTTTGATCTTCTTGCCGAAAAGATCGGTTATGGCCAGGTCGTTTCTGAGTCCCTGGTCCATGTACACGTTTCCGTAGGTTCCGATAATCCCTATGAGCTCCACTTCCGGGCTAGCCATGGCTAAAGACATCGCCAAGGTATCGTCAATGCCGGTGTCCAGATCCAGTATCAGCTTTTTCATTTCCTGCCTCCTACTTTCAAATTGGCAATGTCTTTTGCCACCATGTTCCAGAATTTCTCCCTGTCAAGCGATAGGCCGACCTGTATCCTGCAGTCTTTGGGGGCCTGGGCGCGCAGGTCCGCCACGGTCATCCCGTAAGTGATGTCCCCCTTGGTTTCAACGGAAACCGGAGCTTTCACCGTCTCTATCACGGAAGGGTCGAGCGCATAGGCCACGGCGCACGGGTCGTGGGTGGGGGGATCGGGGAAGCATTCCTCGTCCTTGTAAGATTCTCTGAAGAAGTCCATGAGGCCGTTTATGACTTCAGACAGGCCCGGATTGGCGGCTGCGAGCTTTTCCTGGACATCCCTTGTGCAGATGGCCTGGTGGGTCACGTCGAGCCCGATCATCGTTATGGGCCATTCCCTTTCAAAGACCACCTTGGCGGCCTCGGGATCCGTATAGGCGTTGAACTCGGCCACGGGGGTGACGTTGCCCGTGTGTACGGCGCCCAGCATCATTATGACTTCCTTTACCCTGCTGCAGATCCTGGGCTCCAGGAGCGCGGCCAGGGCAATATTGGTCAGGGGGGCGGTCGTAATCAGGGTGACGTACTTGTCGGGATGCCCCATTATGGTCCTGACTATTTCGGCTGCAGCGTCAGTGCCCGCCACTTCGGTCTTGGGCGGATCCAGCTTTACCCCGTCAAGTCCGGACTCCCCGTGGATGTAGCCCGCCCACTTGGGAGCCTTCACGAGCGGGGTCAGGGAGCCCGAGTAAACGGGCACCTTTTCCCCTACGAGCTCTATCAACGAGAGGGCGTTTTTCGTCACCTTCTCCAAGCTCTGGTTCCCGCCGGCGGTCGTGACCTCCATCAGGTCGATATCGGGATCTCCCATGGCCATGAAGAGCGCCAGCGCGTCGTCGTGGCCGGGATCGCAATCCAAAATTACGTGTTTCATTTCTCCCCTAATCACTCTCGGCTCAAAGCCTCGATGGTGTCGATTAGCACTTTAATTCTAGACTCGGTGACGCCTTCCGGAGGGAGGAGGGAGACGGCCACGCAGTTGAAGGGGGTGTCAAAAAAGTATCCGGGCTGGGCGGAGAGGGCATGCTTTTTTATGAGATCCGTCACTAAGGCGTCTTCATCTATGGTGGAAGCAAACCTCACCAGGGCGCTCCAGCCCCCCTCTGGCTCTATGAGAGAGGAGGAGAGCTCCCTTCCTGAAAAGGCTTTCTTTAACACTTCCATGTTCCCCTGCGCCCTCTTTCGAACTTCCTCAGTCTTTTTCGGGGCCTCTTCCAGCAGGCGCGGGGTAGATTCATTTTGGAACCAGGAATTGGGAAGGAAGCTATCGGCTATAAAGTCCAGCCTTTTTTCCGCCTCCTGCACCTCTTCTTCGCTTCCCGACACCTCTATCCACGCAGTCTTAATTTGGGGAGAGGCGAGGAGCTTGGAAAAGCCGTCTAGAGCAAAGGTAAGGGCGCCGGCGTAGCCCGAAATCCTCCCGGGGAGATTGGAGCAAAAGCCGTAGTCGTAGAAGACTTCATCGCATATTATGGCGACGTCCTTTTCTGCGCACATTCCGCTTATCTTTTCAAACTCTTCTTTTGATACATAGCTCCCCGTTGGGTTGTTTGGATGAATGAGGACAAGGGCTTTTACCCCTTCTTTTGAAAGGGCTTTCTCTACGGAGGGAAGATCTATATACCAGGATCCATCGAAGCGGAGGAAATAGGGTACAGCTTCCACTCCCTCTATCTTGGCTATAGAGGGGATGAGAGGATAGCCAGGAGAAGGGTATGCAATCTTGTCTCCGGGATCGCAGAGCAGTTTCATGAGCCAGCTGTAGCCCTGGGAAGTGGAAGAGAGCAGGTAAAGGCGCTCAGGAGAGGGGGGAAGGAAAAGAGGGGAAATCGCGCCCTCCCTTTTAGAGAGGAACTGGGCCAGGGCCACCCTAGCCGACAGCCCTCCCTTGGGATCAGGATTGTATTCCCCGAACTTTTTTATCCCTAGTCCGAAATGAGTGGGGTTGGAATCGTTTAGCTGGGAAACCTTTCCGACTTTCAGTTCTGCTATTGAAATATCGTTCAATTGCCCAGAATCAGAGCGCTTAGAAAATATAACCACAAATAGTAATTTAAACTATCGACCTCTTTTTACCTACGATCTGCAACACTGCCGGCTTGTAAAAATATGAATCCCTACTTGCCACCTCGCCTCGCTAAGGGTGGGCGTTTTCCAGCGGAAGAAGAAAAAGGATTAAAAAGACATTAGAATCGCAGAAAATCGCTGTTCCGATGCCGGGACCAGTAAACCGTCTCAAAGCCTAACAGTGTGCAGGTAAAATGTTTAAAACAAAGTTTACGACATGGCAAAATCTACAAATCAGCATTAAGAACATGACTCTGTCAGGCTTTTTATTGCCTTCGATACTATTCCCTAATTTAAAAATGCTGAAAAGAATCCGGAGGCAAACAATTTAAATTTGCTACGGGAATAGAGTAAAGAAGCTAAACTGTTAGATCGTTGGCATTATTGCCGCCGCCATCAAGCCTTTAAAAATAAATCTGAAAGCGGCGGCTTCTAGGAAGCTGAAATGACAGAAACGACAATAACCATTGCTCACGCCTACCACAGTATAGAGGGCTTGCTCAAAGCTATTTCCGAGCAGCTTTTAAAACAGCATGCAGATTATTTGCTGCCAAACGAGCAGCTCGACTCCTTTATAGGAATGCTGGTAATGAGGAGCTACCGGTTCCACACCACCGGCAAGAACACCTTCCCCATAACCGTCAAGCTGACCTATAAATCCCAAGATAACGGCTTTGCCTATCTTCAGAACTGGGAGGAACTGGACAAGCAGGGCCAGTAAAGACCCACCTTTCCCTTCCGGGACCTGCCTAACTTTTTTCCAAACTCTTTTTTTGCATCTCCCTTGCCGGCTTCCAGGATCGGTCTTTCATGATCTTTCTGGAATCCGCCCACCCCTTCACTAAGGGTGGGAAGGCCTGCGGCCTGCGATCCAAAACTGCAATCCTCACAACTTCCTTCAGAAAAGTGAAGAAAGTTCCGAGCCCAAAAAGCAAAGGATCGTAGTCCCCGAACAGGGATAGGTAACGCATCATGTACCCGCGGTTGCGCATTATGTAGTAGCGGTTGAGGTCGGAAGTGGAGTTCAAGCGCCTGTTGCCTGAGAGCTTCAGGTTGTTTATAGAGCGGGTGCGCTGCAAGATGAGGTCCGGAACCACGATCGGATTGCAGACCTTTGAGGCAAGATAGCCGTAGGTGGTATCGTCCCAATAGATGAAGAAGCGGGGGTCAGGAAAGCCTATGCGCCCGACAAGCTCCCTTTTCACCAGTACCCCTTCAAAGCAGCAGGTATTGGCGTCCTTAAAGGGCCTGCAGTCTTTGGCCGCAAAAGGATTCGGGACGGCCAAGGGAACTACAAACCTGTATTGCCAGTAAAAAGGGGTGCCGTCCGCATTGAGGCGGGATCCCTGCACCATCTGGCTTTTGCCTGCCCACTTTTCCAGCCTCCCTATGGCGCCGGGAAGGATCCTCACGTCGTCGTCCATGAGCCAAAACCACTCTGCACCCAGTTCGTAGGCCCTCCTCATGCCGGCAAAAAATCCGCCCGCCCCTCCGAGGTTCTCTTTTTGCCTCAGGTACTCGACTTGCACTCCCGCCCTTTCCATTTTGTCTTTGAAAGGAAGGCAGAGCCCGGAGGCGCCGCCTTCAGGGTCGTTGTCTACAATCAATACCCTCCAGGGCCTTTCAGATTGCAGCGAATCCAAAAGTTTTTTCAGGAGTTCGTTTCTCTTATATGTGGTCACAACCACGGCAAGTTTTTGCATTTTCTCCCCTTTTTCGCGGGAATAGCAGGGCCCAGCTGACGGCCAGGCAGAAAAGATAAAGGCAAGTCATGACGATGGAGAGGGTGGAAAAGGAGGCGAGGTAACTCTGGGGAGGGGCCAGAGAGGGGCCGCAGGCCTGGAAAATAGCCATGCAGGCCGCGCTGCCTACAGCGCCTCCAATCTGCATGCTCTCCTGCTCTGCCGTAGAAAGGTCGGCAGCTTTGGAAGGCAGAAGCGAAAAGATGTGGGACTCCACCGCCAAAGTGCTGAGCGCCACCCCCACAAAGCAGAGGAGGGCGAAAACGAAAGTAAAAGCCACACCCCCGTGAAAGACGCGCCTCTGCATGGATAAGGCAAAAAATCCTCCCGACATGAGGGAAAACCCGGAAAAGAGGAGGAACTTGGCCCCCCACCGATCGTAGATTTTCCCCGCCAGGAGGGCGAAAAGCTGCGAAATCGCCAAAGGGGCCATAAGCATGGTGGAGGCCGCAGAGGGGGTCAGGCGGAAGGCCGGCTCTATGGCCAGAGGGTACACCACCGATAGGCACATATTCGCAATCTGGAGGCAGAAAATTAAAAGCAGCCCCAGAAGAATCGGCTTTTTGGCTATAGAGACGAGATCTACCAAGATCCCCTCTTTCTTGCTGCGCCCAAGTTTAAGCTGCCTTGCAATCCAGGCCGCGGCCACGACAAGGCCCGCTCCCAAAGGAAGGATCCCCCACAAGTTCTTATCGGCCAAAAGCTCTATTCCGACTATTAGACAGGGGAAGCTAAAGATCGTTTCCAGCACGGAGAGGGCGTCCGGCGAAGGGGACTTGTGAGGGGAGATGTCTTTTACAAATAGCAAAGAGAGGCACAGCAGCGCCAGGCATGCTGCGAAGGGTAAAAGGAAGATGAAGTGCCAGTCGGCGCCGGCGTTCAAAATCGCCCCCGAGTAGCTCGGTGCCAGCGAGGGTCCCAGGCCGCAGGCTATGCCGCAGATGGAAATCACGTGCCCCCGATGTTTTGGTGAAAAGAGGGTGAGCGCCGAAAAGAAAAGAAGGGGGGTGATAAATCCTGCCCCCAGCCCTTCTATCACTCTCCCGACTATGAGGACCCAAAAGGAAGGGCTGAAAAAGTCGACTGCCAGCCCAATACAGGCCAAGGACAGGGCCAGTGAGATGACGAGCTTTGTAGAGTAGGCGTTTATGACGAATGCCAGAAGGGGGACGGTGACGCTCATGGCCACCAAAAATCCCCCCATCGTCCATTGCACGGTGACGTAGTTCAGGTTGAATCGGCGCATGAGAACGTCGTCTCCCACCGACAGCAGCGTCTCATTGAACAGACAGAAAAAAGCGGAGCCCAGCAATGTAAAAAACATTGCGAGCTTTCCGCCGAGCTTCATGTGCGCGCAGCCGGACATCAGCTCTTAGAGGGAGCCAGCTCCGCTTTTCCGCTCTCGGCCTGCGCATCCTCGGCGCAGAAGGTGAACTCGTCCCCCTCGCTTCCGACCTTTATGATCTGGCCTTCCTTGAACTCCCCTTTCAAAATGCCTTCCGCGATCCTGTCTTCCAGATCGTTTTGTATGACGCGCCTGAGGGGCCTGGCACCCAAGAGGGGATCGAAGCCTTTCTGGCTCAAAAGCTCCTTGGCCTCCGGGGTAAACTCTGCAGACATATTCCTGGCAAACAGCCTCTCTTCGAGTTCGGAAAGCTGGATGTCCACAATCTCTCTAATTTGCGGGCGGGTGAGCTGCTGGAAGACGATAATGTCGTCCAGGCGGTTCAAAAATTCCGGCCTGAAGTGCTGCTTTAAGTCGGCTTCGACCTTCGACTTCATGTTCTTATAGTTGGCTTCGAAATTGTCGGAAAGGGCGAAGCCGGTGCTCTGCGTGCGGGAAATGTCCTTGGTACCGATGTTTGTGGTCATGATGATGATGGTGTTTTTAAAGTCCACCTTGCGGCCTTGCGAATCGGTCAGATGCCCGTCGTCCAGGATTTGCAGCATGGTGTTGAACACGTCCGGATGGGCCTTCTCGATCTCGTCGAACAGTATCACTGAGAAAGGCTTCTTGCGCACCTTTTCTGTGAACTCTCCGCCTTCCTCATATCCCACGTACCCCGGAGGGGCGCCAAAAAGCCTGGAGACGGAGTACTTTTCGGAAAATTCCGACATGTCCACGCGGATCATGGCATTTTCATCGTCAAAGAGGAACTGGGCGAGAGCTTTGGCGAGCTCGGTCTTGCCCACGCCTGTGGGGCCGGCGAAGATGAAGGATCCCGTGGGCCTCTTGGGGTCCTTGAGGCCCACCCTGGCGCGCCTGAGGGACTTGGCCAGGGCGTTGACCGCCTCGTCTTGCCCCACGACCCTAGAGTGGAGGGCCTGCTCCATGACGAGGAGCTTCTTGCTCTCTTCAGCCGTGAGTTTGAAGACGGGGATTCCGGTGTTTTGGCTCACAACCTCCGCTATGGACTGCTCGGTTATGACCATTTGCCCGTCCGCGGTGCGGGTCTTTTCCCATTCGGACTTCTTTTCGTCCCTCACTTTTGTGAGTGCCTCGACCTTGTCTTTAGCCGCGGCCGCCCCTTCGAAGTCCTTAGCGTCCGCCGCCTTCCTGGCTTCCTGCCCAGCCTCGGAAATTTCCCTGTCTAGGGCCTTTATCTCGGGCGGCGCGGTGAGGCGCTTTATCCTCAGCCTCGCCCCCGCCTCATCTATAAGATCTATAGCCTTGTCGGGAAGGTTCCTGTCCTGGATATAGCGGGCCGAAAGCTCGGCCGCGCTCTGGAGGGCGGAATCGGTTATGGTCACCTTGTGGAAGCCCTCGTAGTGGCTGCGCAGGCCGCGGAGGATTTGAACCGTCTGGGCCACGGAGGGCTGGGAAACGGTTATAGGCTGGAACCTGCGCTCCAAAGCCGCATCTTTCTCTATGTACTTCCTGTATTCAGAAACGGTGGTCGCGCCTATGGTCTGCAGCTCCCCCCTGGCTAGCATGGGCTTTAGCATGTCTCCCGCGCCTATGGCGCCGTCGGCGGAGCCCGCGCCCACGATTTGGTGGATCTCGTCTATGAAGAGGATGATGTTGCCGCGGGTCTGAATCTCCCTTATAACTTTTTTGAGCCTCTCTTCAAAGTCTCCACGGTACCTCGATCCCGCCACCAGGGAAGCCAGATCCAAAGAATAAATCTGCTTTCCTTTGAGGGTCTCCGGGACGTCTTGGGCCACAATCCTTTGCGCCAGGCCTTCCACGACGGCGGTCTTTCCGACTCCTGGCTCGCCCACGAGGACGGGATTGTTCTTGGTGCGCCTGGACAAGACGGTCATGACGTCTAGGATCTCGTTCTCCCTGCCTATCACGGGATCCAGCTTTCCCTGGAGGGCGAGCTGGGTAAGGTCGGTTCCGAACTGGGAGAGCATAGCTGACACGGAAGGCTCGGTCTTGTTTTCCACCCCCCCTGCGTTGGCGAGCCTGTCCTCTTCGCTCTTCTGCCCCCGGATGGCGCCGATAGTCGCGCTCCTTATCTCTTCCAGATCCGCTCCCAGCTTCATTAGAACCTGGGCCCCGATGCCTCCCCCCTGGGTTACCAGGCCCAAAAGGAGATGCTCGGTGCCGATGTAAGTGTGCCCCAGCTGCAGGGCCTCCCTGAGGCTGAGATCCAAAACGCTTTTGGCGTTAGAAGTGAGGGGCAGGTGCTTGGCGTCCGGGCTGTCGCCCATGCCGATCATGTCGATCACCTGGGCGCGGGCCTTGTCTAAAGTGATGCCTTTTTCGGCGAGCACCTGGGCGGCTATCCCTTCTTTTTCGTCTAGGAGGCCCAAAAGGAGGTGCTCTGTTCCGATGTAGGCGTGATTTAGCGAATGGGCCTGCTTCTGGGCCAAAACCACGGCATGTTTCGCCCGATCCGTAAACCGCTCAAACATTAAGCTTCCTTCCTATTTGACGGCGCAGCCTTCGGCCGCCACCGGCCGCAGTGCATTTGCAGTTCTTGATTTCTTATTTCCTTTTCTCGCCCTTAGGAGCTTTCGCCCCAAGGGGCGTCGGTCAGTCATCTATATCAAAATCGTCGGCTACAGCCCTGAGCATCTTGGCCAGCCTCTCGGAAGTGAGGGGATCGGGCCATTTGCCGTACTTCAACTTTGCGTTGGTGGAGTCTAAGAGTTTTATCAGATCCTCTATGATTGCGTTCATCTCATCGCTAGTGTGACGGCGAGGCACCGTCCTCTGCACTAGGTGCAGATCAAAGGCTTGGAGGCCTTTGGCCCCCTCCACTTCAGAGTACTCCACTTTCATGCCAGATTTGGGAGTGAAGCTCGAAGGGAGGTTGCTGGGCGAAATGAATACCTCCTTGCCGTCTTCTCCTACGATGAATCCGTAGCCTTTCTTGCTGTCGAACCAGCGAATTTTACCAGTTGGCACAGCCTCCTCCTTTAATCTTCTTTTGAATTAATGATATCAATTTTGCCCTTTGCCCATTGCCGATTGCGCCCCCTCGGGAGCCGGGACGGGGAGTGGGGAACCGGCGATCGGAATAGCCGCCACTATAGTCAGGCCCCCTCCTGGAGTGTGTCTGGCGCAGATGAATCCCGAGTGGGAGGTGATGATGGCCTTGACTATGGCCATCCCAAGGCCGGTCCCGCTCTTCTTGCGGGTCCTTGAAGGGTCGAAAGTATAGAAGCGCTCGAAAATCCTCCCTATAGAATCCGGGGTCATGCCCGGGCCGTGGTCGCACACGGCTATTAAGGCGTAAGGCTGTCCTCCCTTTCCGAGCATGGACCTTTGCATAGCCGCGTCAAAAATTTCCAATGGATCTTTGCAAGATCCCAGTTCCCTGCAGTCGGAAAAGGTAATGTCAGCCGAGACAGAGGAGAGGGAAATATCCACCGGGCAGTCGGGAGGGGTGTATTTGTGAATGTTGCCCACAAGGTTGGTAAATACCTCCCTGAGCCTCGTAGGGTCCCCGTAAGTGGTGATTTGCGGGAGCTCGCCTGCCACAAAGCGCGTGCAGGAAAAGAGGGCGTCAGGATTCTTGGAAGAAGAAAAATCGGGGAGGAACTCCAAAGTCCCTATAGAGACTTTCCTTTGGGGATCTAGCACCATCAGGTCTTCGACGCTGTCGAGGATAAGAGAATCTAGCTCCACGCTCTGAGTGAGGTCGATTCCCCTTCCTTCGTCAAGCCTTGCCAAGGAAAGCAGATCGGTGACCAGCTCTGTCATTCTGGCGCTTGACGCCCCTATCCTTTCCACTATCTCATCGGCCTTCTGCAGATCCTCTCCCTCTTCTCTTTCCATCTTGTACAGCTCGGCGTAAGCCCTTATTGCCGAAAGAGGAGTCCTTAGCTCGTGGGAGGCGTCCGAGATGAACTGCTTCATCTGATCGTTTGTCTCCTTTTGCGCCTTGAAGCTCTTCTCAATCTTTGAAAGCATGATGTTCAAAGAGCTGGCCAAGCTCCCGATTTCCGTGTTCTCCGGCAGCACCGGGATCCTCTGAGACAAGTCCCCGTTGGCAATGTTGGCCGCGATCTTTTCTATCTGCTTTAAAGGCCTGAGTGTTCTTGAAATTATGAGAGATCCTATTATGAGGGCTATGAGGATAATGATGATTCCCACAATTATGAAGTAGTAGATCACCATCCAAGCCGTCTCTTGGGCGTTGTAGAGGGAAAGGCCTATGTACAAGATCCCTGACTGTCCCGTCCCGCTCTGGTACCAGCGCAGCTTCAAGACCCTCCAGTCCGCCCGCACCTCCTTGTAGGAAGAAGGGGAAGATCCCTGGGAAATGACCTGGGAGGAGACGGTGGTTGGAATCCCAAACCCGAGGTCCCCGAGGCTTCCGGAAGGGGCGAGCTTAGGCACGCTCTCAGCCCCTCCGTCCATCATGGGTATGAGGGGGGTGCTGAGAATGTCTCCCTGGTCGTTTCGTATCTGCAGGAAATAGTCTGTCGGAAGCGCATCAGACTTGGACGAAAAAGGCTCCACGTTGTTCAGTATCAGCTGTGCCTGGGAGGAAAGCTGGTTGTCAATCCTGTTTACCGTGTAATTCCATATGAGCTCTTTTGTGGCGAACGCCACGACCGAAATTCCTATGGCCAGCAGGACAAACAGGGTGGCTATGAGCTGGAGGTTCAAAGGGATCCCGCTCGCCCGGGCCTTCCTGGAGCCGCGCTGCGCCTCCTTGCCCCCTTCCAGGCCTTTCGACAATTTTTCCTCCGACTATCCTTTGGCCTCTTTCGGAGTCCGTATCATGTAGCCCGCAGATCTCACGGTCTGAATCAGCGGCTCCACCTTCTTTTCTTCCCCGTTTTCGTCGGTGTAGGTGACACCGTCTATCTTCTTTCTGAGGTAAGAGATGTAGGAATCTACGATGGGAACCTCCACTACCTTCCCCTCCCAGATGTGGGATATGATCTCCCCCTTGCTCAGGGCCTTGTCCTTGTTTCTGACCAGGTAGTCCAAAAGCCAGAACTCGGTCGGGCTGAGGCGCACGAGCTTGCCGTGGCGGGTGACTTCCAGTGCGTCCTCATTGATCTCCAAATCCGCTATGGATATGACGGGCTTCGGCTTGGTCTGAGGCTTTGTCATCTCCAGCGTCTTTTTTATCTTCCAGGTCAGTTCGTCGAACACGAAGGGCTTGGTGACGTAGTCGTTCCCTCCGGCGGCATAGCCCAAAATTCTGTCTTTGGGGGCGTCTTTCGCGCTCAAAAAGATTATCGGAATGTGCTTGTCGTTGCGGCGAATTGTCTTGCACACTTCCAGCCCGCTTCTGTCGGGAAGCATCACGTCCAGTATCACCAGATCGGGCTTGCTCAGCTCTATCAGCTCTATCGCGTCTTTGCTGTTGGTAGCAGTCTTAACCTTGAAGGAAGGCAGCCTGAAGCGCAGCCCTTCCTTGAGGGTATAAAGTATGTCCTCGTCATCATCCACCACCACGATGGTGCCGATATTGTCCTTGTCCATAGTTGACAATTATAGGATAGCTTTCAGATTTTATTCAGAATATTTTATAAAAAAACAGACCCCCCGGAAATCCGGGGAGCCTGCCGGAAGCGCGGTTTAGTAGTCCATTCCCTGGGGCTGAGGAGCCGCAGTCTTGGGTTCGGGCTTATTTGCCACCACAGCTTCGGTGGTGAGGAAGAGGCCTGCGATGCTGGAAGCGTTTTGCAGGGCGGAGCGGGTGACCTTCACAGGGTCGGCCACGCCCGCGGCGAGCAGGTCTTCATACTTGCCGTTGTCGGCGTTGTACCCTTCGCCCTTGGGCAAAGACAGAACCTTGTCGGCCACGACGTCTCCGCTGACCCCGCAGTTTTCGGCTATCTGCTTTATGGGGGCGGACACTGACCTCATCACGATCTGGGCGCCGGTCTTTTCGTCTCCGCTGAGGTCGTCCACCATGCCTTCTACGCCCTTGGCGGCTTCAATGAGAGCCACGCCGCCTCCGGGGACTAGGCCTTCTTCTACGGCGGCCTTGGCGTTGCGCACGGCGTCTTCGATGCGGTGCTTGCGCTCCTTGGCCTCGACCTCGGTGGCGGCGCCGACCTTGATTACTGCGACGCCGCCAGCCAGCTTGGCCAGCCTCTCCTGGAGCTTTTCGCGGTCATAGTCGGAATCGGTGGCTTCGATTTCCTTGCGGATTTGGGCGATCCTGGCGTCGACGTCTTCCTTCTTCCCGCCGCCGCCGACGATCGTGGTCTCATCCTTGGAGACGGTCACCTTTTCAGCCGTGCCAAAGACACTCATGTCTATGGAGTCGAGCTTGAGCCCGAGGTCGGAAGAGACGACCTGGCCGCCGGTGAGGATGGCCATGTCCTGGAGCATCGCCTTCCGGCGATCTCCAAATCCGGGCGCCTTTACGGCGCAGGAGGCGAAGGTGCCGCGGATCTTGTTGAGGATGAGGGTGGCGAGGGCCTCGCCGTCGACGTCCTCGGCGATGATGAGCAAAGGCTTTCCGGTCTTCATCACGAGATCTGCTATGTGGATGATGTCCTGCTGGCTGGAAACCTTGCTACTGGTGAAGAGGATGTAGGGGTGATCTAGGACGGCCGTCTGGTCGTCAGGGTTGGTCACAAAGTAGGAAGCTATGTATCCCTTGTCGAAGCGCATCCCCTCGGTAAACTCGAGGTCGATTCCGAACTTGTTGTTGTCCTCCACGGTCACTACGCCATCCTGACCGACCTTGTCGAGGGCCTCGGCGATCACCTTTCCCACTTCGGGATCCCCTGCGGAAATGGTGGCGGTGGCGGCTATCTGCTCTTTGGTCTCCACGGGCTTGGCGTTGGCCAAAAGCTCCTTGACGATGGCATCGGTCGCCTTCTCAATGCCCTTCCTAAGGGCTATGGGGTTGGATCCGGCCACTACGTTCTTGAGGCCTTCGTGCACCAGGGCCTGGGCGAGCACGGTGGCGGTGGTGGTGCCGTCGCCTGCCACGTCGTCGGTCTTCTTTGCGACTTCCTTTACGAGCTCGGCGCCGATCCTCTCAAAGGGATCTTCTAGCTCTATGTCGTTGGCTATCGACACCCCGTCGTTGGTGATGGTGGGGGCGCCGTAGGTGCGGTCGAGGACCACATTGCGCCCGCGGGGGCCAAGGGTGACTTTAACGGTGTTTGCGAGCTTATCCAGGCCGGCCAGCATGTCGGAGCGGGCCTCCTGATCGTAAGCTATGATCTTAGCCATTTACCCTCCAAAAAATTGAACCTTTTTCAGCCTGCCCCGGGGCGCCGTCAGCTACGCCCCTTTGCAGGCCCGTTATTTATAGAGATTAGCACTCCTAACGTGAGAGTGCCAATAATTGGCGCTTTTTCCGCTCAGGAGGTGACGAATATCGCTTCTATCGGGGCGTTTAAGGGGTAACTTTGCTCCACCACCTGGGTTATGCCCAGATCCGACGCCACTTGATCTGCCGTATTTTCGTTGTCGGCGCCGTTGTACCAGACGACGTTGGAGGAAGGGGCCTGGGAGTCAGGCCAATTTTGGGCCAAGACGTTGGAAAAGCCCTGGTTTTTCAAAGTGGTCAGGTTCGTCTCGGCCAGGCCGGAGATGTCTGTGGCGTTGTAAACTATGACGGTCGTGCCCTTGTCGACCGGAGACCCCATGGGCTGAAGGGCCTGGGCGCCGTGCTGGCTGTTTCTTATCCCCACTTCCGTCCACACGCCCCAGGCGCCCAGGCCGAAAGCCAGCGCCACGCACAGGGCGACAAAGTAAGGGAGAAACCTTCTCCACCTGCTTTTGGGCCCTCTGTGAGCTCCTACTGGCCCGGCTGGGGGATTTTCAAATTCGTCGCAGAATCCGGAGTCTCCCTTGGAGCTAGAAGCCATGCGCACCTCTTCGAAAGTCGAGCAATTCACTACTCTAGATTTCAGATTTTATATTATTTGTCATACCAATGCTAAAAAGTAAAGTTGAAATATGGTTTTGAGAAGGGAATTAGCCGAGTTGATGGATCCGTCCTGGGCCAGGGCGCTCGCGCCGGCAGAGGGTACGATTCGCAAGATAGGGGACTTTTTAAGAGAGCAGGCCGCCGAGGGGAAAAGGTATCTGCCCGGGCCATCGCAGATCTTCCGGGCGTTTCAAATGCCTATGGAAAAAGTGAAGGTCCTGATAGTGGGCCAAGATCCATACCCCACCCCGGGAGACGCCGTGGGGCTCGCTTTTTCTGTAGACAGGCAGTCCAAAATTCCTCCCAGCCTTGAGAACATCTATAAGGAAATGGAAGCGGATATAGGATCTCGCCCAAAGACCGGGGACCTCTCTTTTTGGGCAAACCAGGGAGTGATGCTTTTAAACAGGTGCCTGACCGTGGAGGCCGGCGTGCCCCACAGCCACAAAGGCGAAGGCTGGGAAGAAGTGACGGACCTCGCCATAAGGGCTCTGGCCAAAGAGAAGAGCTGCGAGGGAAAAGTGAAGCTTGTGGCGATCTTGTGGGGGGCGGATGCAAGAAGCCTAGCCCCGGAGCTGCGCGGGGCGGTGCTGATAGAGTCGGCCCACCCCTCCCCCCTGTCCGCCTATCGCGGATTTTTCGGATCGAGCCCTTTTTCGAGGGCCAACCGGGCCCTAAAAGAAATGGGGCTAAAGCCTGTGTACTGGAGCGGGAATTTAGGACAAGGGTTTTAAAATCTTTTATTAGGAACAGAGATCGGGCATATAGAAAGGCTTCGTAGAGTAGAGACATGTCACTTTTTCCCTCTTTCCCCGCCGCCGAAGACAAGGCCGCTTTAACCAGCAAAGAAGTCGACAGGGCCACGGGCGCGGTCAAAATACTGCGCGAGGGCTTTTCCTCCCAGGTCGTAGGTCAGCTTGACCTGAGAGAGACGCTCATAGCCGCCCTGATCGCGGGAGGGCACGTTCTCATAGAGTCGGTGCCGGGCCTGGCTAAGACCACGGCCGCGCAGACTTTGGCGCAGGCTGTATCGGGGACGTTCAAGCGCATTCAGTGCACCCCCGACCTCATGCCTTCCGACCTTGTCGGATCGCAGATTTTTGACTTTCAGACCCAGTGCCTTATAACCCAGATAGGGCCTATAAACGCAAATTTCGTACTGCTCGACGAAATCAACCGCTCCAGCGCCAAGACGCAGTCTGCGATGCTGGAAGCCATGGCGGAGGGGGCCGTCACAATCGGCGGGGAGAGGATAGACCTTCCCGATCCCTTCATGGTCATAGCCACCCAGAACCCGATAGAGGAAGAAGGCACTTACAACCTGCCTGAGGCTCAGATGGACCGCTTCCTTATGAAAGCCGTCATGACCTACCCTTCCGAAGAAGAAGAGCAGAGCATTTTGGACCTCGTCATCTCTCGGGGTAAAGACAGGTTTGATCCCCACTTCGCCCAAAAAATCGACATAATCGACGTGAGGTTTTTAAGGACAGCGGCCAAAAAAGTCCATGTCAGCCCGCAGGTCATAAAGTATGCGGTAGATCTGGTGGAAACCACCCGCGGGGAGGGAAGTAAGCCCATAAGGGGGCTCCACCAGATAGTGAGGCTGGGGGCCTCCCCCAGGGCCTCCATCGCCCTGATAAGGGTGGGGCAGGCTTCGGCCCTCATGCAGGGCCACGAATATGTGGTTCCCGAAGACATAAAGTACTTTGCGGCAAACATTTTGCGGCACCGTATCCTTTTGACCTTCGAGGCCCTGGCCGACGGGCTCACCACAGACGAAGTGATAGCCAAGGTCCTGGAGGTGGTTCCCGTCCCATGAGCGAAAAGGATCCACTGAGGGCGAAAATAGAGGCTTTCGGATCCAGGCTGTCTTTACCCACCGCGATGCGGACCCTCGGGTCCCTGGAAGGAGAGCACGCCTCCAGGCAGAGGGGAGGGGGCTACGACTATTCGGACCTGCGGCCTTATGAGCCCGGAGAGGGGATACAGTTTGTCGACTGGAAGGCCTCGGGCAGGAGCGGAAGGCCGATAGTGGTCAACAGGCAGAGGGAAGTGGCTTCCACCCTCTGGCTGATCTTGGACGCCTCCGCCCAGATGGGCGGCACCGCCCGCGGAAGGGAGACTTTGCTCACAGTCGCGGCCAACGCCCTTAGGATGTTTGCCGCAGTGAGCTTGAAGAGGTCGGACGACATTTCCCTCGTCCTCGCCGACAGCCAGACCATTTCCCGCATCCCCTTCAACGGAGGATACCAAAAGTTCGACCACGTTTTGGAGGCTTCCCTCAAGGATCTAAAGCCCGCCGAGAGGGACTTTACCTCCCTGTTGCAGTACGTGCAGGGAATCCGGCAGGGAAACGGCCTGATAGTGATAGCTACAGACGACGGGGCCATGGACGCCAGGCATGAGCAGCTCATAGCCTCCATCTCCCAGCGCCACACCCTGATTTTCGTATCGGTAGAGCCCATAAACCCCTTCGATCCCGACAATCAGGACGTGCAGGACGCCTCTTCTGGGCGTTTTATGCCCTCTTTTCTCCAGAGCAAAGCCCTCTCCAGAGAGATAGACGCCAGGAGCGAAGTTTTGGCCAACGCCTTTTCCAAGGCACTGGTGCGCCACGGAGACATCCTGCTTCGAGCTGGAAGCAGCGAGGAAATGCTGTCCACCTTCATCCACTTTGTGGGCCAGCGAATGCGCGGCCCCAGGCCGCAAAGGGCCAGCATGCTGAGGAGTTAGCACGTGAAAATAGATGCCAGCGCAGTCCCGTCCCTGGGCTACAGCCCAATCCTCATGGCGGCGGGGATCATAGCCCTGATCCTTACGGTGGCGGCCATCGTCCTTCCTTTAATCATCCCGCCAAAAGCCAAAAAAGAGGAGCAGGGCCGGCATTCTGAGCAGAGGGACGCTTCAGAGTGGATAGAGAAAGTGGAAGGCATAAAGAAGGCGTATGAGGAGGGGGAGCTGCAGGAAGTGGACGCCTACGCGCAGCTCGCCCAGGTTGCCAGGGGATTTGTTTCGGAAGAAATGGATTTAAACCTCTATTCCAAGACCCTTCACGACCTCGACTGGTCCCCGGTGAGCAATAGGAGGAGGTACGAAATGTTCAGGCAGACCATTTCCGCCCTCTACCCCCCCGAGTATGCAGATTCCGGAGTAGACAGGGCCGCCGACGAGGCTACGGTGGAAAGCGCCGCCAACTGGGTGGAAGACCTGATAAGCAGGTGGAACTCGTGAGCGGAATCGTCCTGAGGTGGCCCTGGGCCCTGCTGGCTGGGGGGATCTTGCTCGCAATTCTCCTCATCCTCGTCTTCTGGTTCACCAGGCGCAAGTACCTGAAGCCTGATGCCGCCAAAGTCCTCAGCTCCAAAGAGAGGCTGAAGACAACTTTGCAGGCCCTGGGGAACAAGCACAAAAAACAGACCCCCGGGATAAGGCTGCTCAGCTGGGGACTAAAAACACGTCTAAAAGGCACGGCCTGGGGGCAGTACAGGACCTACAAAGCCCTGGTGGTCTCCTGCACCGTCTTTGCGCTTTTGTCATTTGGGTGCGCCATGGGCCTGGTTTCCCGCCCGAGCTCCATTGAAAAGCTGCAATCCACCAGCATTTCCAGGAACATAGTCCTCTGTTTGGACGTGTCGGGGTCGGCCCTCCCCTTCGACGAGCAGGTTATAGCCAGCTACCTGCAGCTCGTCTCCAAATTCAAGACGGAAAGGATAGGAATGAGCATCTTCAACTCAACCTCCAAGACCGTCTTCCCCCTCACCGACGACTACAAGCTCGTGACAAGCGAGCTCGACAGCGCCCTCACGGCGCTCAAAGGCGTGGTCAATCAGACCAGCATCAACAATATGACTACGCAACAGTATCAGGACATCAACAACTTCCTCTCGGGAACTGACAATATGAAAGGGTCCAGCTCCCTGATAGGAGACGGGCTGGTGAGCTGCGAAAATATGTTCCCGGGCTTTTCGGCTTCGGCCCAAACTACCCAGGCCCGCGTGGCTCCGGCTTCCATCGTCCTGGCAACCGACAATATCTTGGCTGGGCGCCCCGTCTACACCCTTCACCAGGCAATGCAGCTGGCCAAGTTCAACTCCATCAGGGTGGACGGTCTCTATGTGGGGGAAAGCTCCAACCTTTCCACCCCGGACGCCGTGGCCTTCAAGCAGCAAGTCGACTGGGAGGGGGGATCCTTCTTTTCCAGGCAGGACGGCCAGTCGGTAGAAGAACTGGTGCAAAACATAGAAGATCAGAAGATTAAGCAGCAGACCAAGGAACAGACCGTGGACATAACCGACAATCCGGATATCTGGGTGATAGTCCTCGTGGGCCTCATCTGCCTTCTCTTCCTCCTTCTCGGCTGGGTAAGGAGATGAGCGGATTGGCCTTTACCCCCCTCCTGCACAGCTGGCTTTTGACAATCCTCTTGGACGCCCTCATCCTCGTCTGCTGTGGCGCGGGATTTTGGATGTTTTGGAGGCACAGGAACTCCTCCGACGCCACGCACCTAGACTGGCTGCGCCGGTGGCTGATAGCGATCTTCGCCATCCTTTTGACTTTGGGCCCTACCATCGTCGCTTCCTCTTCTTCCAATGCCATTTCCGACACCGACGTCTTCTTTGCCGTAGACGTCACAGGCTCCATGGCGGTAGACGACGCCCACTATGGCTCCGATACGGCCATCCCCAGAATTGATGCCGCAAAAGACGCAGTGGAAAACCTGGTGTCCATGTACCCCGGGGCGGCTTTCGCAGGAGTTACCTTCGGGGCTTCCGCCTCCCTCGCCCTGCCCCCCACAACTGACGTGGGGGCGGTGCAAAACTGGCTGAAGGTCCTCGCGGTAGAACCCACCGACGCCTCCAACGGGACCCAGCTCAGCGAGCCTGTAGATACCCTGCTTTTGGCCATGCAAAGCGTTCACAAGCAGTATCCGAGAAATATCATCGTCCTTTACTACATTTCGGACGGCGAACAGACGAGGGACGTCGAGGCTTCCTCTTTCAGTCCGCTTCGCCAGTTCGTAGACGCGGGGGCGGTCCTGGGGGTAGGAAGCGTGCAGGGCGGAAAAGTCCCCTTCATCTCCCCTCAGGACCTCACCAACGGCCAAGGCGAAGCCAGCCCCAGGTACTTAGACGAGCCCGGAACTTCCACTCCCGCCATTTCCAAATTGGACCCGGAGAACTTGAAGGAAATTGCAGACCAGTTCTCGGGCACCTACCTGCAGATGGATCAGACTACCACCGCCGCCTCCCTCTCCGCCTACGTCTCGCACAGCTACCTCGTGCAGGAAACTGACCGCAAGCACTCCATGCGAAACATCCAGGTCTGGCCTCTGGCCATAGTCATAGCCGCGCTCCTGCTGTGGGAATGCGGATCGGATATTTTCAAGCAAAGGAAATACCAGTGAGAAAGCGGGAAGAAGGGTTAAGGAGAAGCGGGAGGACGAAGCTTCCAAAGTGGAGGGGGATCTTGGCCGCGTGCGGAGGGGTCGCTTTGGCCTTCCTCACCTACTTTTTCTTCCTCAACTGGAGCGTGGCCAAAAACTTTGAGGCCACTTCCGCGCTTTTAAAAAGCGACATCCTCGCGCTGCAGCTTGCAAACCCCAATTTGGACTCCTTAAAAGAATCCCAGGCCCAGGTCCTCTCCCAGCTTTATCAGGAGCAGGAAACTTCCGCCCTCCAGCTTTCGTCCACCAAAAAGGCGGTGCAAAAGGCCATTGAAATAGCCAACCAAGTCAACCAGGAGATAGATCTGCGCTACAAGTCCTCTCCTTCGGGAACCGCCAGTAGCCTTTCCTCCCCCTCTTCCTCTCCTTCCCCTCAGAGCCAGGCGCAGATGACCCAGGAAAGGCAAAACGAAGCTGAAGGACAGCAAAAACTCAACACACTCCTGTCCTCCAACACTCAAAATAACTCCTCCACCGCAGATTCCTCCACCGCCGTCCCCCAGAGCCAGAAAGTGACAAAGCCGTGGTAGGGAGTCAAAAGGCGCCTGCAAACCCCCCTGAAATTTTGGACCGCGCACCCAAGAGGATCAGAGACTGGGGGGACCTGGCTAAGCTGGCTCTATTTCTCATCCTTTCCGCCCTCGTAGTTATCTGCGCCCTCTGGCTGCAAAACACCACAAACAGCATAGAAAGCGATGTGCAGAAGGTCTCCTACCCCTTCTCCTGGCTGGTCCTGCTCCCCCTATCGCTGCTGTTCAACATAGTGCTTTCCCTCATAGTCATGGCCGTATTCGTGCAGCTGCTAGTGAAGAGGATGTGGATACCTGCCCTCACGGCGGCCTTGGCCCTGATAGTGGGGTTTTGCGTCTCGGTGGTGTGCGCGCATCTGTTCTCCCTCTACCGGCTGACGAGCTTTATAGGAGCCGGAGGCCCCTCCAGATTTGGCTCTTTCGACGCCTCCTTGACGATTATGGCCTTCCTTACCGCCTCGAACGGAAGGAGCCTGAGAAACAAGCTGGGCTGGGCTTGGAAAGTGTACTACGCCGCCCTGGCGATAGTGGTCATAGCCTCCCTTTCCACAGTTCCCGCCGCCCTCATGTCTATCTTCATGGGGGCCTGGATAGGCCTGGCCTTCAGGCTGGCCTTCGGCACCCCGGGTTCGGGGGCCTGGGGTGCCCAGCTGGCATCCGCTTTGCAGGCCTGCGGAATGGAAGTGGAAAAGCTGGAAAGAATCGATCCCAGTCAAGGAGAAGTGATTAGCTGCGACGGGGCGAAGCGGAGCAGGTACTATTCCCTTTTTTCCGGCGGAAAATCCTACCTTATGGCCGTAAACGACGAGCAGCAGCACTCCCTGAGGTACTTAAAGCAGATGTGGGACGCCGTGAAGATGGAAGGGCTGACCATCCGCCACGACAAATCCGTGGAGGCCATGGCGGAGCACCACTACGCAGTGCTGATGGCGCTTGAAAAGCTCGGAGGGGAGGGGCCGCGCCCAGTGAGGGTGGGGGCGATCTCCGATTCGGCCTTCATGGTCTTTGAGGCCCCGGCGGCCCCCCCAAAGAGGCCCGATCCAAAATCCCTCTCCAAAGCCGACCTTGTCTGCCTCATCTCCTCTTTAAACTCCCTTCACGAAAAGGGGCTCACGCACCGCAACATCTCCCCCGCCTCCCTTGCCAGAGACGACAATGGGAAGCTCTTTTTGGTGGGCTGGTCCGGGGGCGACGTGATTTCCAGCGCCGCCCACAAAAGAATAGACATGATCCAGCTTTTGGCCCTCTTCGCCACCATGGCGGGCGTAGAAGAGACGATGGAGGCGGCCAAGCAGGTCTTGGGATCCTCAGCCCTCGCCCTTCTTTCGCCCTACGCCCAGAGGATCGTCATCCCCGCCTCGACCAGGAAGGAGAAGGGGTGGAGAAAAAGGGTCCTAAAGCCCCTCAAAAGCTCCCTGGAGGAGGCGGCGAGGGAAGAGGATCAGATGCTTCAGACCGTGAGGCTTGCCCGCTTCAACCTGAGGCGCTTCATTACGGTCCTTTTGGTGACTATAGCCCTCGTTGTCGTCTTTACCCAGCTCAACTTCAAGCAGGTCATAAAGGCGATAGAGGGAGCCAACCCGTGGTGGTCCCTGGCCGCCTGCGCGATAGGGCTTTTGGCCTGGACGGGATCGGGTCTGGCTTTCGGAATATTTATAGACAAGTCCAAAAGAAAGAAGCACCACCTGGGCATTTTGGGCACTCAGGCAGTGGCGAGCTTTGCCGCAGTGTCTATGCCGGCCATGGCAGGGCCTATAGCTGTAAACATCACATTTCTCAGAAAGATCGGGTACAAAAATACCGAGGCCACGGCCATAGCCAGCGCAGACACGGTGACGGAGTTTTCCACTACCTTCCTCATGTTCGTCATTTTGGGCTTCTTTACGGGGCAAAACGTCTTTCACAACCTCATCCCCAACAAGATGATCATCATCGTGACAGTGGGGGTGCTGGTGGGGCTGGTCGCCCTCGCCATGGCCATCCGCCCCGTGCGGGGTTGGATCAAAAGGAAGTGCCTCCCGGTTCTGAAGTCCTACGGATCGATGCTGGGAAGGCTCCTTTCCCACCCTATGACGCTCATCATCTCCATGGTGGGGTCCATCATTCAAAACACCGCCCTCGATATGGCCTTCTGGTTCTCCCTTTTGGCCTTCGGGTACCACCTGAACTTTATAGAGACCCTCTTCCTATTCCTGTTCGCCAACGGGGTGGGTTCGGCCGTGCCCACCCCGGGGGGATTGGGCGCGATAGAGACGGTGCTCTCCACTACCTTCATAGGCGTCGGGGTTCCCAGCGCCATAGCCGTCTCCGCCACCCTGCTTTTCCGCCTCGCCACCTACTGGCTGAGGATGGCCCTGGGCGCCCTCTACATGAAGTACATGGAAAAAAAGCAGCTGTTGTAGTTTTTATCACGATTGAGTTTATTATGTTTATAACAAGTCGAACTTTCAGTAAAGGAAGACAGATGGATAAGTACTACGGGAAAACCGAGATAACGGCCAGCGTGGCCGAAAAGGCCGACATTACCCGCGAAGAAGCGAAAAAGGCTGTAGACGCCTTCTTGGACACCCTGCTCGAGTGCGCAGAGAAGGGAATCGATGTCCGCTTGGCGGGATATTTCAGCCTTGAAAGGGTGGCCAGGGCCGCCAGGAGCGGAAGGAATCCGCAGACAGGCGAAGCTATGGAAATTCCCGCAAGGGAAATTGTGAAGATTACCCCCGGAAAGACCCTCAAGGACGCCGTTCAAGGGAAAAAATAACCCCGATCAGGGCAGAAATTTTTTAAATCTTTAATTTCAGGGGAGGGGTCGGAGAAATTCGGCCCCTCCCCTGATTCCCCTCAGCCACACTTGCCCGCTCATCTTCTTCTTCGAGGCGGGAGTTATTTCGCTCAGCTCCAGCCAGCCGTCCGCGCACCTTACAAAGGCCTTGCCCGAGGAAGACAGTACGGATCCCTCGGGAGCAGAAGGAAGCTCAGGCGCATTCAGGCCCAAGCGATTGAGCTTGACGTAGATCCTCTCCTCTCCCACCTTTGCCTCGGCCCAGGCCATGGGGTTGGGGTTGAACGCGAGGACCCTGTAAAAAATTTCTTCCCTCCCCAGGGAAAAATCAATGCGGGCCTCCTCCTTGCTTATTTTTCCCGCGTATGCCAAACCTGCGGCGCTTTCCTGCGCCTTTGGGAAGGCGGTGCCCGATTCGACTTCCTTTAAGGCTTCGCAGAGCGCCTTTTTCCCGATTTTGGCGAGGTCTTCTGTGAGCTCTCCTGCCGTGAGGGGCGAAGCGGGACGGTAGGGCGCCCTTGCAATCCACGGCCCTTCATCCAGGCCCTCCGTAAGCCTGAAGACGGTGACGCCGCAGTGGGCGTACCTGTCTAAAACGCAGGCAGCCACGGGGTTTGAGCCCCTAAAATAGGGCAGAAGCGAAAAATGCAGGTTATACCAGCCCTTGGAAAGAAGCGAGAGGAGGCGGGGGGAAATCAGCCTCCCGTAGGCCACCACGGCTCCGCACTCCACCCCCTCTTCCTTAATCTTCGCTTCGAAGGCGGGATCGGAGGGCTTGCAGTCGAAGCACTCAATCCCGAGCCTCAGGGCCGCTTCTTTTACAGGGTTTGGCGCTTCCTTCCTCCCCCTCCCCCTGCGGGCGTCGGGGCGCGTCAAAACGAGGCGCACCTGTTGGGTCCGGCAAAGCTCTTCCAAACACTCTGCCGCCTGTGGAGTGGAGCCTGCAAAAACCGTCCTCATGTCCGCCTTTCCGCTTATTTTTCGCCCTTGAGGGCCGGAATGCGGGCTCCCATTTTTATGAGCTGCTCCCTGATTTGGACAGGATTTTCAAACTGCACGCTTTGAAGCCCGATTTCCGCCGCGGCCTGCACATTTTCGGGCCTGTCGTCTATAAAGGCGGTTACGGCGGGATCTACGCCGAACTTTGCGACTGCGGTTTCAAAGATGTTTCTATCGGGCTTCCTTTGGTGAATATAGCCGGAAACAACCCTGTCCTGCATCATGAATATGACTTCCGGCAGGCGCGGGAGCGCCCTTTCGAAGAGGTCGGAGGACCAGTTTGAAAGGCCGAACACGCCGATCCCCGCCTCTTTGAGGTCGCACACCAGCTGCCTGGAGCCAGGCACTTCCCCCAAAACGGAATCCGGGAAATGTGAGATGTACCACTCCATCATCTCGCCCCAGGGCTCCCCGTGCTCCCTCTTTATGAGATCTACCGCCTTTTTGAGGGGCTCTCCCAGATCGCAGAAGACATTCGCGTCTTCAAAACCTGAAACCTCATTGAGGCGGAACCTGTCTATGAGTTGGGGAGTGTACCTGCTTATAAGCGCCCCGTATATGTCCCACCTGACCAAAACGTTGCCGAAGTCGAAAATGACGTTTTGGATTTTGTCTGTGTCGTTAGCTTTCACTTATTCAATTATCCACTATCTGCAACCGAAGCAATAAGGATTGATCCAGAAGTGGACCGCAATCTTCCCTTGCCGCCCAGAAAGGCTTTCTACGGCCCTGCCCAGGTCTTTTGCGGCCCCGGGCGCCAAGAGTGTACACACTTCTTCCGAGGGCTTTGAGGCGGACATGGGGCCCAAAACGTCAGCTGCGCCCCCAAGAGAGGAAGGGAGGATGCTTAAAATCTCTTTTGCAGCCTTTTCAGGGGCACCCTGCTTGCCCCAAATATTTACAGCCGTCCTAAACGGGGGCATGCCGGCCTTTTTCCTGTCTTTTAGATCCCACTTGGGAAAGTCGCAGTTCCAATTGGAAAAAGAGGAGAGGAGCTCCTTTTGGCACTCGCCTATCAAGATGACCTGCTCTGAAGCCAGAGAAGAGGCCTCCATCCAGGAATTGAGCACCCCGGCTTCAGAATCCAAGTGAAGGGAGAAAAATGAGAGCCAGGCGTCCAAGATCGCCACTAGGGAGTAGGGCCTTTGAGGGAGGGCCCCGGCTTCAGCCACTTCGGCATTCTCTAGCGCTTCTCCTTTCAACAGGTTTTTAAGCTCCTCTCTGACGTGCTCGGGGCCCCGCTTGAGAGCGATGAGGGAACTTGAGGGAAAGATCTTTTCGCACCTTTGGCACTCCCACTCTTCTCTCCTTTTCTTGCACGAGGGGCAGATCGGCTCCCCTCCCATAGACTTGAGGGCCGCTCCGCAGGAACACTTCATAAAGGCGTTGCACTCGGGGCAGAGAAAGAAAACGACTTGGCTTCCTGCAGGGCATACCAGCAGGGACTTTTTGCCCTCGGCCCCGTTTTTCCTGAGGCGCTCTACAAGAAAGCTCGGCAGGTGCACAAATCTTTCCCCCATCTCTAGGATGCGCGAGCGGGTAAAGCAGGCGGGGTGCAGCCGCGGGGGAAGGGCCGGAAAAATGTGGGACGCCCGGCCTGACTGCAGCCACTTTTCTTGTACCGCCCCATGGCAGTAAGACATGGAAATCCTGATACCGCCCCGGACGCCCTGCCTTATGGAAAGCACGTCCCGGATGTTGGCGTAAGGGGCTATCCCATCCGTGGATCCGGCGCCAAATGCGTTTACGTCCATTAAGACGCTGGGCCCTTTTATGGGAAAGTGCATGGCCTTCCTTGTCCCTATGATCTGCCCTGAGCCTCTGGCGCATGCCAAAAAGGCCCGGTAGTTTTCGGCCCGACCTTCGGCGGAACTGGCAAAAAGGGGATAAAGGCCGCACCTTTTGAAGGCCTCTTCCAATTTTTCAAAAAGATTTGTCGAAGGCAAACAGGCTAAAAAGGAGTAGCCGGAACGTTTCGACAGGAGCGCCACCAGGGCGAGATCCTCAAAAATCCTTCCCTGCCCCTGCGCCAGATCCCAGACAAAGCTCCGATTTTCAAAATCTGAAAATGCCTTCTCAAGATCGGGTACCTGCCCATAAGCCCGCCTCGCAGCGGCAAGGAGGCGGCTTAAGGCCTCTTCGTTTTGAGGGCTCCACGTCGCAGGAGGGAAGGTTTCTTTTTCTACGTACTGCACCCTGGCAGGCAGTGCGAGATCCAAGATATTTGCAAGGTGTCCCCCAAAGAATTGGCAGACTGCTTCAGCCTCCCTCATTTGCTCCCCATCCATGCCTGAAGCGGGGGAGATGGAATCTAGCGCCTTCAAATTTTTAAATTTGCTCTCTTGCGGGGGAAAGGTTTGCAAAATAAGCCCCTCCATGGCCCGGTTGAGGACGTGCACAAAGGCGCGCGCCCCAGGGTGGGCTAGGGGCGCCAGATCAGGGGGGACCAGGTAATCGAGGGGAGGGAGGTTCGAAGGCGCGGGGCGGAAGGGCAAAACTTTGGCCGCCAAAAAGCTCTGGGCCATTTAGCGCAGGAGGAGATCGCGAAGGACTCCTGCCCGGTCTGTCCTTTCCCAAGTAAAGCAGGCTTCTTCCCGTCCAAAATGCCCGTAGCAGGCCGTGGGGGAATAAATTGGGCGCAAAAGATCGAGCTCCCTTATTATGACCCCGGGACGGAGGTCGAAAACTTCTTCCACGGCCGCTTTAATTTTGGATGGTGTAAGCCCCGGCGCCTCCGTCCCGAAGGTCTCGATGTCGAGGGCCACAGGATCGGCCCTTCCTATGGCGTAGGCGATCTGCACTTCTGCCCTCTTGACCGCTCCGGAAGCTACAAGATTTTTAGCCACCCACCTGGCGGCGTAGGCCCCGGATCTGTCGACTTTGGAAGGATCTTTGCCGGAAAAGGCCCCGCCCCCGCTGCGGCCGGCATTGCCGTAAGCGTCCACTATGATTTTGCGCCCGGTAAGGCCAGTATCGGCTGCGGGGCCTCCGAGCACAAAGGATCCGGAAGGATTGAAAATGAAGTTAAAAGAGGAAGAGTCGACCGCCCCGGCCCACTCTTCCAAGACCGGCTCTACTACCAGCCGCTTCATAGCACTTCCGAGCTCCCCTAGATCGGTGCCGGGATCGTGCTGGGCGGAAATGAGGACAGTGTCGATTTTTTTAGGGCAAAATCCTTCGTAGTCTACGGTGACTTGGGCCTTTCCGTCAGGCCTTAGGGCCGGAAGGATCCCCTGTTTTCTAATCTCAGACATCTTCATTGTCAGGCGGTTGGCCAGAGTAATGGGCAAAGGCATCATGACCTTGGTTTCGTCACAGGCGAAGCCAAACACCACTCCCTGGTCTCCGGCGCCCTGGTCTTCAGGGCGCCCGCTCCTGCGCACGCTTCCGTCGATCTCCGGGCTTTGCGAGGTTATAGACACCATGACTCCGCAGCTTTGCCAGTCGAGGCCTATGGCGGAATCGGTGTAGCCCGTCTCTTTTACGGTGTTTCTAACTATTTTCTGCACGTCGCAGTAGCCCTTGGAGTTTACTTCCCCGCAGACCATGAACATGCCTTTGCAGGCCACGGTCTCCACAGCCACATGGCTGGAGGAGTCCTGGCCCAGAAGGTCGTCTAGGACGCTGTCGGAAATTTTGTCGCAGAGCTTGTCAGGGTGCCCCTCTGTCACAGACTCCGCGCTGAGGGGATGGAAATTACTCGTCAATATCCTCTTCTCCGTCGCCCTCGTCCTCTTCTTCTTCCTCGTCCTCTTCTTCGCCCTCGCCTTCGTAGGGCTCTTCTGCCTCTGCGCCCTCTTCTTCGCCGTCTATGTCGTCGTCCTCTTCTTCGCCCTCGCCTACGAGGTCAGTGGCCGAAAGGGAGATGGAATTGCTTATAACCTTGGAGCGCGATTGGGAACTTACGCTGTCTTCCGACCCAAGCTTTCCCTCTATGAGCCCCTCGTTTATCTCCCTGAAGGCTATGCTGAGGGGCTGTTCGTTGTTGGCGTAGTTAGTCAGCGGCCCTACGTCATGAATGAGCCCTTCCTTGAGCTGTATAAAGTAGTCGTTGATCTGCTTGGCCCTTTTGGCACCGAATATCAGCAGGGCATATTTCGAGTCGGCGTGCTCCATGAGCTCATGGAGCGGGGGATTGGTGAGGCCTTCGGGTTTTGGGGAGGTTCCAAGTGTCATGTAACTGCCTTTCCGATTAGTAAAGCTTTTTCATAATATTCCAAAGTTCCGCCGCGGCCTTTTCTACTTCGTCATTTACGATGACCGCGTCAAACTCGTCCTCGTGCGCCATTTCTTCCTTTGCCGTTGCCAATCTCCTGGATTTTTGTTCCGGACTTTCGGTTCCCCGCAAGTTCAGGCGGTAAACGAGCGAATCGAAGCTTGGCGGGGAAAGAAAGACTGAAAAGACCTTCATTCCGAGGGTTTTGGCTTTTTCGGATACGTTTCTGGCGCCCTGTAGGTCGATCTCAAGAAGGGTGGGGATTCCATTCCGGATGTGCTCCAAAACAGGCTTCAGGGGAGTGCCGTAGTGCGCCATTCCGTGCACCACGGCCGTCTCCAGAAACATCCCCGCTTCTTCCCTGCGCCGGAATTCCTCTTCGGAGATGAACCAATAGTCGCGCCCGTCAACTTCCCCCTCTCGGGGGGGACGGGTAGTGGCCGAGATGCTCACCCAGATTTCGGGATGCATGCTCAAAAGGGCCTTCTCCACAGTGCCCTTCCCTACGGCCGTGGGGCCGCTCAGGACAACCAAAGGTATCATTGGCTCACTCTGGCCAAAGTATAGTTTTTCTTCCCCTTGCGAATGACTACGAAGCGCCCGTCGAAATCGGAGGTCGGATCCACTGCGGCGTCGGGAGAATCTAGAACTTTTCCGTTTACCGAAACGGCCCTCGAGGAGATGTCTTCCCTAGCCTGCCTGCGGCTTTTTTCTACTCCGGTTTCTACGAGCAGGTCCACCAAGTTCACAGGTTCCCTCCCTATTGCAACAGAGGGTGCAGATCCAAAAGCCTCCTCTATCTCGTCTGCGCTGAGGAGGGAAATGTCGCCCTTGAAGAGGAGAGAAGAGATCTTTTCGGCCCTGTCGGCCTCCGCTTTTCCGTGTACGAAAGACGTGACTTCGTAGGCCAGGGCCTTTTGGGCGAGCCTGAGGTTGGGGCGCTCCCGGGTGTCTCTGTCAAGTTCTTCAATCCTTTCTTTAGAGAGGAAGGTGAAGTACTTGAGGTATTTATCGGTATCCCTGTCGTCTGTGTTGATCCAGAACTGGTAGAAGTCGTAGGGGCTGGTCATCTTGGGATCCAGCCATACGGCTCCTCCGGAAGATTTGCCGAACTTGGTGCCGTCAGCCTTGAGGAGGAGGGGTATAGTGAATCCGAACACCTCGGCCTTGGAGTGCTTATGGCGTATGAGGTCTATTCCGTCGGTCAGATTCCCCCACTGGTCGGCCCCGCCGATCTGCAAAGTGACGTCCTCTTCCTCGAAGAGGTGGAGAAAGTCTATGGCCTGCAGAATCTGATAGCTGAACTCGGTAAAGGAGATTCCTCCCTCGATTCTCGAGGCTACGCTCTCCTTGCTCAGCATGGCGTTGACCGAAAAGTTCTTGCCAAAGTCCCTGAGCATGTCTAAAAGGCTGATTTTGGAGAGCCAAGAGTAATTGTCGACAATCTTGAACTCGGGCCCGAAGATTTTCGACATCTGCTCTTTAAGGCTCTTTTTATTAGCCTCCACCTGCTCCATCGTCTGCAGGGTTCTTTCAGCCTTCCTCCCGCTAGGATCCCCTATGGCGCCGGTGGCGCCTCCGATGAGGATTATGGGGTGGTACCCCTGGAGCTGGAACCTCTTGAGGGCGATGAAGGGAATGAGGTGGCCTATGTGCAAAGAGGGGCCGGTGGGATCGGTTCCGCAGTAAAGGGTGAGCTTGCCCCTTTCGAGGGCTTCTTTTAGCCCCTCGTGATCCGTCTCCTGATTTATCAGACCGCGCCACTGCAAATCTTCTAGAATGTCCATTTCGCCTCTACTTGGTGTTCAGGCAGGGCTTCAACACTTCTTTGATGGCTTCGGTGAGCTTTACCTTGTAGGCTGCAAAGTCTTTGGCGTTGTACATCATCAGGTTCATAGCCGACGCCCTCAAAGTGGTGAGGTGCGATCCGTCCTCCCAGGGGGAGGTTATGCCGATCTGCCTTATAAAGCCCAGGCAGCTGTCTCCGTACTCTTCGCGAGTGAAGTCCGTGTGGCTGGTGAGGATGGGCTTCAAATAATCCATCCCTGAGTAAATGGAGCTTTGGATGAAGAAGTCCTGGTTAAGCTTGTTCATCGCGTCCAAATCCTCGTTGCCTTCCACGTTGAACACCCAGTCAACCATGTTGAAGTCGGGGTAATAGATGGTGTGGGACTTAACCTTGGTCCCGTCTACATCCACTTCCAGCTCTGACATGAACTTGTAGAAGTTGCGGGCCCCTTCCATTGACCTTCCTATGATCCTGCCGTAGCCTGTAATGTTTACGGGGAGCACCCTGTGGGCCGCCCATACCGCGGCTGCGGCGGCTCCCGCCTTGGATCCCTCGAGGATGTAGGGCCCGATCTGGACAGGGGGATCTATGGTCTTGTCAAAGACGTAGGAAGCGAAATACGAAATCGCATTCCTCATCCTCACGTCCCTTATGGCAATTCCGCCGGCGGTGTAGGGGACATACCCCATCTTGTGGGGATCTACAGTGACCGAATCCACGTCTTCCAAAGCTTTGAGGGCTTCATAGTCGTCCCTGGAGATGGTGTTGGCCGGATCTTGGAAGACGTCGTTTTCCCTCAGCTCATGTTCCAGATCGGCATAGGGGATGACGTCATAGTTGGCGTCGAGGATGATCGACCTGGCATATCCGCCATAAGCGCAGTCGGCGTGGAAGTAGAAGTTGATCCCCTTCTTTGCGAGGCTCTTGCGCAGGGCGCAGATCTTGTCGATATGGTCTATGGCGCCCTCTTCGGTGGTGCCCACCACACCCACAACTCCCAGAACCGGAATCTTCTGGGAGGCGAGATCCTCAATGGTCTTTTCAAGGTCGTCTATCTTCATCCTGTAGTGTTCGTCTACAGGGATTGACATGACATTATCCATTCCCACGCCGGTGATGTCGGCTGCCTTGAGCCAGCTGTAGTGCTTGGTGGCGGGGATGATCCACTTGCCCAGGTCCTCAATCCTCTTTCCGCTCCGGGCAGACTTTCTCTTGACCAGATCCAGATCCACCTCGCTGAGGCCGGACATCAGCTCTATTATCTCCTCTATGGGCATGTTCAAAAGCTCCCAGTCGCTTTTGCCTGCCACAAGCTCCGGCTTGACTTCCTTCATAGCCAAAGGAAGGCTCTTCACATTTCGGGCGTACCAGAGCGCTTCGAGGTTTGCGATGGAGCCGTCTGCGCAAATGTGGCCCCACCCGTTGGGAAAGCTAAACAGCCTGGCAAAGTCCATCCCCACTTCCTCTTCCAAGAGGCTGGTTGCGGGAGAACCTTCGTAAGATACATTGTTTTCGTTCCACAGCATCCCGAAGTAGTACCCGAGGAGGGCGGGGGTCAGGGTTTCTGAGTTCATGTGCCCCCAGTACCTGGCCGATTGCCAAGGCACAGAGTCCTTCCTCATTCTCACCGAGAGCTCCTCCAAGACGTCTTTGAGCTTTTGTACCGTCTGCCGGAATTCGGGCGAAGCCTGCTCATCTGCAGAGATGAGGGGACGATCTTGAGGCATATAGTTTTGCCTCCAGCCCAGATGCTCGTCTATAAGGCCTCTGAGCAGGGATTTAAAAAGCTTCCCATTCTCAGATTTGCTCCCAATGAGCAAGGCATTGATGTCGATATTCTCCATTATCAGCTCCTTAGTTGATCTTCGGGTTCCATCGTGTCTTGGACTATGTCGCTCTCGTCTCCCATTCCGCGCATGAGGCTCGGGCGCAGCTGGACGGCGGGAATGACTCTGTGCTCCCTAGAGTAGTCTTGCACGTACTTTTGCGCTGCCACGGCCCAGCGATCCCTGCGGAAGTGGTGCAATACGAGCGGGAAGACGGCGAAGATCAGGGTGAACACTATCATCACAACTGCACTCGCCCTTGAGCTGGCTGCAATAGCCGTGACGGCTATAAATATCAGGCCCGACCAGAGGAATATCGCCCACATCCATGCGAGTCCGTTGCCCTTCTTTCCAATCCTGTAAGGACGCTTTAATTCTTTGGCTTGGTAGCGCAATCGTATGAAGGCTATGGCAATAAGAGTATAGACCACTACGTAAAACATGGTAGTGGTGTTAGTCATGAGCATGAAGATCTGGTTGACGTCCGGAAGGGCGTAGAGGAGAGCGAAGAGGGTGATGAGGGAAGCCTGTGCAATCAAAATCGGCTTGGAGACACCCAGATCGTTGTGCTTGTAGAAGCGCCAGGAAGAAGGAACTAGGCCCTCGTTGGCCACCTGAATCATGGTCTGGCTGGGGCCGGTCACCCATCCGGAGAGGGCCACGAGCACGCCTATAAAGCTCATGCAGCTGAAGACATTGTTGAGCCACTGAGGCCAGCCAAGTATGTCGCAGAACAGGACGATGGGCTGGGAAATGTTGGCCAGCTGGATGTTGCTGGAAGTGACGACGTTGCCCATGAGGAAGGCGGGGATAAGGTTCATAAGCACGACCGCTATAAGGGCGATCATGAGTCCTCTGGCAAAGTTTCTGGTGGAGTTCTTAATCCTGGGGATGTAGACGCCCAAAGTGGACAGCCCGCAGAATATGAAGGCTATGGACGCCACGTACTGCAGGCTCTCGCCCTGCGGGAAGAGCTCCTGCCAGTGGAAGGTGCCTAGCACCATTCCAGGCCTGATCCCAGTCTTTATCATGGCCCCGATGCCGAGGACGAGCATAAAGACGATAGGTATATAAATGCCCAGCCAAGTGCCTATGTCGCCGCCGATTTTAGCCATGTCGAATTTGAGGTTGAGAAGGGTGACGACCCAGTAGACGACTATGATGCTGCACATCACGAACCAGTGGTTATTCCCAAGCGGGATGTTGCTGACGGTGTTGCCAAACAGCGGACCCAGAGGCGCCGCCACCATGACCATGCCTGGAAACATCTGTGCCCACAGCAGCCATGCCACAACAAATCCCCATTTATCGCTTAACCCCCTGCGCACCCATCGCTGGGGTCCGCCTTCGCCAGGGAGCATGGCTCCAAGCTCTCCGCACATCAACGCCAGAGGCAGGGCGAAAAACACCACGGAGATGATCATGTAAATGATCATCTGCCAACCCGTGGCAGCCAATTGTGGGATGCTTCGCACGGAGGCTATAAGAGCCATAGCTATACCTACAAAGGTACTCAGAGAGATTGTAATTTTATCGCTCATTTGCTTTACTCTTTTTCTTACGTTTTCGGGAATCGGGATTTGAGGTTCGTAGGGCGCAAAAACCTCTTAGATTTTAATAATTGCGGCCGCCCCCGCGCCAAAATTCTCGATTATACACTCAATTCTATACTGTCTGGCGCTTTGTCCCCGCCTTCGGGCCTAGGGCGCCCCGTGGCGGCGCAGAGGACTCCATATATGAAGTTCACGCTCTTGCCCCCGCAGTATATCTTTGCGAGTTTTATAGCCTCGTTAATATAGGCTCCGGCCGGTCCGCCCTCCCCGTAAAGGCACTCCCAAACGGCCATCCGCATAATGTTGCGGTCAAGTACGGCCATCCTCTCGATGGTCCAGGTGGAGTGTTTGGCTATGAGCCTGTCTATCTCTTCTTTGTGGGCGGCCACCCCGCTCACAATCTCTTTGGCATAATCCGGCAGTCGGGTGGGAAGGCCGGGATCGCCCAACCTCTCCAGGAGAAGGGCCTCTATATCCCCTCCCTTCTCATCTGCCTCGTAAAGAACGCTGAGCGCCCTTCTCCTGGCGGTAAATCTCGACATACTTATTCCCTGCTCAGGTAAGAGCCGTCCCTGGTGTCCACTTTTATCTTTTCACCCTCGTTTATAAAGAGGGGGACCTGTATTTCGGCGCCGGTCTCGAGAGTGGCGGGCTTGTTTCCGGCGCTGCTCCTATTGCCCTGCAGGCCGGGCTCTGTGTGGGTGACTTCCAGCACCACGGATGCCGGAAGCTGCACGGCGATAGGGTTGCCTTCAAAGAAGCTGACCATGCAGTCTGTGCCCTCGACCAGATACTTTATCTGATCTCCCAAGAGCTCTTCGGGAATGGCTACCTGATCATAGGAGGAAGTGTCCATGAACATCAGGTTGGATCCGTCCTTGTAGCTGTACTGCAGGTTCCTGTTGTCGAGGGTGGCAAAGTCGATTTTCACTCCGGCGTTGAAGGTGCGCTCGACCTGCTTTCCGCTCAACACATCCTTTATGGTGGTCCTCACAAAGGCGGGACCCTTGCCGGGCTTTACGTGCTGGAACTTCACCACCCTCCAGAGGCGTCCGTCGATGTTGAGAATCGATCCATTTGCTATATCGTTTGTAGTCTGTGCCATTAAAAATCCTTCGCAGCATTCAAGGTTAAATGTTTAAACCTTTTACACTTTAGATTAATTCGCGTGCGTGTCAAAGAAAAAATAAAACCCCAGTTCGCCCTGGGGTTTTAGAAAGCGGGATCCCTAGATTACTTGAGGATCTCGGTGACCCTTCCGGAGCCTACGGTCCTGCCGCCTTCACGGATTGCGAAGGTCTGGCCCTTTTCGAGAGCCACGGGCTGCAGGAGGCGGACGGTGAAGTTGGCGTGGTCGCCGGGCTGCACCATTTCGACGCCCTCAGGGAGCTCTATGGTTCCGGTCACATCCGTGGTGCGGATATAGAACTGCGGGCGGTAGTTGGTGAAGAACGGGGTATGCCTTCCGCCCTCGTCCTTGGTCAGCACGTACACCTCGGCCTTGAACTCGGTGTGGGGGGTGACGGTTCCGGGGGCGGCCACTACCTGGCCCCTCTCGACCTGATCGCGGTTGATGCCGCGAAGGAGCAGGCCGGTGTTGTCGCCGGCTTCGGCCAGATCCATCTGCTTGTGGAAGGTCTCGATGGAGGTGACGGTGGTGGTCTGAGTCGGACGGAGCCCCACGATTTCCACGGGGGTGTTGGGGGTGATCTTGCCCCTCTCGATACGCCCGGTTACGACGGTGCCGCGGCCAGAGATGGTGAACACGTCCTCGATAGGCATGAGGAAGGGCTTGTCGAGATCGTGCACCGGGGTCGGGATGTAGTCGTCGACGGCGCTCATGAGCTCCTTGACGGAGTTGACCCACTTGTCGTGGTCCTTGGCGTCATCGTGGAGGGCGCCGTAAGCGGAGATCTGGATGATGGGGCAGTCCCTGTCGAACCCGTTCTCTTCGAGCAGGTCGCGGGTCTCCTCTTCGACGAGCTCGATCATTTCGGGATCGTCGACCATGTCGCACTTGTTGAGGGCCACAAGTATCTTGGGCACTCCCACCTGCTTGGCCAAAAGCACGTGCTCCCTGGTCTGGGCCATAGGGCCGTCGTTGGCGGCCACTACGAGGATGGCCCCATCCATCTGGGCG
>JAGBRC010000020.1 GCA_017632535.1 Aeriscardovia sp. | reverse complement strand
TGCGAAGCTGCAGGGCGTCGAATTTATCTCCATCAATACCGACATGCAGGATATCGTGCGTTCGAAAGCCGATCAGACGATTGCGCTGGCTGACGAGGAGAGCAGGGGATTAGGCGCCGGGGCAGATCCTGAGAGAGGCGCGAAAGCCGCCCAGGAACACGAAGCAGAGATTGAAGCCGCCCTCCAGGGCTCCGACATGGTTTTTATAACCTGCGGGGAAGGGGGAGGGACCGGCACCGGAGCTAGCCCCCTCGTGGCGCATGTGGCCAAAGAGCTGGGAGCCCTCACAGTGGCCGTGGTGACCAGGCCCTTCTCCTTTGAAGGCCCTAGGCGCAATGAAGTAGCCGAAAAAGGCATAGAAAAGCTCAAAAAGGAAGTCGACGCCATAATCGTCATACCCAATGACCGCCTGCTGGAAATAGAGGGTGGAGGAGACATTTCCGTTCTCGAAGCTTTTTCTATGGCAGACAGCGCACTGATGTCCGGAATTGAGGGAATAACCAGCCTCATCAGGGACAACTCTTACGTAAACGTTGACTTTGAAGATGTGAAAGCAATTTTGAAGGACGCCGGCACTGTCTTCTTTGGCATGGCCACGGCAAACGGCGAAGACAGAGCCGTAAGGGCTGCCGAAAAAGCTATAAGCTCCCCACTAGTAGAAGAGAATATAAGCGGTGCCCACGGTGCGCTCGTCATATTGGCCGCGTCCAAGGGCCTCGGTCTGGGAGAAGTGAGAGGTGCTATGGAGCTGATCCAAAATGCGATAAGCTCCGAAGCCCAGATTATTACGGGCATGACGCTGGACGATTCCTTAGGCGACGACATGAAGGTGACGGTGATAGTGGCCGGATTCGAATCCGGAAAGCCGGAAGACGGGGACGACTTTTCTGCCAAGGCCCCTTTGTTTAAGCAGAGCGATTCGTTAGACTCTTCTTCCTTCGCCTCAAAAGTGCCCCCCCTCAAATCTGTGAGGCTCGACGACAAACAGGACGAAGCCCAAAGCTCCTCTTCCCTGCCAAAACAGCCTGCGGAAGACGACGACGATACGGGGGATATCGACATTCCCCCCTTCCTGCGCTAGGGGAAAGAAATGTCAGCATCCAGCCGATTTAAAAATGCGATGTCTTACTTTGGAATGGCGGACGTAGCAACCCCTCCGAGCGAGACGGGACCGCAGCCTGAAAGCGAGGCAAATTCTGTGTCCTTCGATTCTGATACTTCCGTGGCGGCCATGGCTATACATTCGTCTGCGCCTTCGCCATCTCCCTACTTTCCTTCCAGGCCCCAGGGAGGAGCCATGAACAGAATTTCTACACTGTGTCCCAAAACCTACAACGACGCCCAAGCTGTGGGAAGAGCTATACGGGAGGGAATCCCAGTAGTCCTGAACCTAAGCAACGTGGAGGATGAAAAGACTGCCTACAGGATTGTAGATTTTTCTGCCGGGGTAGTCTTCGGCCTCCAGGGCTCCATAGAGCGGGTGACGTCGAGAGTATTTATTTTAAGTCCGGCGCAGGTAAGCATCGACGGCGCATTCAACAAGAACGCCAACCATGATCCGTTCGCAAACTGAAAGAATTCAGGAGGAGTTGAAAACAGATGGCACTGCTAACGCCTAACGATATCAGAAATCATAGGTTTAATACGACCCGATTCCGCGAGGGTTACGACATAGACGAAGTCGATAGCTTCCTTGATGAAGTCACCGAGACTATAGACGCTCTCAGCTCCAACGCTATGGGCAGGACCGGAGCGGCTGCAATGGTGGATGCCCTGCAGGGAGACGACAAGTCCAAAGAACTGGAGGACAAGTCCAAAGAGCTAGAGGACAAAAACAAGGAGCTGGAAGATAAGTCCAAAGAACTGGAGGACAAGTCCAAAGAGCTAGAGGACAAAAACAAAGAACTGGAAGATAAGTCCAAAGAACTGGAGGACAAGTCCAAAGAGCTAGAGGACAAAAACAAAGAACTGGAAGATAAAAACAAGGAACTCGCCTCTCAGATTGAAGGGCTTCAAAAGAACAAACCGGAGGGCGCCGCAAATTCACAGGATGCCGCAGCGGCCGCCAAAGAGCTTGAAGACCTCAAAAAAGAAAACGAGGAACTGAAAAAGAAGGCGGAGGACTTGCAGAAAGCTGCCGCTTTACAAAAATCCGAGGCATCGGAAACCTCCGCTGCAGACAAGGAGGCTGACAATCTCAGAAAGCAGCTTGAATCGGTGAACGCAGAAAAAGAAGGGCTTTTGAACCAGAGATCGCACCTCGAAAGCCAGGTTTCCTCCCTTTCTCAAAAGCTCCAAGATTCTAGAGATGAACTCCGTGTGGTCCAGCAGAACTCCAGGGGATCTGAGGACAGGAGCAATGCGAGGATAGCCCAGCTTTTGGAAGAGTTGGAAAGAAGTAGGAGAGTCGAAGAAGCGCTCAGGCGCAAACTCGCCTCTTCTGAGCCTCCCGCGGAAACTGGAAGCCTCAGGAAAATAAGCAGCGCCGGCGAAGAGGGTAATTCTGAGCCCGAAAAGGCTACGGCTATGCTGGCCCTGGCCATGCAGCTCCACGATCAATATGTCAATAAGGGCAAGGCCCAAAAGGCTCAGCTCGTGGCCGAAGGGGATGTGGCCAAAGAGGGCATGATTGAGGAAGGGCGCAAAAAATATAACGCTCTAGTGGGAGATGCCGACGAATATAGCCGCCATACTCGCGAAGAAGCTGACAAATATAGCACCAAGACCAAGACTCTGGCTGACGAGTATAGCCAGAGGATTCGCCAGGAGGCGGACGATTATTCTTCTCGCACGAAGGTTCTAGCCGAACAGGAGAGCAACAAGCAGAGGACGTCTGCAGACAATTACGCTACCACCGTCCGCGCCGAAGCTCAGGCTTACGACAAGAAGATAAGAAGCTCAGCCGATGACTACGCCAAGAGCGTCAAAGACAAGCTTTTCAACGACACCCGTATCATTGAGGCGAACTTGGAAGACCTCAAGAAGTTTGAGTCCAACTACAAAGCCAGGCTTAAGGACTTCCTGGTCCAGCTTATGAGCCAGATTTCCAAATCCGACGACTACGCATCGGATTCTGTAAAGGATTCAGATCCGGATCTCAACTAATTTACGAAGGCCAAATCCCGGAAGGCTTAGGAGGGAGACATTTTTCCTTTCGCTTTCCCTCCTGCTTCTCGGCGTGGACCTCTCTTCAAAAGAGCTGGCACAGTCTTACCTGGGGGGCAAGGTCGTCCCTCTGGTGCCGCGTTTTTTATCCCTGCGCCTTTTATGCAATCCTGGAGCCACCCTGGGGGTGCTGTCGGAACATACATGGGTCGTGGGGATAATTGAAATCATAGGATGCGCCGGGTTCGCCCTGGGGATTTTTTTGGCTGACAGCCCCTGGCTCCTCACGGCTTTTTCCCTTGGCCTTGCCGGAGGCGCAGGAAACTTTGCAGACAGAATCATCCATGCGCACGGATTTTTGAACGGATGCGTGGTGGATTTTATAGACTACGGCTGGTCTGTCGGCAACGTCGCCGACATCTACCTTTTTCTTTCAGCTGTGTGCATTTTCATTTTTCTTTTTTGTTTAGATAAAAAAAGGGGGAAGGATGAGAAAGATAGTGCCTCTTCCCGAAAATCTGGCCGGAGAACGATTTGACGTAGGCCTGGCAAGAATGCTGGGAATTTCCAGGGCGCAGGCTGAAGCCCTCATCTGCAAAGGAGAAGCGAGGCTCGAAAGGGAGGCGAAAAAAAGCGAAAGGCTGGAAGAGGGAGACGTTTTAACGTTGAAAATTGAAGATAAGCCTGATGTTTGCCCCTACCGGCCCTCCGCCTTTCTCGAGATCCTCTATCAGGACTTTGACGTAGTTATCGTCAACAAGCCTGCCGATCTGGCGTCACACCCATGTACAGGCTGGAAGGGGGATACAGTCACAGAGGCCTTGGAAAGACAGGGCGTAATTTTGTGTTCGGACGGCCCTGCCGGCAGGAAGGGGGTGGTAAGCCGGCTGGATGTGGGAACAAGCGGCGCTATGCTGCTTTGCAAATCCAACGAGGCCTACGTGGAAATGAAGAGGCAGTTTTCCTACCACGAGGTTGAAAAGACCTACCACGCTCTGGTCGCGGGATATCTTAGGGAGCCTGCCACCATAGAGGCGCCCATAGGCCGCGATTCAGGAGCCAAGTTCCGCTTTGCAGTATCTGCCTACGGCAAAGACGCAGTAACCCATTACAAGCCCATAGAACTCTTCAAGGGCTTTACTTTGGCCGAAGTCAAGATAGAGACCGGGCGTACACACCAGATACGTGTCCACTTTGCCTCCATAGGCCATCCTTTGGCCGGCGATTCCCTTTACGGCTCAAACCCCCGCCAAGACGCACTCCTCGGACTTAGCCGGCAGTGGCTTCACGCCAGGAGCCTGAGGTTTAGGCACCCCATCACAAAAGTTTGGATGCGCGTGTCAGCTCCATATCCTGAAGATCTCAAACATTCTTTGGATATTTTGACAAGGCGCAGGGAGTAAAGTTGGAAAAATGAGCAGCGCCAGAGATTTTGTAAACCTTCACGTACACACCCACTACTCCATGCTTGACGGGGCCGCGAGAATTCCGGATCTGGTCAAGAGGGTTAAGGAGCTAGGGCAGAGCGCCGTGGCCATAACCGATCACGGCAATATGCACGGAGCCTACGAGCTTTACAAAGAAGCGACCAAGGCGGGCATAAAGCCGATTATCGGCATAGAAGCCTACGTCACTCCCGGAACATCCCGATTTGATAAAGCGCATGTGCAATGGGGGACTGCCGAGCAGCAGAAGGCCGGAGACGACGTCTCGGCAAAGGGAGAATACAACCACCTCACCCTTTGGGCCGAAAACAACCGGGGGCTTTCAAATCTGATCAAGGCCAGCAGCGAGGCCAGCCTGGATGCCGCGACATCCCATCCCCGCATGGATTTAGACATCCTTTCCAGGTACCACGAAGGTGTGATAGCTTCGAGCGGATGCCCAAGCGGCGCCGTCCAAACGAGGCTAAGACTTGGGCAGTTCGACGAGGCTCTAAAAGAGGCCGGAAGGCTCCAAGACATCTTTGGAAAGGATAATTTCTACGTCGAGCTTATGGATCACGGGCTCGACATAGAAAAGAGGGTGGCCGGGGATCTGATAAGGATAGCTGAGAAATTGGGGGCGCCCCTCGTCGCCACTAACGACTCCCACTATGTCCGCCCAGAAGACGCCGAAGCTCAAGATAGCCTGCTTTGCATAAATTCAGGATCTAATCTCTCCGATCCCAAAAGATTCAAATTCGACGGCCAAGGCTACTACCTGAAAAGCGCCGAAGAGATGGCCTCCCTCTTTGCTGACATCCCTTCGGCCCTTCAAAACACGGTGGAAATAGCCGACAGATGCTCTGTCATGTTCGAAGACAGCCAGGACGGGGCCTTCATGCCCGAGTTCCCCTGTCCTGATGGTTGGGACGAGACGAGCCTGTTTTTGAAAAAAGTGAAAGAGGGCCTTGAGCGCAGATACCCGGAAGGAATACCTGAAAACGTGGCCCGCCAGGCCGACTATGAAAGCGGAATAATCTGCCAAATGCAGTTTCCGGGATACTTTCTCGTGGTGGCCGACTACATAGGATGGGCGAAAAGGCATGGGATTCAAGTGGGCCCCGGAAGGGGATCTGCGGGAGGATCCGTCGTGGCCTACGCCCTTGGAATAACCGAACTCGACCCTCTAAAGTACGGTCTCATCTTTGAAAGGTTTTTGAACCCTGAAAGGATTTCCCTGCCCGATATCGACTGCGATTTCGATCCGGAAGGGCGCGGAGAGGTCTTGAAGTACGTGACCGAAAAGTACGGCAAAGACAAAGTCGCCCAGTGCGTCGTATACGGAACTATAAAAACCAAGCAGGCCCTCAAAGACGCCACCCGCATCATGGGGTACCCATATTCACTGGGCGAAAAGATCACCAAGGCCCTCCCCCCCATGAAGGGCGGCAAAGACATGACGCTGCAGCAGATCTTCGATTCTGGCGATTCCCGTTATGCCGAGGCCAAGGAATTTCGCGATCTCTACGAGAGTGATGAGGATGTAAAAAAGATAGTAGAGAGGGCCAGGGGCATAGAGGATCTGATAAGGCAGACCGGCGTCCATGCCTGCGCCACGATAATGTCGTCCATCCCGATAGAGGAGATAGCTCCGATGATGAAGAGGAGCGATGGGACAATTACTACCGCCTTCGAGTACCACACCTGCGAGACCTTGGGGCTGGTAAAGAACGACTTTTTAGGCCTTTCAAACCTGACAATCATAAAAAACGCCCTTTTAAACATAGAAAAGACCCACGGCGAGGCCCCCTCGATGGAAAACTTGCCCACTGACGACAAGAAGACCTACGAGCTTTTGGCCAGGGGAGACACCCTGGGCGTCTTCCAGCTGGATTCCGAGGGCATGAGAGCCCTCTTGCGCCAGCTTTCACCCGATAAGTTCGGAGACATTTCCGCTGTAATCGCCCTCTACCGTCCCGGCCCCATGGATATGGGATCGCACACTAACTATGCAAAGCGGAAAAACGGGCTTCAAAAGATAGAGCCCATAAACGCGGAGGTCGAAAAGCCGCTTTCAGAAGTTTTGGACGAAACCTACGGCCTGGTAGTCTACCAGGAGCAGGTGCAGGCTGCGGCAAGAGTTTTGGCCGGCTACTCTTTGGGGAAGGCAGACGTCTTGAGAAGGGCCATGGGCAAAAAGCAGAAAGACGTCCTGGATCGCGAGAGGGAGCCGTTCTTTAAGGCCATGATGGAGCGGGGATACTCCCAGAAGGCCGCGCAGGACGTGTGGGACGTATTTCAGCCCTTCGCCGGATACGCTTTTAACAAGTCTCACTCGGCCTGCTACGCCATGATTTCCTACCGCACGGCCTACTTAAAAGCCAACTATCCCACAGAATTTATGGCCGCGCTCCTGGAAAACGTCAAAGACAACAAGGATAAGACGGCCATCTACCTGGCGGAGGCAAAGAGGATGGATCTGGATGTCAAAATCCCCGATGTAAATGAGAGCCAAAACTGGTTCGCCCCCGCGGGGAACAAAGTCATCCGCTTTGGACTGTCGGCCATAAGGAACGTGGGAGAGAAGGTGGGCGAGGCCATTTTGGATGGCCGAAAGGACGGACCCTACAAAGGTTTTGTCGACTTGCTTATGCGCCTCCCGGCTTCTTGCCTGAACCGAAGCGCTGCCCAGTCGCTTATAAAGGCGGGGGCCTTTGACTCCCTCGAAGAGGGTGCCGGCCTTACTCGCCGAGCCCTCTTCGATGCCAGCGAAAAAGTCTTAAAGCAGGTGGCGGAAATAAAGAAGAAAAAGGAAAGCGGCCACCAGGATCTGTTTGCAGTCGAATCCGAAGGCGAAGCGGACATTCCCATCCCGCCTGAGGAGGAGTGGGGCAAAAAGGAAAAGCTCGCATTCGAAAAAGAGATGCTGGGGCTGTACTTGAGCGATCACCCCCTCTCCGGAAGCGCCGATGCGCTCAGCTCCGCTTCCAGCATGACCATAGCCGATTTTAGGGAGGGCCGCCCCGGCGGCAACGTTCAACTTGCAGGAATCATAACTTCGGTGGACAAAAAGGTTTCCAAGTCGGGAAGCACATGGGCGATCGCGACCCTAGAAGATCTGGGTTCGAGCATCCAGTGCCTCTTTTTCGGAAATGTCTACCAAAAGTTCCAAGACAAAATTGTGGAAGACGCCCTAGTCGTCTGCTCGGGGGTGAAAAAGGAAAAGGAGGATGAAGTCGAGCTGCAGGTGCGGGATATGTGGGATCTGGAAGGTGCCCCCGCAGCTGATCGCGTTCATGCCCCAGAGGTAAAAAGCGTTCAAGGGGCACCCGCACCCAAGCTTGAAAAATCCTCCCCGCAGGGGGACCTGCGCATAGCCATAGAAGAAAGCCTGGCCACTGCCAATTCTATGGAGAAGATGAAAAGCCTCTTAAAAGAGCACGCCGGGCAAGACAGGGTCATTTTGGAAGTCAGAAAATCAGAGGGAGAAACCGTGAAGATCTGCTGCGGAGCAAGCCTTGAGATTTCCAGGACCGCCAGCCTGATAGAGGGCATAAAAGAGCTGTTTGGCTCAGACTGCATAGCACACTAAGGATTAGAGAATGAAAGAAACCCCCAAAGACGATCAAAGCATCCTAGGAGAGCTTTCAGAGCTCGGGATCCAGGAAGATGCCTTGGCCCCCGGAAGAAGGAAAAGGAAATTTGTCTGGCTCTACATTTCCGGCGCCATACTCATCCTCATAGTGGCCCTCTTGATTTATTGGGGGGTGAGCTCGCATGCCTCCTACTCTACTCCCGGCTATAAAAGCGCCATCTCGTCTGCAAAACAGGAAGAGGCGAACTTAAAGGGCATCCTTTCCTCCACTTCTTCCGCCCAGCAGGAGCTTTCAAAGGACCTTCCCAACTCTTCCAGCGTACAGGCCTTCACCCAGACCTGGAACCTGGCAAACCAGATGGTCTCCTCCCTCCCCTCCTACCTCACTTCTTCTCCGAAGAGCGCAAATGAGGCGAGCAGCTACACCCAGTCTATAAACCAGTGGGTGCAGCAGGCTAAAAATTACGGCTATGAGTTGACTCAGCAATCTCAAGATGCCGGAATATACGGGGCCAGAACCCTGTTTTCGACACAGAAAAGCAACCTTGAGGCGGCCCTGAAGAAGGCGGGGAGCAAGGCTCCCTCGTCCCTCTCTTCCCAGGCTCAGAAGCTTTTGGGAGAGCCGGAGCCCTCCTCTCCTTCGGCCATGGCCTCCATGGCCGAACAGATGGAAAGCCTCTCGGCCCAGCTTGCAAAGGAGTGAGAATGAAAGACGAAGATGATTTCGACGAGATCTTGAGCGAATTTGAAAAACAGTTCGAAGAAGGCGGGGAGCCTGAAGGGGGGGCTCCCGAATGGGAGAAAAAAGAGAGCGGAAACGAAGCTGGGATCCCTAGGGAAGATGAAGGGGAAGGTGGGGAAGAGGCCTTTGAAGATCTAGACGAGCTTTCAAAGATGGCGGGAGTGAAGCCTAAGAGCGCGGCAATCGTAAGCGGCCTGGACAAGGTTGCCCTCTGCAGCATGTGCGCACTGTGCGAAGTGCCTGCAGAGTGCTTCGGCACGGCGCAGGGGTCTTTCGCCGTTTTAGACGTTTCAAACAGGGATCCTGAAAAAGACGCCGCCAGCATTACAGGGCTTTGCAACGGGTTAGAACTCATACTTATCGTAAACAGGGATCAAAAGCTCACCGCCAGGGTCTACCGAGGCGGCAAGGAGGGAAAGAAAATTGCGCCCCCCCTTGTCCTTTACTGGGAGCCAGATCTCGAATCCTACCTCATAGGGATGGAGGGCCTAAAGGAACTGAAAGTGGGAGAGGCGTCTATAAGCAGCACCTCCATCACAAAAGAAGAGGCTATGGCCCTGCTAAAGCAGACTTTCAGGAGCTGAGCTTTTTGAGCCTTTCGAGGCTCACTTTCTCTTTAGCCCCGAGCTCTTGGGCCCACAGGGAGATCAGGAACTCTTCATACATCCGCCTCGCCTCTTTCCCCTTTTCTCCCTTTTGCAGCTTTTCGGCGATTTTTCGGGCTTCTTTGGCCTGCAGTGCCCATTGGCGGTCGCGCGCAGAGTTGGCCTTGGCCTTTTTCAGCCTCAAGAGGTCGGCCTGCAGGTATCTGGGCACTTCCCAAACTTCCTCGGGATCCATTCTTAGCAAGGCATCTTTTGAAGACAGGGAGGACAAGTGCGTTCTGACCTCATCTACCGTAGAAAGCATCGAGAGGGGCGAAGAGGAAGCCTCCTTTACCACTTCATTTCTCTTCTCTGCAATTTTCAGGTACGCCTTCCCCATTTCAAAAGCCTCTGCCTCGAGGCGCCTTTTGAGGAGCTCCTCTGCAAAATAAAATTCCTCTTCCCCGGAAGGCAGCGTGGGGAGGAGAGCCTGGGCGGCCTTCTTTTCGAGGTCCCGGCAAAGCTCCTCTGTGACCTCAAGGGAGGAAAGGAGGAGCTTTTCTTTGGGGCTAAACAGGCTAAGCAGCCTTCCGTCCGGAACTGAGCACTTTTCCAAAAGCCCTTCCAGTATGACTTCGTCCCCCTTCTTCCCAAGCCCGGCCTCTTGCAGGACTTTTCCGGCTTCCAGAACCCTTCCGCTGTTTTTGAGGTCTTCGACTTCCTCTCTCACCTTCTTGGCCCTCTCCACCTCTTCTAGGGGAACGTACTTTTCCTTCAGCTTTTCCAAGTCCTTGGAAACTTCCAAGACTTCCTTCCTCTTGCCCCATCGCTCCACGCTTATGTTGCACACAAGGTAGGGGGGAATCTTTTTCTTGGCCTGCGCCCAGTCGATGGGATCTAAAATCCCGTACCTTTCTCTGAGGAAATCTGCCAGAGAAGAGAAAAATTCCCTTCCCTTCTCCATGCCTTCCTCAGCTTCCTTTGCGGCAGAAGAGAGGGGGGAAATCTGCATCCGGATCTTCTTCGGGAGGGCCTTTAAGGCGCAAAGCGTCAGTTCAGCCCTGTAGCCGGGGGGAACGGGGACGTCTTTTTGCTCCATTTTTGCCAGGGAGGAGAGGGGGACGTGGACAGTTACCCCGTCTAGCGGATCGGAGGGGGAAAAGGCGTAGGAGAGGGGGAGGCAGACGCCGGCGACTTCGACAAATCCCGGGTACATCTCCTCATCCCTCTTTTTTTCAACCTTGAACCGGAGGGCGGATTTTGAGGAGGGGGAGCGTTTTTGCCAGTCCATGAGGGAGCGGATGTCTACCACCTCCTCAGGCAGCGCCTCCTCGTAAAACTCTTCGAGAGAGGAAGAATCGAACCCGGTGCGGTTCCGGGCGGCCTCCTCTTCTGCTTCGTCTAGCGTCTTTAGGTTCTCTTTGACAAATCCGTCCCCTGAAAACCCCTTCACTTGCCCACAGGCCAAGGCGCACACGAGCAGCCGACGGCTCTCGAACGGGAAAAGGGATTTGGCCGACACCGTCTTTTGCACGACGTCCAACCCGTAGACGCTTAGGGTCCTCTTTGTTACCGCGCACCCCGCCGCTTCGCTCCACACCGGGGCAGAGTAGCGGTATTTGCCCACCCCTCCTGCCGAGGCCTCTATCCATTCCGGCTTGACTTCCCCTACCCCCCGGGCCCAAAGGCGCGTAGTGTCCTGTAGGTAGGCGGCGGCGACCCACTCTGCCTTTCTTTTGTAGAGCGTAGAAGAAGGGGACACTTCGAACTTGATCCCTTTTGCCCCCTTGTAGGAGATGCGCCTGTCCTTTTTATCCTTCGGCTCTTCTAAGTGTCCGATATTTTGGAGCAGGGAGGGAAGGAGAGAAAGGTGGATCCTTTCTGCATCCCACTTAAAGCGGGTCCTCTCTTCTTCACCCACCCCCTCTTCATCGGCATCCTCAGGAATGACCCTCCCCACTTCGGTCTTCCTCTGCCTTAAGACGGAAGAGAGCTGGGAAAAGAGCTCCCTCCATTGGTAGGCCCGCTGATAGCTTAAAAAGAAGGCTGCGCACTTTTTTCTAAGGCTCCTGCCTTTAGCTTCAAAAAGGAAGTAGAAGAGGTTCAGGGCCGAAAGGAAGTCGGAGGAGGGATCCTGGAACATTTTCTGCATCCTTTTCGCCTTTTCGGGATCTTCTGCAGATTCTCTGAAAATGTCGTTGATGCTGAAAAAGGAAACTATGGCCAGGACCTGGGCCAGGATTTGGGGGCCGTACTTTTCAGCCTCCACCACCATCCTGGCGAGCCTCACATCCACGGGGAGCTCAGCCATGAGGTAGCCTGTGCGGGTGAGCTTTATAGAGCCCCGATCCACCTTCACCGCCCCGAGATCTTCAAGCTGCCTGAGGGCCGAAAGGAAGTCTCTCATATTGGGCTTGTCTAAGAACTTGAACCCCTCTATTTCTTCCACGCTCTTTGCAACTCCCGAAAAGAGCATGTGGAGCACCACCTGGCACAGGTCGGTCCTCAGTATTTCAGGCTCGCTGTAGCGGGGGCGGGCCAGGTAGTCTTCCTGAGAATAGAGCCTGATGGCTATCCCATCGCTCTCCCTGCCGCACCTGCCGGCCCTCTGATCGCACCTGTCTTGCGAAATCTCTTCCACCGGGAGGCGCTGGATGTGGCTGGATCTGGAGTACCTGCTCACCCTGGCCGTCCCCGGATCTACGCAGTACTTTATCCCGGGGATTGTGAGGGAGGTTTCCGCAATGTTGGTGGCTATAACTACCCGCCTCTTTGCGTGCGGGGCGAACACCCTTTTTTGATCTTTGGACCCTAATCTCGCAAACAGGGGCAAAATTTCCACTTCTTCTCGGTACTTTGCCGGGAGCGCCTTCTCTATGGCTTGGGAGAACTCCTCTATCTCCCTCTGCCCCGAAGCGAAGAGGAGGATGTCGCCCTGGCGGTCAAAAGCTATCTCCTCTATTACGGCCCTGGCCGCCTGCTGGGCCGGATCCAAGTCCTCACTCTTAAAGGTGCCCGTCTCGCACAGCGCTTCCGGGCTCCCGTAGGGTTCGTAGAGGATCTCTACCGGGTATGTTTTCCCCTCTACGTTGATGATGGGGACCTGTTTGCCGAGAGCGGACTCGAAGAAGGACTTGAATTTTTCGGAGTCTATGGTGGCGCTCGTCACTACGAGCTTGAGATCCGTCCGCTGAGGGAGGATCTTGGCCATAAAGCCCAAAAGAAAATCGATATTCAAGCTTCTCTCGTGGGCCTCGTCTATCACTACGGCGCCGTAGCGCCTCAAAAACGGATCTTTCCGGATTTCAGAAAGTAAAATTCCGTCGGTCACGATCTTCAGCTTGGTTTGTGGGCTAAGCTTTTCTTCGAATCTCACCTGGTAGCCGACTGCTTCGCCGACTCTTGTCCCGATTTCTTTGGCCACCCTCGCGGCTATTTCCCTGGCGGCCACCCTCCTGGGCTGGGTATGGACTATCTGGCCCTTCCCTTCGGCTCCGATTTCCAAAAGCATTTTTGGCAGTTGTGTGGTTTTGCCGCTCCCGGTCTGGCCGGAAAGGATTGTCACCTGGTGGGAGGAGACGGTGCTTTTTATAAGATCGCGGGCTTTGGAGACGGGCAGATCCGGGTAAGAAAACTCTATCTGCAAACTTCTATCACCCTGTAGCCTTTGCTGCTTTTTATCTTCTTGACCTTCCATCCCTCTTCTTTCATCCAGTCCATCAGGGAGTCGGATCCTAAGTGGCGGCTGACGACAAGGTATGCCCTTCCCCCTTCTTTAAGGCGCTCAATCCAGGAGGCCAAAAGCTTCTGCATCTCCTCTTTCCCTATCCTCACTGGGGGGTTGGAGTAGATGAAGTCCAGTGCGGGCGGCTCTTCTCCCTCTTCCAAGACTTCCACGTTCTTTAGCCCCAGCTTCTCGGCGTTTTCCCGGCAAAGGCCCAAGGCCCGTTCGTTTACATCGGCCGCCCACACAGTGCACGAGGGGTTCTTAAGCGCCAAGTCCAGCGCCACCGCCCCCCAGCCGCACCCCAAGTCCAACACATTGGAGCCGGCAGTTGGGGCGGGGACGGATTTGAGGAGGACTTCAGTTCCCTTATCTAGGGCAGATGCGGAAAAAACGCCCCGATCGGTTAGGACCCTGACTTCCCTTCCGCCCAAATTGACGCAGATCTCCCTCTTTCTGCTTTCGCATGAGGGATGTTTTTCAAAATACTGGTTCGACAAATTTCTTTTTCTCTTTTTTGCGGCCCTCTCCGGGGCCGGATCTGACTAGTAGTATTATGTAAATAATTTACAACATTTTTTCTTACGAGAGGTCTCCATGTACAGTTCAAAGATCCATTCTACGAAATTGGCCATTATAGGAGCGGGAGCCGTGGGATCCACCGTGGCGTTCGCGGCCGCCCAGAAAGGCGTAGCTGACTCCATAGTCCTGGAAGACATAGATCTCAAGCGCGCCAAGGCCGAGGCGGCTGACATCCAGCATGGCCTGGCATTCCTCCCCAAGGTCCACTTGGACGCCTCCGACGACGTGGAAATCTGCAGGGGGGCGGACGTAGTCGTAGTTACGGCCGGCGCCCACCAGAAGCCCGGGCAGACGCGCCTGGATCTTGCAAAGTCGACGGTATCGATGATGAAGGCGATAGTCCCTCCCCTCGTGAAGGTAGCTCCCGACGCGATATACCTTCTCATCACCAATCCTGTAGACATCATCACCTATGCCACTTTAAAGCTCAGCGGTCTAGACGAGGGGCAAGTATTCGGATCAGGCACCAACTTGGATTCAGCCCGCCTCAGGTTCCTGCTCTCCAAACAGACGGGAGTGGATGTAAAAGATATAAACGCCTACATAGCCGGAGAGCACGGAGACAGCGAAGTGGCCCTCTGGAGCAGCGCCACTATAGGCGGGGTGCCCCTCCTCGACTGGACCCCGCTTCCCGGCTATGAGCCTCTCACCGAAGAAGTGAGGAGCAAGATTCATTCCGACACCAAGAACGCCGCCTATTCCGTGATAGACGGCAAAGGCGTCACCAACTACGCCATAGCGATGTCGGCGGTAACGATTCTGGAAGCCATTTTCAAGGACGAAGACAGGGTGCTGCCCGTCTCCTCCCTCCTCAAGGATTTCCACGGAATATCTGGCGTGTGCATGTCGGTGCCAAGCATCGTCAACAAGAATGGCGTGGCGGCGCAGCTCCCCACCCCCGTAAATGCTTCCGAAAAGGCGGGGCTCGAAACCAGCGCTTCCGTGCTCAAGGATTACATTTCACAGCTGGGACTTTAATTGCCTTCGCCCCGCGCCCACGCCAAGGCGATAATCGTGGGGGAGCATAGCGTGCTGAACGGATCCTGTGCCATAGCGGCTCCCCTTGCGGGGCTTAAAATCGAAGTCGATTGCTCCCCCACAGTTTTTGAAAGCTCCATTCACACGGACGGCTTTTGCGGAAAGCTCAGGGATCTGCCCTCTAACTTTTCCGGAGTCTCCCTCGTGGCTTCACGCCTTCTGGGCGCCCACTGCGCCAACCTCCACTTCAAAAGCTCGATCCCGCAGGGCGCGGGGCTGGGATCTTCCGCCGCGAGCGCCCTGGCTTTGGCCAGGTCTTTAAATTCATCCCTCTCTTTGGGCATGAAGGAAGGGGAAATCATGCAGATCTGCTCGGAGGCCGAGGACGCCGTGCACGGGCGGGCCAGCGGCCTGGATCTGGCCACATGCGCGTCTTCTGTCCCCATCCTCTTTTCAAGGGGGGCAGCGACCCCCCTTGAGCCTCTCAAAGCGGCACTTCTCATCGTCTACAGCGGAGAAGAAGGAAGGACCCAGTGCGCCATTAAAAAGGCGGCGACATGCCCCGGCAAAGACAGGATTATGAAAGAGCTGAAGGAAGTGTGCCAGAGGGCGAAAGAAGGCTGGGGAGACCCTGAAGAAGTGGGGGCCGCCATGGGCCGGGCCCACCGCCTTCTAAGAGATCTCGGCCTCTCCACTCCGAAGCTCGAAAAGATAGTGGGAAAGTGCGAAGATCTGGGTGCGCTTGGGGCAAAGCTCACAGGATCCGGACTCGGGGGGTGCGCCATAGCGCTTTTTAAGGATGCCCCCCAGGCCAGGGCGGCCAGGCGCGCCTTTTATAGCTTTGACACTTGGGTAGAGGAGGTCTAATGTCCTCTTTCGCGCGCGCCCACACTAATCTGGCCCTCGTAAAGTACTGGGGCAAGGCGGATGAGGACCTGCGCCTTCCCGCGGCCCCCAGCCTCTCTTTGACCCTGGATGCCTTTTACACCGAAACCAGAGTCTCTTGCGCCCGAAAAGATAAGTTCATTTTAGATGGCAAAGAAGCCCAGGGCCCCGAAGCGGACAGGGTCTTTTCCTATCTTCGGCGGCTATTTTCATTTTTTTCCCTTCCTCTTTCTCCCCTCCTTGTAGAGTCGCAAAACTTCGTCCCCAAGAGCGCGGGGTTTGCAAGCTCGGCTTCCGCTTTCTGCGCCCTGGCGGCGGCTTTCTCACAGGAGTTCGAGTTGAATCTGACAAGAAGCGAGCTTTCAATCGCTTCCAGGCTGGGATCCGGATCGGCGTGCAGGTCCGTGTACGGAGGCTTTTGCGAATGGAAAGAAGGGGGAATGGAAGAGAGCTTTGCCATCCCTATAGACGAGCATCCCTCGATGGGGATAGCCGTTTTGTACCTCTCCTTTGGCTCAGAAAAGAAGGGAATTTCCTCTACTGAAGGAATGAGGCGTTCAAAATCCTCCCCCTTCTTCCCCGTCTGGAGGCAAGAGTGCAGAAAGGCCTGCCGGGAGGCTAAAGAAGCCATAGCGGAGGCAGACTTTGAAAAGTTGGGGGAAGTGGCTGAAAAAAATGCCTGCCAGATGCACGCCCTCACCCTCTCTTCGGGCTTTTCCTACCTCTCTTCTTCCTCCTTTCGCGCCCTCTCTTTTGCCCAAAGCCTTCGCGAAAGGGGAACTGCCTGCTACTGGAGCTGTGACGCGGGAAAGAATGCGGCGCTTTTGTGCAGGGAAAGAGATTTGGCCCAGGTAAAAGAGGAAGCCCTTTCGGCTTTGGGCCCAAAAGTCCTCCTGTTTGCATCCGGCCCCGGGCCGGGAGTGGAGGCGGAGCGTGAGGTTTGAATCTCCTGGAAAACTCTACCTTTGCGGGGAATATGCCGTGCTCCGGCCCGGATCTTTCGCCATAGCCTCCCCTACAAAAAGGAAGCTGTGGGTAGAAGCCCAAGAATCTGAGGAAGGGTCCCTTTCTTCCTCCCTCTTCCCCGCCCCTCTGCCCTTCGCCTGGCAGGGGGGCGCCTTTATTTCCCCCATTGCGCCCGAAAAGTGCTTTGCGCTCTTTGCCGTGAGGGTTTTGGAAGGATTTTGCAGAAGAGAGGCAGGTAAGGACCTCAAACTTGAAATTAAAATCGGAAGCGGCCTCGAAGAAGGAGGCAAAAAACTTGGATTTGGCTCTTCGGCCGCCCTCTGCTGCGCCCTGGCCAGGGCCATAACCTGCCTGTACGGAGTTCACCTCTCCGAAGCGGAGATGCTCAAACTCGCCATTTTGGCCCACTTTTCCTGGCAGGGATCGGGATCGGGGGGAGATGTGGCTGCGAGCCTCTTGGGGCCCGTCTTCTACGCCTCCTTCGATTCCGAATGGCTTTCCCGGCACCTCTCCTTTGAGGCGGTATTTAAAAACTGGCCCGGACTTTTTGCAGAAAAGCTTTCCTTGCCCCCTCTTTCTTCTCTGGCCCTTTGGACTGGCAAGCCGGCTTCCACCGCTTCCCTTATCCGCGGGGTAAAGCCCGGGCGCAAATTTGTCGAGAGATCCGACGACCTGTGCCTCATAGCAAAAGATGGGGCCCTTAAAGGGGAGGCGGATCTGGTAAAAAGGGCAATCCGGCTTTCCAGGTACAATCTAGAGTCTTTTGCCAAGCGGGAAGGGATACCTTTGGAAAACAGGGAAGTTAGGCGCGCCATCGAGATTGCGGAGGCCCTCGGCGCAGCCGCTAAGACCTCAGGGGCCGGCGGCGGCGACTGCGCGCTCGCGCTGGGAAGCAAAGGAGAATGCAGGCGGCTCTCCTGCGCATGGAAAGCTGCCGGATTTGCGGTATTTGACGACGTGTTGGATCTGAAGAGAGAAAAATGAACGAAGAAGCCCGAATGGCCGCGGCCAGGAAAAAGGAGCACATAACCCTGGCCCGCCACAACAAACGGCCCGAAAGCAACGACTTTGACAAGGTTTTTCTAGTGCGCCCCGCTCTTCCCGAATCGGAGGCGGCGCTTTCAAACGCGGAGTGCGACTTTTTCGGGTTCCGCGTACAGGCTCCCTTCTTTATAAACGCCATGACGGGAGGAGTGGAAGAAGGGGACCGCATAAATATGGATCTTTGCAGGGCGAGCGACAAAAATGGGATACCCATGGCTTTCGGTTCGGCAAGCTTTGTAGAAAATAACCCCTCGGCCCTAAAAGGCTTTGAGGAGGCGAGGAATCGTACGAGGCAGCCGGTGCTTATAAACGTCAACGCCGACACCTCCCCCCAGACTGTAAAAACCCTCATCAGGGCCCTAGACCCCATAGCCCTCCAAATACATGTAAACGCCGTCCAAGAGCTTGTCATGCCCGAGGGAAGTCGGCATTGGAAGTGGAAGGAGAAGATCGCCCGCTTGCGGGATGCAGCCGGGATTCCCGTAATAGTGAAGGAAGTGGGCTTCGGCTTCGACGTGGCCTCGATCAAGGCTTTGGCCGAGATAGGCATAGACGCCGTGGACGTGTCCGGAAAAGGCGGTACGAACTTTTGCACCATAGAAAACTGCCGCAGGGAAAAAGGGGACTTTTCCTATCTTTCAGAGTGCGGATTTTCTACCGTACAGTCACTTTTAAACGCCCGCTTTGCCCAGCAGCTTCTTGGCCTCCCCGAAGAAGGCGGCGGGAAGAAAATGCCAGAGGTGATATCCTCTGGCGGAATCCGAAACCCCCTGGACGTTTTAAAGTCCCTCGCCTTAGGGGCCAGATGGGTCGGGGTGTCCGGAAAGTTTCTTTCCACCCTTTTGAGCGGAGGGGAAAAAGCGCTAGAAGAAGAGATAAGCGAGTGGAAGGAGCAGCTTTCAGGCCTGATAGCCCTCTACGGAGCCTCCTGTCCCGCGCAATGCCAAAAGATCGCCTGGATCTGCGACGCGGAGCTTGAATCTTACGCCAAGCAGATGGCCAGGCTGGTAAATCCAGGAGAACTTTGATGCTCTGTCCGTTTTGCAAATACCCCGACACCAAGGTCGTAGACACCCGCGAGAGCGGCAACGGAAGCTTAGTTAGGCGCAGGAGGATGTGCCTAAAGTGTCGGAGGAAGTTCACTACAGTAGAGTCCACCCAGCTTTTGGTGTACAAAAAGGACGGTACTTTTGAGCCTTTCAATAGGGGAAAGATAGCGACCGGCGTTCTCAAGGCCTGCAAGGGGCGGCCAATAAAGTACCCCGCCATCGCCGCCTTGGCCCAAGAGGTGGAAGAAAACATCCGCTCCCGGGGGGCGGGGCAGGTTTCCAGCCACGAGATTGGACTTGAAGTTTTAGGCCCGCTTAAAAAGTTGGATCCCGTGGCTTATTTGAGATTTGCCAGCGTGTACGAAAATTTTTCTACTCCTGAAGACTTCGCCAGGGCGGCCAGGAGTTTAGAGGCTAAATGAAGGCCGAGGCCTTCCTTTTTACGATTACCAATTTCTGGGTAGGGCGGGTCATGGCTATGTAGAGCCTGCTGGCCGCAATCTTCCTCTCCTCCCCTTCGCCCCGCGGCTCTGGGGGATCCATGAGTATTACGGCGTCATACTCTATGCCCTTGATGTCCTCTATCCCCCTCACTGCCACCTGGCTTTTCCATCCGCTCTGAGTGAGCCTGTCGGCCTCATCTTTTCCGAACTCCTTTTCGAGGGCCGAGTGCACCAGTTCGGACATTTTGTCAGCGGCCTTCTGCTCGGTTATCAGGGCCACAGTTCCTCTGGAAGAGTGCACGAACTTTTTGACGCACTCTACGAGCTTTTTTACCGCCTCTTTTTCAGGGTCTTCGCTTTCCACCTTTTCCAAAGATCCCTCTACGCTTCTGACAGCCTTGATGTCTTCGGAGTTCAGCCCTTCCCTTTTGGCAAATTTCGAGGCTTCCTCCACCACTTCCCTGGGGTTTCTGTAATCGATTTCGAGGGGGCAAAGCGTCCAGTCTTTGCCAAATACCGGAGAGAGCCTCTTTTTCCAGCTGCGCGTCCCTCCCAGAGAGCTGGTCTGGGCCACGTCTCCCACGATTGTGAAGGATTTTGAAAGCGACCTTTTTTTCAGCATTCTCCACTGCATCGGGGTGAGCTCCTGGGCCTCGTCGACTATAATGTGTCCAAATTGCCACTTTCTGTCGCCTGCGGCCCTTTCCACTACGGACTTTTGTTCGGAAGGCGCCAGGTATGAGAGAAGGTCGGAGGCGGAAACTATTCCGGGGGCGACACCGAACATCGCCATGGTCGACTTTGCAAACTCCTCTTCTGCCCCCGAGGACTTCCCCTTCTTTTTCACTTCCTCTTCGCCCAGCAGATCCAGGGCGGCGTCCAGAAGGGGAATGTCGCCTTCGCTCACCTTCCCCTTTTCCCGTATGAGGCTCTGCACTTCTTCTTCGCTCATCCAGGGAGCCAGGGCTTTGAGCTTGGAAGGCTTGGAGAAGAGGTCGTCCAAAAGCCATTTGGCCGAGAGGGGGAGCCAGGAAAGGTTCAGAGCCAAGCGCACTTGGGCGTTCTCCCGTATCTGCCCCTTCACAAATGCCCCGTCTTCTCCGGGAAGAGATCCCCCAGAGGCCTCTTCGTACTTGGAAAAGAGGAGGGAGCACATGTAGTCAACAAAGGCGCGCCTCGCCACTTCGTAGGGGCCGGCCAGCCGGGCAGAATCCTGCCCCCGGGCTATTTCCTCCGGCTCAAGCTTCAGCTTCACGCCGTTTATGGAAATTTCCGGAAGATCTTTGGGCACCCTAATGCACCGCTTGATGGCGGATTTGAGGACGTGGACCATCCTGAGGTCCCCTTTGACCTTGGCGGCCAGAGGGGAATCTTTGCAGTTCACTTTCACTCCCGGAAGCATCTGCGCCATGGTGCGGATGAGGATGTCGGTTTCTCCCAGGCAGGGAAGGACGTCGTCTATGTAGTGCACGAAAGCCTGGGAGGGCCCGATGATGAGCACCCCGCTCTCTTCCAGCTCTTTTCGGTAAGTGTAGAGCAGGTAGGCCGCCCTGTGGAGGGCGACGGCGCTTTTTCCAGTACCCGGCCCCCCCTGCACCACCACGGTGGAATCCAAGGGCATGCGGATTATGCGGTTCTGCTCGCGCTGAATAGTGGAGACGATGTCCCCCATCTTTCCCGTGCGGCCCTCTTCGAGGGCGGCCATGAGGGCGCCTTCTCCGCTGAGCAGCCCCTCTTTTAGGGCCTTTTCAGATTCTTCCGGGCTGAGGTCCAAAAGCTCGTCTTCAAGCTTTACCACCTTCCTGTTTTCGGTAGTGATGTGCCGCCTTAAGGTTGCGCCCATGTCGTCGAAGAACGTAGCCTCGTAGAAAGGACTGGCGGCTTTGGCCCTCCAGTCCAGAAGGATTGGCTTTTGCCCCTTTAAAAGCCCCATGCGCCCTATGTAGCGCTCGGATCCGTCCTTCATGTGTAGCTTTCCAAAAACCAGCCTGTACTCCCCGGCCCTAAGTAGGGAGAGCCTGTCTTCATACATCGTCGCAAAAGAGTCCCTCTCCGTCATAGAGGTTAGGTTCAAATCTCTTTGCGCCCTCGTCGCACTCAGCCTCTCTTTGACGAGGCTTTTCAGTTCGTCGAAACGGCCATAAATCAGGTCAACTTTTTTTTGTTCCGACTCGTATGGATCTGAGCTTTCCGCTCCGCTGTTAGTCATGACTTATTAGAATGCCTCTTGTATAACCGGATTCTGAAGGTAAATTATGGAACAAGATTTCACCCATCAGCCCGTGATGCTGGACAAATGCCTAGAAATTTTAGATCGCAATTTGGACACCCCCCGCTTCGCCGTAGACTGCACTCTCGGCCTGGGGGGCCACAGCGAGGCCTTCCTTAAAAAGTTTCCCTCCTTGTTTCTTGTGGGCATAGACAAGGACCCAGAAGCCCTGGAAATTGCCGAAAAAAGGCTTAAAGGCACGGGGAGGATGGCGTTTGTGCACGATTCTTTTGCCAATCTTTCTTCCATCCTCTCTTCTTTCGGTCGCGCCCCCGACTTTATCTTCGCTGATCTCGGCCTTTCGAGCCTGCAGATAGATAAGGCGGAGAGGGGATTTAGCTATATGTCTTCCGGAGACCTTGATATGCGCATGGATTCTTCTTCCCCTCTCACGGCCAAGGAGGTCATTAACACTTACAGTCAGAAGGATCTGGAAAGGATCTTCAGATCCTGCCAGGAGCCCAGGGCGAACTTTTTAGCCAGGGAGATAGTAGAAGAGAGGGAAAAGGGGGAGATCTCTACCACCGGCAGGCTTGCCGAGGTCTTGGACGCCCATACGCCCTTCAAAGAGAGGCTGAGTACCAAAAAGAGGGTTTTCCAGGCGGTGAGGATGGAAGTGAACGGAGAAAGGGGCGATCTCGAACGCCTCCTTGATGCCTGCCTAATCTCTTCTCGCCCCAGCACCGTCATCATGGTGGAGTCCTACCATTCCGGGGAAGACAGGCTCGTCAAGCGTTTCTTTGCCGCCGGAACTGCCCCTTTTTGCCCTCCCAAATTCCCCGTAGCCCCCGAGCCCTACTTAGAGGATCTAACCCACGGCGCCCTCAAGGCCGGGCAGGAGGAGATGGAGGCGAATTCCCGCTCACACTCGGTGCGCCTCAGGGCCGTAAAGGTGCTCAGGCGCCCCGAAAGGCTCAAGGAGCAAAGATTATAATCGGAATAGTTTGAGCAAAAAGGTTAGAGGATGAACAGGCTGGCGGATATCTCGTACCTACGATTGACCATCGGGTACATTGTGCGCACCTTTGGCGCCGTCTGCGATAAGCCATTCGCCTCATGCGTCACCTTCACGTCCATAGCTACGAAGGTGGAAGAAGTGACCCAGGGATCGCTCTTCGTGCCCGCCTGTCCCCTTTCAAGAGACGAGCCCCTCTTTGAAGCCGAAATGGCCGGGGCCTACGCAATAGGTTTGGAAAAAATCGAGGAAGAAGTGGGCCGGGACCTCGATATCCCCATAATCTACATGGACAACTGGCGCGAAAACCTCGGCCTCATAGCTTCCTTCCTAATGGGGGACCCCTCTCTGAAGATGGCGGTATTCGCCTGCTTTGGGTTGGACGCCAAGTCTGTGGCCCCCCTACTTTCCCGCCTCCTGCACAGCCTCGGAAACCCCGTATGCCTTCTGGACTTTGAAAATTCCTTCATCCAGGACCGGCCGCTGAGCCTCTCTTACCCGCTGGACGCGGTAGATGTGCAGAGGGTGGAGGCGCAGGCCGTGGAGGAAGGGTGCTCGGCCATGGTGATTTCCGCCAACCCCTCCACCCTTTCACGCCTGGCCCTTACGGGGACGCATGTGGATGTGTGTACGGGGAGCCGGGTCCTCAACCTCATTTCCAAGCCCGGAACCCCCCGCACCCTCCAGCCGCAGGAAGAGCCTCTCTATGGTTCGGTTTTCGACAATTCCACCCGGGCGGTGGCATATGCAAAAGACCCTTTCGACGTCTTGGACAAAGACAGCTTCAATCAGCTCATAGATGTGGTGCCGATGGGGCGCATTCCGGTGCGCACGGCTATTTCCATGGCCCTGTCGGCGGGGATAACGACGGCCTCGATAAGGAAGGCGATAAGCATTTCTGGGGATTTTCTCCAGGAGCCAAAGAACGGGGAAAACAAACAAGATAGGCCGGGGGAGAGCCATGATAAAGACGAGTCTTGAAGAAATAGCGAGCTTGACGGGAGGGGAGATCGCGGCAGGAGGCGGCGCCCTCGAGGTAGAGAGCGTATCAATTTCATCCGCTGTGCCCGCGGACCTTTTTGTGGCCGTCAAAGGCGAAAAGACGGATGGGGCGCTCTTCATAGGCAGGGCATTTGAAAACGGGTTCAAGGCCGCTCTCACCCACTCTCTGGACCCTTCCTGCCCCATGCCGCAGATTTTGGTGAAAGATTCCGTCGAGGCCCTTTCAAAGCTCGCAAAAGCAAACTTGGAAAAGAGGAGGAAAAAGCCGGGCTTTACCGAAATCGCCCTGACAGGATCGGTGGGCAAGACCACCACCAAAGACATCCTCTTTCAGCTCTTTTCTCCCCTTGCCCCTACGGCCGCAAACGAAGGGTCTTTCAACAACGAGCTCGGCCTGCCTCTGACCTGCCTCAAGGTGGGGGAGGAGACCCGGTACCTTGTAGCCGAGATGGGGGCAAATAAAATCGGAGACATAGCCCGCCTCTTTTCCATAGCGCCCTGCGACGTGGCGCTGGAGCTCAGGGTGGGGTTTGCCCACGAGGGCGAATTTGGATCCAGGGAAAACATATTCCGAGCCAAGAGCGAACTCGTGCGCAACCTTGGGCCTTTTGACACCGCCGTCCTCAATGCCCAAGACAGGAGGGTGAGGGAGATGGCCTCCCTCACGCGCGCCCGGGTGCGCTGGTTCTCTTTGGATTTTCTTGCCGGCATGGAGGCATGCGCTAAAGGCCTTGAAATGGATGAGCTGGGGCGCCCGAGCTTCGAACTGATCTTGGAAGGAAAGGCGGCCGGAAGAGTGCGCCTTCCCCTGCTAGGAGAGCACAACGCCTCCAACGCCGTAGCCGCGGCGGCCTGCGCGAAAGTGTGCGGGGTGCCGGACGAAGAGATAGTCTCCGGCCTCTCGGGCTTGCGCGGCGTCAGCCCGCACCGCCTGAGCCTCTTTGAAAATCGCAGCCTTGGCAAAGACTGCCTCATTTTGGACGACACTTTCAACGCCAACCCCGATTCCATGTCAAACTGCGTAAAGATCGCAGAGAGGATGGCCAAAGAAAAGGGACGAGACCTCCTGTTCATCCTCTCCCCGATGCTGGAGCTGGGAGAAAGGGGAGAAGAGTACCACAGGCAGATTGGCAGAGCAGTGCGCGATTTTTCGGCCTCTTTGATAGTGGTATGCCAAGATAAAGAAAAAGACGCTCTGGCCAGGGCCTACATTGAGCAGGTTCCGGGGGCCGAGCTGGTCAGGAGCCTGAAGGAAGCGAAAGAGGAGGCGGAACAGTTCGTGCAAAAAGCCCAAAGGCCCCTCGTGGTCCTCAAGGGCTCCCACGCCTTCCATTTGGACTCTTTGGCCGAGGACTTGGAAAAGGGGAAGTAAGTGGAGGCTTACATAATCGCGTTCATCTGCTCGCTGGTAGCCTCTTTTTGCCTGACGCCGGCGGTCATAGCTGTGGTAAACAAGCTTCACTATGGGCAATACATCCGTCAAGATGGACCCCAAAGCCACCAGATCAAAAGGGGCACCCCCACACTGGGAGGCGTAGCCATAATCCTCTCCATCCTCATCGGCTGGGGCGCGGCGGCCATTTTCCGCTACGCCGCTCACCGGACCGTGCCGACCCCTTCGGCGCTCCTCGCCCTTTTCTGCCTCGTGGGATTCGGGATCATAGGCTTTATAGACGATTTTTTGAAGGTCAAAAAAAAGAGGAACTTGGGTCTGACCATTCATGCCAAGCTCATTTTGCAGGTCCTCGTAGCTTCGGGCTACGCGGTCCTCTCCCTGCTTTTCCCCAGGAAGGCTCCCGTGAGGGTCGGACGCACGTCCATTTCCTGGATAGCAGATTCTTCCATCAACCTGGCCTTCGCGGGAAATGTTTTGGGGATAATCCTCTTCATCATCTGGGTAAATTTCCTCATGGCGGCCTGGACGAACGCGATAAACCTCACAGACGGCCTGGACGGCCTGGCCGCGGGATCGGGCCTCACGGCTTTTATAGGCTTCGCCATCATAGCCTTTTGGGAGAGCTACCACCTCATAGGTTCATCTTCTGAGGGCTTCAAGTACGTGGCCTCAGACCCACAGGACCTAGTGATAATAGCTCTCTCGTGCGTGGCGGCCCTCATGGGCTTTCTGTGGTACAACGTGCACCCGGCCGAAATTTTTATGGGCGACACCGGCTCGCTGGCTCTTGGGGGGCTGTTTGCAGCCATGTCGGTAAGCCTGCATGTAGAGATTTTGGCCGTAATCATGGGTGGCCTTTTCGTCATGGAAACCCTTTCGGATGTGGTACAGATCGGAGCCTTCCACCTCTTCCACAGGAGGGTGTTCAAGATGGCCCCCCTGCATCATCACTTCGAGCTCATGGGATGGCCCGAAACCCGCGTGGTCACGAGATTTTGGATGATAGAGTGCGGGTTCGTGATTATCTCAATCGTCATTTTCTACTCGGACTGGCTCATTCAGAGCGGACAAATGCACTAAGGAGGCAAAATGGCAATCATAGGCAGAAGCGAGTTCGACGGGACTGTTCTCGTGGCAGGACTCGGCGCGAGCGGAAGAGCCGTCAAAGGGCTTTTGGAAAAGTACGGGGTCAAGTGCGAGACTTTTGACGAAAAGGCCGAGGCGGACTTTTCAGACCCCAGGTCCGTCGACTGGAGCAATATAAGCGCGGCCGTAGTCTCTCCGGGCTTTTCCCCGGATTCCAAGCTTGTCAGGACCATAGAAGACAACCATGTGCCCCTCATGAGCGAGGTGGAGTTCGCATGGAAGACGCGTCCTAGGGACAGAGAAGGCCGCTCCATTCCTTGGGTAGGCGTTACGGGAACCAACGGAAAAACTACTACGGTCAAGATGATAACCAAGATCTTCCAAAAGTGCGGGCTGAAGGTGGCCGAAGGCGGCAACACCGGATTTCCCCTGACCCTGGCCTGCAGGGAGGAAGGGGCGCAGATCGTGGTAGTCGAGCTTTCGAGCGCCCAGCTTCATTTCACCCGCTCTCTGGCTTTGGAGGTGGCGGTGTGGACGAACTTTGCAGACGACCATTTGGACTGGCACAGGTCTTTGGAAGAGTACCGGCTGGACAAGGCTCGGATTTTTGAAAACGCAAAGAGGGCAATAGTATACAACGCAGAAGATCCCGTCACTGCCGCTGCAGCAAAAAGCGCGAAAGTGAATCTTGGGTGCATGGAAGTGGGATTCTCCTTGAAGAGGCCGGCTCCGGCCCAAGTAGGTGTGGATGAAGACTGGATCTTTGACAACGCCTTCGCCTATGGCAGGATCTGCAGCCTAGATTCGCTTTCACACCTTAAGATCGCAGGGCGCGTCCCCTCCCACCGCGTCCAAAACGCCCTCGCGGCTTGCGCGGCTTCGCTGGCAATGGGGGCAAAGCCGGAAAAGGTGGCTGAAGCCCTTTCTAAATTCAAACCGGAGGAGCATAGGCTGGAAGAATCTGCAGAGATTCGCAAAGGTGGGGGAAAGGTGGAATTTATAGACGATTCCAAAGCCACCAACCCCGCCTCGGCCCTGGCCGCGCTCTCTTCTTTGGAGGGAAAGGGGATCGTGTGGATAGTCGGAGGGGAGACTAAGGGCTGCAACATGTCCCCTATGCTCAAAGAGGCCCGTGGGAAAGTGAAAAGGGCCGTGCTCATGGGCAAGGACAGGGCGGAATTTGCCAAAGCCCTGCAAGAGATCCAGATCCCCTTTGACGAAGTGGAAGACGAGGAGGGGGCGGCCGCCATGAAGAAGGCTGTGGCCCTCGCCTTTGCCACGGCCGAACCGGGGGACGTGGTGCTCCTCGCCCCCGCCTGCGCCTCCAAAGACCAATTCAGGGATATGGCCGAAAGGGGAGAGAAATTTACGGAGTTTGCAAAAGCCCTGGAGAGTGGGCCGCGGGAATGAGCGACAGGCTTTCCGTGGTGTTGGCCGGAGCCGGCACCGCGGGACACATCAACACTTTGATCTCCATAGCAGAGCAGATAAAGATCCTCTGCCCTTCCGCGCAAATCACGGCAGTCGGAGCTACGGGAGGGATGGAAGAGACCCTGATTCCCGCAAGCGGTCTTCCCTTGAGGACTATCCCCAAGCTCGCCTTTCCCAGATCTCTCTCCCCCCAGACCGCCGCTTTCCCCGCCAAATGGGCCAAAGAGGTCAGAGCTGCGGAGAAAATTTTAAAGTCGGTGGATGCAGACTGCGTGGCGGGGGTTGGAGGGTACGTTTCAGCCCCCTGCTACCGGGCGGCGAGAAAGCTCAAGATCCCCATCGCAATTCACGAACAAAACGCCATGGCGGGCATAGCCAATAAGCTCGGGGCCAGATGGGCCGACTACATCGGCACGGCCTACGGCGGGGTAAAGCTGAGGGGCAGGGGGAGAAAGCCTGCAGAAAGAATAGGCCTGCCCCTCAAAGCCGAAGTGATAGAGGCGGCCAAAGCTCGCAGGGAAGATCCCGAAGGAGCGAGGGCCGGAGCCATAGAGGCTCTGGGGCTGAAGTCCAATCTGCCCGTGCTCCTTGTGACCGGGGGGTCTTTGGGGGCCTTGAGCATAAATAAGGCGGTGGCCGGGGCTTCCCGGGAGCTTTTGCAAGTGTGCCAGGTGGTGCACGTGTGCGGAAAAGGCAAGAGCGAAATCGTCTCCGAACTCGTCACGCAGCTGGCCGGAAAAGATGCGCTAGGAGAGCTCCTTCCCTCCCAAGACGGGCAGTACTTCGCCCAGGACGGAAACTACCGCATCGTGGACTATTTCCCGCACATGTCCCTTCTCTACAAGGCGGCTTCCCTGGCCATATGCAGGTCGGGCGCCGGAACCGTAAACGAGATGGAGGCCATGGGAATGCCCGCCGTCTACGTACCCCTGCCTATAGGCAACGGCGAACAGAAGTTTAATGCCAAGCCTGTGGTGGACAACGGCGGCGGAATCATGGTGCAAGATTCCCGGTTTACGGAAGGATTTGTAAAAAAGTACATCCCGCCCCTCATAACCAACAAAAAAAAGCTCGAGGTCATGGGAGAAAAGGCCAGGGAGCTGTCCGGGGAAAATGCCGCGCTCATTATGGCCGAGGAGATTTTACAGCTCGCAAACTACCATAAGTACCATGAGTAACCTTCCTTCCCCCGCTTCGCCCTCTCTGGAGGGGAAAAGCCTTGAAACCCTAAAATCCGTCTTCTTTTCCGGCATAGGCGGCCACGGCATGAGCGTCTTGGCACAAATCCTGGCCGCAGAGGGCGTAAAAGTGGCAGGGAGCGACATTTCCCGCTCCCTCATCACCGAAGAGCTTGAAAAATCCGGGATTGAGGTCTTCCCCCAGGACGGGTCGCATATGGGGGACGCAAAAGTCCTGGTCTGGTCCAGCGCGATAGAGGAAGACAACCCCGACATCAAAAAGGCCCTCGAAACCGGGATGCGCCTCGCGCACAGGAGCGACATTTTGGCTCTCCTCATGCGGGAAAAAGATTCTGTGGCAGTCTCTGGCACGCACGGCAAGACTACGACTTCCTGCCTAGTTTCTTGCATACTCCTCTTTGCAGGAAAAGATCCCAGCTGGGCCCTGGGGAGCGGATTTAAAACCGAGCAGGGTTTTTGGCCCGGATGGAGGAAGGGCGAGGGGAAGTCTTTTGTGGCCGAAGCCGACGAATCGGACGGCAGCCTCCTAAAGTACGCCCCTTTCGTATCTATAGTCACAAACAGCGACGGAGATCACTTCGACCACTATGGCAGCATTGAGGCCTACAGGACGGATCTCAGGGCCTTTGTGGAACACTCTGAAAAGTGCGTCATGTGCATGGACGACGAGGGAAATCGGGAAATTTTCAGATCCCTTTCCGAAGGGGACAAATCAAAGGTCGTAGGCTACGGCGAAGGAGAATTTAAAGACTTGGCCAAAAGCCTTCCGGATTTTGCCGAAGAAAACTACGCGAAGCTGGAAGGGGTGCGCCTTTTTGACGCCTCTTCTTCCGTATCTTCCTCTTTTTCCCTGCGCTTTAGAGGCGAAAGCACGCCTGTGCAGATGAGGCTACCCGGGCGGCACAATGACCTGAACGCCGCCGCCGCCATCCTGGCCTGCAGTGAAGCGGGGGTGGAAACTTCTGTTGCGGCTCAAGGGGCTTCCCTGTTTTTGGGCTCTTCCAGGCGCTTCGAGCTTTTGGGAGAGGAGGGCGGAATAAAGCTCTTTACAGACTATGGCCACCACCCCACCGAGATCGCCGCATTCCTCTCCGCTTTAAAATCCTCCTACCCACAGTCGAGAATAGGGGTGATGTTTGAGGCTTTCAATTCATCCAGGGTGGTACAGTTTGCAAAAGGCTTTGCAGAGTCGCTCTCCCTGGCCGATCTGGCCGTCCTCGCCCCTCTCTTCATAGGCAGGCATACGGCTGAAG
>JAGBRC010000019.1 GCA_017632535.1 Aeriscardovia sp. | reverse complement strand
TGAGCGTAGTGCCTCTTGTCGGTCTCGTACTCGATGTGGGCGATGTTGATGGTGATGCCGCGCTGTTTCTCTTCGGGGGCGGCGTCAATCTGGTCGAACTTGTACTCGGGGTTGACGTCCGGATACTCTTCGTGAAGAACCTTGGAGATGGCCGCGGTCAAAGTGGTCTTGCCGTGGTCGATGTGCCCAATGGTGCCCACGTTCACGTGCGGCTTGGTGCGCTCGTATTTTGCCTTTTCTGCCATTAAAGTCCTCCTGGACAACTTATCGCTTCAGGTAAGAAGCTGATCTTATTTTATATTTTGCCCTATCATTATCCATCTCAACTGGGAAAGCCCTTATGAAACGGATCTGCCGGGGCTATTCGCCCCTCTGCTGCTTTATGATTTCGTCGGCGATGTTCTTGGGAACCTCGGCGTAAGAGTCCATCTGCATGCTGTAGACGGCCCTGCCCTGGGTCTTGGAACGAAGATCGCCTATGTAGCCAAACATCTCTGCGAGGGGCACCTTGGCGTCTATCACCTTCACTCCGGTGGCGTCAGTCATATTTTCAATCCTGCCGCGCCTGGAATTGAGGTCGCCTATGACGTCTCCCATGTACTCTTCGGGAGTCCTGACTTCAACGGCCATTATAGGCTCGAGAAGCACGGGATCGGCCTTGAGTGCCGCCCCCTTGAAGGCCATGGAGCCTGCGACCTTGAAGGCGAGCTCGGAAGAGTCTACAGGGTGCATCTGTCCGTCTATCAGCTCGGCTTTCACGCCCACCATGGGGTAGCCTGCCAAAATTCCGGACTCCATCGCCTCCTTGATGCCCGCCTCGACGGAGGGAATGTATTCAGAAGATATGACGCCACCTGTGATCTTGTCTACGAAGATGAAGTCTTTGCCCTTTTCTTCTGGGTTGTTCTCATCTATCGGCATGAAGTTGAGCTGGACCCTTGCAAACTGGCCAGAACCTCCAGTCTGCTTCTTGTGGGTGTACTCGAACTCCGACACCGGCCTCCTTATAGTCTCCCTGTAGGCGACCTGCGGCTTGCCCACGTTGCAGTCCACATGGAATTCTCTGCGCATCCTGTCGACGATGATGTCGAGCTGGAGTTCTCCCATGCCGGAGATCAGGGTCTGTCCACTCTCCTGGTCGGTCTTGACCTGGAAGGTCGGATCCTCATCGGCCAGCCTGGCCAGAGCTATACCCATCTTCTCCTGATCCGCTTTGCTCTTGGGCTCGACGGCGATCTGGATGACGGGATCGGGGAAGGTCATGGACTCCAGGCAGATGGGGTTCTTGGGATCGCAGAGGGTGTCTCCTGTCCCGACGTTCTTGAGGCCCACAAAGGCATAAATATTGCCTGCGAATGCCTCGTCCATCGGAATTTCCTTATTGGAGTGCATCTGGAAGATCTTTCCGATCCTCTCCCTTTTGCCGGTGGTCGAGTTGAGGACAGTGTCTCCCGGTTTGATAGACCCCGAGTACACCCTCACATAGATGAGCTTGCCGTAGAAGGGGTGCACCGCGATCTTGAAAGCGAGGGCGGAGAAGGGATCGGAGATCACAGGCTTTCTGTCGATCTCTACACTCTCGTCTCCGGGCTCGTATCCCACGATGGCAGGAACGTCTTCGGGGCTGGGAAGGTAGTCAACCACTGCGTCGAGCAGGGGCTGGATGCCCTTGTCCTTGAAGGCGGATCCGCAAAAGACGGGATAGGCTTCGGAGCGTATAGTCAAATCCCTCACGCCCTTGCGGATCTCCTCTTCGGAAAGCTCTCCAGTCTCAAAGTACTTGTCCATGAGCTTTTCATCAGTTTCGGCGGCGGCCTCCACCAGCTCGGTCCTGTACTTTTCCGCCATCTCTTTGAGGTCCTCGGGGACGTCGGTTGTCTCGTAGTGGGCACCTTGGTCACTCTTCTTGACGTCCCCCTTCCAGAGGTACGCCTTCATCCTGACCAGGTCTACCACTCCGTCGAAGTCGTTCTCGCTGCCCACGGGCAGCTGCATGACGAGCGGGCGGGCGCCAAGCTTGGTCTTGATAGTGTCTACCGAGTAGAAGAAGTTGGCTCCCAGCTTATCCATCTTGTTGATAAAGCAGATTCTGGGGACCCCGTACTTGTCGGCCTGCCTCCAGACGGTTTCAGACTGAGGCTCGACCCCTTCCTTGGCGTCAAAGACCGCCACGGCGCCGTCGAGCACCCTGAGCGACCTTTCCACTTCGGCCGTAAAGTCGACGTGGCCCGGGGTGTCGATGATGTTTATTTGGAACTGCTCTTCGGGATCGTGGGTCTGCCTGTTCCAGAAGCAGGTTATGGCGGCGGAGGTGATGGTTATCCCGCGCTCCTTTTCCTGATCCATCCAGTCCATGGTCGAGTCGCCGTCATGGGTCTCGCCAATCTTGTAGTTGACCCCCGTGTAGTACAGGATCCTTTCGGTCGTGGTGGTCTTGCCCGCATCTATGTGAGCCATGATCCCGATGTTCCTGATCCTGTTCAAATCAGTGAGCACTTGCGGCATATGCGTATCCCTTTCCTACTACCAGCGATAGTGGGCGAAGGCGCGGTTGGCTTCGGCCATCTTGTGGGTATCCTCGCGCTTCTTTACGGCCATGCCCAGTCCATTGGAGGCATCCAAAATCTCGTTGGCGAGCCTGTCGGACATGGATTTTTCCTTCCTCAGCCTGGCGTAGTTGGTCAGCCACCTCAAAGAGAGGGTGTTGGCCCTGGCCGGGCGCACTTCGACGGGCACTTGGTAGGTGGCCCCGCCGACCCTGCGGCTGCGGACTTCTAAAGTGGGACGGATGTTGTCCAGGGCCCTCTTGAGCACTCCCAAAGCTTCCTGATCGCTCTTCTTGCCCACCTTTTCGAGGGCAGTGTAGACTATCGTTTCCGCTACGGATTTCTTTCCGTCTTTCAAAACCTTGTTGATGAGCTGGGCCACTGTGGTGGACTTGTAAATGGGATCCGGCTCTATCGTGCGCTTCTTTGCAGGTCCTTTGCGTGACATCTCTACTTAGCCTTCTTCGTTCCATACAGGGAGCGACCCTGTTTGCGATCCTTGACCCCCTGGGTATCCAAAGCACCACGGACGATGTGGTAGCGCACGCCGGGCAGGTCCTTGACCCTGCCGCCCCTGACCAGGACTATGGAGTGTTCCTGGAGATTGTGTCCTTCACCCGGGATATAGGCGGTCACTTCATAGCCCGAGCTCAGCTTCACACGGGCCACTTTCCTCAAGGCGCTGTTAGGCTTCTTGGGGGTGGTGGTGTATACACGCGTGCAGACCCCTCTGCGCAGAGGGGATCCCTTGAGGGCCAAAGTTTTGGATTTCTTCGTCTTTGGCTTGCGTCCGTTGCGGACGAGTTGTTGGATTGTAGGCATCCGACCCCTTTTTTATTGCGGGTCGGGGGCGCACAATGCGCCCTGCGCACAGCCAATGCCCACCGGCCCGATGGTTTTTCTAATATGAACAAAAAGAAAAAATACCTGCGCTTAACGCAAGTAAGCCCCTTGATTTTACCCTTTTGCGGCCCTTTTGCGCAATGCGGCAATTTTGCAACAGGAAGAAAATGTAGGATATTAGTGTAATTTGCATAGAAAGACTTTAAATGAGCAAAATCGACATCTCCAGCGCCGCCTGCTCGGACATAGGCCTCAAGAGGTCCGACAACCAGGATTCATACCTCGAAGCCGAGGGACTGTACCTAGTGGCCGACGGCATGGGCGGGGGAGTGAAGGGCAGGCAGGCCAGCGCCACGTGCATGTCCGTCATGGAGAAGCTGGGCAACTGCAAAGTCAGGACCAAGGGGGATATTTTGGGCTGCCTGCAGGAGGCCCAAAGCGTTGTAGAACAGATCGGGGCCAGGGAGGGGGGAGTGGCCGGAACCACTCTGAGCGGCCTCATCCTGAAGGACGAAGACATGCAGGAGGAGGGAAATGCGTGGTACGTGGTAAACGTGGGAGATTCTAGGACCTACCACGTGTGCCCCTCCCAAGAGGGAGGTTTCGACAGGTCCACTTTCGAGCAGATCACGCACGACCACTCCGAGCAACAGAAAGCCATCGACACCGGAAAATACCTTCCCGAACAAGCGGAGAAGCTCATACCCAGAAACCTCATCACCCAGGCTATAGGCTCCCCCTCCCCGCTTAAGCCTGACTTCTACAGGGCTGATTTAGGCGGCCGCTTTATAATTTGCTCCGATGGAATCTACACCCAAATGAGCTTGAGCAAGCTGGCGAACCTGTGCTCTGCGCAAAAGAGCGCCGAGCAAGTGGCCCATTGCCTGGTGGAAGCGGCCCTTGACGGCGGAGGAAGCGACAACGCCACGGTAATCGTGGTGGACGTAAAAGTGGAGTGCGAGGAGGGCTGGCTCGTTTCCAAGCTCTCCCAAGAGGAAGACATAGATTTCATTTCGGACGCCACCATGGAGAACCTGCACGTCCAAAGGGAATAAAAGGAGAAAGCATGGTAGATTACGACGTCGCCTGCCAGGCGGTGCAAGACGAGAACGCCGATCCCTCTCTGCTCGCGCTGATAGCCTACGAAAATCCGGAGTTCGGACCTAACGTGGCGAGCCACCCCAGGGCCTATCCGGGCCTTTTGGCCTGGCTCGCCCGCTTCGGGGATGAGAAGACGAAAAAAATCATAATGCACAGGATCATGACAGAGTCCATCCCCCTCTCGCCTTCGGCCTTCAAGCAGAAAGAGGGGACCGAGTACACCCCAGAGCAGGTGATGGAAGTCAAAGACGCGATGATCCAGCACGATATAGCTCAGAATTTCCCAGAGCTTAGAAAATACCTCGCACAAAACCCCAACTGCTACCCGGAGCTTTTGGAGTGGTTCGAGGGCCTAGATGACCCGGAAATTCAAGAAGCCCTGCAAAAAAGGAAGGGCGAATCTTCCCCTACTCTATAGAGACTTCGTAAAACTCGTCCCCCAGCCTGAGCAGCACTCCCCCCTCCAGCTGCACCGGTTCCTCGGGGGACGCTTTTTTTTCGGTCGAATCTTTTATCACGAACGTCCCGTTCAAAGACCCCAAGTCTTCCACATAGGCGTTTTTGTCCCCGTCGAAATAGATCAGGGCGTGAGACCTGGATATGGTCCTAGTGGGATCGGCCAGCTCCACTTCTTCCCCTCTTCCGCCCGAGGAAGGCTTTCTGCCCAAAACTGAGTCCGAGCTTATGCGGATGATGGAGTTATTGGAGGTGTTCCTCAAAATCACCGTCCCTCCGGACTTGGAAGGGGCTCCATGTTTGGGCTCGCAGTACCTGCGCACGTCCCCCATTCCCGACAGATCCGAGCGATCCAGGTAGTCCGTCAGACCATGCTCTTTGGCCCAAATGCGGTCCTCAGGGTACCAGCCGAACGCCGGAGGCTCTGGGAAAGGCCTGCCTTCTTCCGGCTTTTCCATCACTCGTCCAAATCTTCCTGGCTGCCTTCGGGGAAGTCGTCGGGGTTGGAATCGGGCTCGTCTATAGGATCGCTGTCATCTTCCTCCCCGTAGGCTCCGGGATCTTCAGGGGAAAGAATCTCGCCTGCCCCCATGTCTTCTCCCAGGTTCTCGAAGTCTACCCCGCTCATATCCACTTCAGTGGGATCCTGATTTTCGAGAAGGGAGTAGGACTTATCCATGCCGACTCCGGGGTAGACATTCTCTTTGACCACGCTGTTTACCTCGACCTCGCTGTTCCTGTAGCGGCTCAGGCCCGTGCCGGCGGGAATGAGCTTGCCTATGATGACGTTTTCCTTCAGTCCATTCAGGTTGTCTTCCTTAGTCTGGAGGGCGGCTTCGGTCAGGACCCTAGTCGTCTCCTGGAAGGAGGCGGCAGAGAGCCAGGAATCGGTGGCAAGGGCGGCCTTGGTAATGCCCAGCAGGCACTCCCTAGCGGCCGCGGGCTTGCGGCCCTTTTCCAGCGCGCTTTTCACGGTGGCTGCAAATTCCGCTTTGCTTACCAGATCTCCCGGCAAGAGGGAAGTGTCGCCCGAATCTACAATCACGACCTTGTCGACCATTTGGTGGACTATGACCTCTATGTGCTTGTCGTGAATGCCCACGCCCTGAGACCTGTAGACATCGTGCACTCCGTTGACGATGCACTCTTCGGCCTTTTTAGAGCCGCAGATTCTGAGCACTTCCTTGGGGTCCACCGATCCTTCTACGAGCTGAGTGCCCGCCTTGACGAACTGCCCGTCGTGAACGAGCAAGGGGATCCGCTTGTTGGTGTGGTATTCCCTCTTCTCCCCGCCTTCTGACACTATCCGAATCGTCCTGAAATTGCCGCTGTCGTCAATTTCGACCGTGCCGCTCACTTCCGTTATGGGGGCCATGCCCCTGGGGGTCCTGGCCTCAAAAAGCTCGGTCACTCGGGGAAGGCCCTGAGTGATGTCGGAAGCGGAGGCGACGCCGCCGGAGTGGAAGCTGCGCAAGGTGAGCTGGGTGCCGGGCTCGCCTATAGACTGGGCCGCCACGACACCTACCGCCTCTCCTATGTCTACTAGGGTGTTGGTCGAAAGCGACCAGCCGTAGCAGCTCGCGCACACCCCCAGCTTAGATTCGCAGGTCAAAACCGACCTCACCTTCACCTCGTGCACTCCGTGGGAAACGAGGTTCTCTATGGCCTGCATGTCGAGAGCTTCCTGGGCGTTCATGAGCAGCTCGCCCGTGTTGGGATCCACTATGTCTTCTGCCAGGAGCCTTGAATAGGCCGAAGCGTCGGCGAACTCGTCGACCCTCCAGTTTCCCTCTTCATCTAGCTTGGCTATGGGGATAACAATCCCCCTCTTGGTGCCGCAGTCCTTTTCTCGGATTATCACTTCCTGGGAGACGTCCACGAGCCTGCGGGTCAGGTAACCGGATTCTGCCGTCCTGAGGGCCGTATCGGCCAGGCCTTTCCTCGCCCCGTGCTGGGAGATGAAGTATTCGAGAGAAGAAAGGCCGTCTCTGTAGTTGGACTTCACTGGCCTTGGGATGATTTCGCCCTTGGGGTTGGTCACAAGGCCCCTCATTCCGGCGATCTGGCGGATCTGCATCCAGTTGCCGCGGGCTCCGGACTTGACGGTGATGTTTAGGTCGTTGTCGGGGGCGAAGTTTTCCTCCATATCCTCCGCCACCTGGTCGGTGCACTCCGTCCACAGGCTTATGAGCTCCTGGCGCCTCTCGGACTCGGTCAGCTGGCCCATGACATAATAGCCGTTAATCTCATCGGCTTTTGCCTCATAGTCCTTTATCACCGCCTCCTTTTCAGGGGGGACCTGGATGTCGGAGAAGGCGATAGTCACCCCAGACCACTGCGCCCTGGTAAAGCCCATGTCCTTTAAGGCGTCAAGGGTGGCGGAAGCCTGGGAGCTGTCGTAGCGCAGGGCGATGTCGTCGACGATCTTGGAGAGGACCTTCTTAGAGACTTGGCAGTTTATGAAGGGGTAGTCCACGGGCAGGCAGGAGTTGAAAAGCAGTCGGCCGTAGTTGGTGGCAAAAAGATACCCTCCGTCTTCCAGCCTCTGCTCTTTCACTTCTTCTCCTGTAGAGGGGACTTTGAGGGTCCCCGGCTCCCAGTCTTTGGGAAGCACGAAGTCTTTATCCATGCGGATGAGGACTTTGGACTGCATTCCGATTTGGCCGAGATCCAGCGCCATCCTGGCCTCTTCCACGCTGCTGAAGATCCTTCCCTGCCCCTTGGCGTCCTTTATCTCTGGGAACCTTCTCTCCCCTCCGGGATGCTTGGCGTAGTACTTTTCCTTTGCCTCTTCGACTTCCTGTTGCTGCTCGTCTATGGTGGTGGTCAGCCAGTAGAGGCCGATTATCATGTCCTGGCTGGGCATGGTGACCGTGTGCCCGTCTGCGGGCTTGAGGATGCTGTTGGAAGCGAGCATCAAAACCCGGCTCTCGGCCTGGGCCTCCACGGAAAGAGGAAGATGGACCGCCATCTGGTCGCCGTCGAAGTCCGCGTTAAACGGGGCGCAGGCGAGCGGGGGCAGGTGTATTGCCTTTCCTTCCACAAGTATCGGCTCGAAAGCTTCTATGGAGAGCCTGTGGAGGGTGGGGGCTCGGTTGAGGAGCACAGGATGCTCGTGGATGACTTCCTCAAGCACGTCCCACACCACCGGATCCATCCTGTCTATGAGCCTTTTGGCCCCCTTGATGTTCTGCACATATTCCAGCTCTACCAGCCTTCTTATCACGAAGGGCTTGAAAAGCTCTAGGGCCATGGGCTTGGGCAGGCCGCACTGGTGCATTTTGAGCTCGGGGCCTACGACTATGACAGACCTTCCGGAAAAGTCCACCCTCTTTCCCAAAAGGTTCTGTCTGAACCTTCCCGCCTTGCCCTTGAGCATCATGGCCAAGGACTTCAAGGGCCTGTTGGAGGCTCCGGTGACGACCTTTCCGCGCCGCCCGTTGTCAAAGAGCGAATCTACAGCCTCCTGGAGCATGCGCTTTTCATTGTTGAGCATGATCTCCGGGGCGCCCAGCTCTATCAGCCTCTTTAGGCGGTTGTTTCTGTTTATGACCCTCCTGTAGAGGTCGTTCAGGTCAGAAGTGGCAAACCTGCCGCCGTCTAGCTGGATCATCGGGCGAAGATCGGGAGGGATTACGGGGATGGCTTCAAGCACCATGGCCTCGGGCCTGTTGGTGGTGTTGAGGAAGGCGTCTACCACTTTCAGCCTCTTTAGCGCCTTCTGCTTTTTCTGTCCCGTGCCGGTTTTAATGGTGTCCCTGAGGGAGGCGTCCATCTCCCTTAGGTCCAAAGTCTCCAAAATCTTCTTTATCGCTTCGGCCCCCATGCCGCCTTCGAAGTATTCACCGTAGGCATCCTGCATCGCGTGCCAAGAATCTATGTCGTCTATGAGGTCTTTCTTCTTTAGGGACTTAAAGGACTCAAAGGTGTTTTTAATCTCCTCTTTCCTGCCCTCGGCCCTAGCCTCTATGTCCTCTTTGGCTTTCTGAAAGTCGCTTTTCAGGGCGTCGGCCTGCTTTTTGGAAGAGCCGCCCTCCTCTTCGAGCTCCCTTAAGTTGTCTTCAAGGATTCTGCTTCTCTCTTCGATCCTCCTTTTCTTCCACTCTTCCACTCGGCTCATCCTGTGCTCGCATTCCTCTTCGAGCTTGGCAAGATCTTTCTCCCTTTGCTCTTCGTTCACGAATGTGACGATGTAGGAAGCGAAGTAAATTACTTTTTCAAGATCGCGGGTGGGAATGTCCAAAAGGTAGCCGAGGCGGGAGGGAATGCCTTTGAAGTACCAGATATGGGTGACGGGAGCGGCCAGGTCGATGTGGCCCATCCTCTCCCTGCGCACCCTGGACTGGGTGACTTCCACCCCGCACCTTTCGCACACTATCCCTTTGTAGCGGACCCTCTTGTACTTTCCGCATGCGCACTCCCAGTCCCGGGTGGGTCCGAACACCTGTTCGCTGAACAGCCCCTCTTTTTCGGGCTTCAGAGTGCGGTAGTTTATAGTTTCAGGCTTTTTGATTTCCCCGTGGCTCCAATTGCGGATATCTTCCGTTGTAGCCATGCTGATTCTCAGCTTGCAGAACTCATTTACGTTTACCACTTACGCATTTCCTTAAACTTGAAGTCCAAAACTAAATATCCATAGGTTCCAACAGAGGTTTTTCAGGCCTGGCAGAGAGATTGATTCCGAGGCTCGGCACCGCAGATCCCGACTTGTCCTCAGACTCCTTGGAGAGATCTATCGGATCGCCGTCGCTGTTGAGGACCTCGACGTTCAGGGCCAGAGACTGCATCTCCTTGAGGAGGACCTTGAAGGATTCGGGGATGCCCCCGGTCTGCAGATTCTCTCCTTTGACTATCGCCCCGTAGGCTTTCACCCTTCCGTCCATGTCGTCGGATTTCACGGTCATCAGCTCGTGGAGGGTATAAGCCGCGCCGTAAGCTTCCAAGGCCCATACCTCCATTTCTCCGAACCTTTGTCCGCCGAACTGGGCCTTACCGCCCAGAGGCTGCTGGGTAATCATGGAGTAGGGGCCAGTAGCCCTCGTGTGTATCTTGTCGTCCACGAGGTGGTGGAGCTTGAGCATGTACATGATTCCGACGGAAATGGGCTTGGGGAAGGGCTCGCCGGTGCGGCCGTCGTAGAGGACGGCCTTCCCGGAAGAATCCACCAACCTTTCACCGTCGGGCCCGGGGAGCGAAGTCTTCAAAAGGCCGTCAAGCACGTCGTCTTTGACTCCGTCGAACACCGGGCTCGCCACCAGGGTTCCCGGAGCCGCCTTCAGGGCATCTTCGGGGATCGCGGCCTTCCACTTGTAGTTTCCGGGATCCAGGTCGGCATCCCACCCGGTCTTGGCTATCCAGCCCAGGTGCAGCTCGAGGATTTGGCCGAGGTTCATCCTGGAAGGAACTGAGAGGGGGTTGAGCATGATGTCTACAGGAGTGCCGTCCGCGAGGAACGGCATGTCTTCTTCGGGAAGGATGCGGGCTACGGTGCACTTATTTCCATGGCGCCCCGAGAGCTTGTCTCCCACGTTTATCTTCCTGTGCTGAGCCACGAAGACCTTTATTATCCGGTTGATGCCGCTGGGGAGCTCCTCTGCATCTTCGGAAGCGTTTTCCCGGCTTATCTCCTTTACGGAGATGACGGTTCCGCTCTCTCCGTGCGGCAGGCGCAGGGAGACATCCCTAACTTCCCTGGATTTTTCTCCAAAGATTGCCCTAAGCAGCCTCTCTTCAGGGTTCAGCTCGGTTTCGCCCTTGGGGGTGACTTTGCCCACTAGGATGTCTCCCGCCTTCACTTTGGCCCCGATGCGGATAATTCCGTTCTCATCCAAGTTTGCCAGCATCTCTTCTGAGCAGTTGGGAAGATCCCGCGTGATCTCCTCGGGTCCGAGCTTGGTATCCCTGGCGTCTATCTCGTAGCCCTCGATATGGATGGAGCTCAGGCTGTCATCCTTCACGAGCCTCTGACTGATTATGGTGGCGTCCTCGTAGTTGTATCCGTTCCATGGCATGAAGGCTATGATCAGGTTCTTTCCGAGGGCGAGCTCCCCCTGGTCTATCGCAGGGCCGTCGGCGATTACGCTCCCCTTTTCAACCCTATCTCCGACGGAAACTATCGGCTTTTGGTTGTAGCAAGTGGTCTGGTTGCTCCTCTGGAACTTTGCAAGGGTGTATTCCTTTTCGGTTCCGTCGTCCTGGGAGACTTTGATGGTGTCGGCAGAGACGTATGAGACAGTGCCGTCTCCATCGGCTATGACGCAGTCGCCCGAATCATATGCGGTCCTCCACTCGCTTCCGGTTCCCACCAGCGGAGCATCGGGCTTTATGAGGGGTACGGCCTGCCTCTGCATGTTGGCGCCCATAAGGGCCCTGTGCCCTTCGTCATGCTCGAGGAAGGGGATGAGGGAAGATCCTATAGAGACCATCTCCCTGGGGGAGACGTCCATGTAGTCCACCTCATCTGACGGCACGTCCACCGCCTCTTCCTTGCCGTCCCTGGCCAGGGCGGTAGGAGTCTCTATCCTGCCTTCCTTGTCCAGCTTCTGGCTGGCCTGGGCTATGACGTGGTGAGCCTCTTCGTCGGCAGTCATGTATGTGATCTCATCTGTGACCTTGCGATCGATGACCCTCCTGTAGGGAGCCTCTATGAAGCCGTAAGTGTCGATCTTGGCAAAAGTGGCCAAGGATCCTATGAGGCCGATGTTGGGGCCTTCTGGAGACTCTATCGGGCACATCCTCCCGTAGTGGGAAGAGTGGACGTCCCTGACCTCCATGCTGGCCCTGTCTCGGGTGAGCCCTCCGGGCCCGAGGGCCGAAAGCCTCCTCTTGTTGGTAATTCCTGCCAAGGGGTTGTTTTGGTCCATGAACTGGGAGAGCTGGGAAGTTCCGAAAAACTCCCTTATCGTCGTAGCTATGGGGCGGATGTTTAGGAGAGACTGGGGAGTTATGGATTCGGCGTCCTGGGTGGTCATCCTCTCCCTTATCACCTTCTCCATGCGGTTCAAGCCGCTGCGCAACTGGTTCTGTATGAGTTCTCCAACTTGCCTTATGTGGCGGTTGGCGAAGTGGTCTATGTCGTCTGTCTCCACGGGAATCTGCGCAGCTTCCCCGTCCTGTATCCCGTCGACGGTTTTCGCCCCCTCTGCCAGGGCGCAAAGGTAGCGGAGGGAAGCGCAGATATCTTCCTTGGTCAGCCACCTCATCTCCGGGTCTATCGAAAGCCCCAGCTTCTGGTTTATCTTGTACCTTCCGACCCTGGCCAGGTCATAGCGGCGGTGGTTGAAGTAGAAGCTGTCGAGGAGGATCCTCCCGCTTTCCGGGGTAGCAGTGTCGTTAGGCCGCACGAGCTTTGCGATCTTTTCCAGCGCCATGTTCCTGGACTCTTCCTCATCTTTTCCGCGCAGCGCCTGGGAATCTATGAGCTTTAGCACGGTCTGGCAGCCCTCGAACTCCTTGCGGATTTCCTCTATGCTCATCCCCATGCCTTGCAGGAAGACGATTACGGGGACCTTTTTGCGCCTGTCGACCCTTATGTCGAACTTGCCGGATTTGCCGATCTCAAATTCCAACCAGGCTCCTCTGGAGGGGATGATTCTCCCGCTGAAGACCTCCTTCTCCTTCTCGCCGTCAGTTGTTCCGCCGCGGTCGAAGTACACTCCCGGGCTTCTGACGAGCTGGGATACTACGACCCTTTCGGCGCCTGAAATTATGAAAGTTCCGCGGGGGGTCTGCAAAGGCAGGTCCCCCATGAACACGTGCTGCTTTTTGAAGATACTCTCATATGAGAATTCTGCCTCCACAAACAGCCCCGCAGAGTAGGTCCAGCCCTGTTCCTTGCATTCTTCCCAAGTGTGCTTAGGCTCATCCAGGTAAGGGTTTTTGAAAGTCAGCTTCATGGTTTTGGCATAGTTCTCTATCGGGGAGATATCTTCAAAAACCTCCTCGAGTCCGCTGACATGGGGAGTGTCGAAGGTGCCGTTTTTTTCGTCTTCCTTCACCCTCTCTTTCCAGCGATCGTTGCCTATGAGCCAGTCAAAGGACTCGGTCTGCACGTCCAAAAGGTTCGGGAGCTCCAAGGGCTCCTTTATAGTGGCGAAGTTCAAGCGCTTGGGGGCCTTGTGGAGAGACACCAAGGTGTTTTCGCCTTCGGGAGAGTTAGTTTTTTCAGCAGTCAAATTGCAAATCCTCGCAAATCCGGTTGAAATCGAATGAAATGTTGCTTTTGATTCTCTGATTGGGCAACCAGAGAATGCTGGCATGCCCGCTATATGACACTTTACGCCCCGCTATTGTACCCTCAGATGCTGAGAAATTAAATCTTAGGGACCTTCTCGGCGCTCTCGATTGCGTCCCGGGCGATCGCGTCCTCTAAGGAGGCGGAGGAAGAAAAAGTTCTTTGGGGCCGCAGAAAATCCAAGAACTTTACTTCAACTCTGCAGCCGTATAGGGGGGAAGAGAAGCCGTCCAGCACATGAACCTCCACTTTTATCTCCCTAGATTCCGGGCTCACCGTGGGATTAGTCCCCACCGAGATTGCAGCCCGAAAGTTTTGCCCCCCGACTTTCAAGTATCCGCAGTACACTCCCTGGGCCGGTACTAGCCCTTCCACCTTCCCTCCGAGGTTTGCCGTAGGAAATCCCATTTTCCTGCCGTTCTTGAGCCCGCGGACTACCAGCCCTTCCACACTGTGTGGGCGGGAGAGGAGAGAATGGGCCTCCTTCACCCTTCCTTCCTGCAGCATCTGCCTTATCCTGGTTGAACTCACCCTTCCCCCCAGAGCTTTTATGGGAGAGGAGAGGCGGATCCTGAGGGGGAGGCCTTGGCAAAATTCTTCCACTTTCTCTACTGTCCCCTCTCCCCCGCGCCCCAGGCAGGTAAATGGGCCGATCGCCAGATCCTCTACTCCGCAGAAGCAAAGGGAAGTGAGAAAATCCTGATAAGTCATAGACTGAAGGCAGGGGTTGAAGGAAGCCACAAAAAGCTCGTCTATTCCCAGCGACTTAAAGAGCCTCATCTGCTGGGAAAGGGAAGTTATCTCAGGCTTTCTCGGATCCGGCCTGGGGTCAAAAATCATGGCGGCGGAACTTATCCCTTTGGATCTGGCAGCTCCCTTTGCTAAAGAAATCACCGAAAGGTGCCCCCGGTGCAGCCCGTCGAAGCTCCCCAATGCCAAACTTCTTCGCCCCGGCGGCAGGAAGGGGCCCTTGACTCTGAAAACCCTCATTTTCGGTCCAAACGCTTTTGAAGGGATGGAAGATCCATTATTTTTTCCATAGCCCAAGATCTGTCTATGTAAACTTTCCTGCCCTCCAGCCTGCAGGGTGCGCAGTCTTTGAGGGAGAAGGGGCCGATTTCAGAACGCTGCAGATAAAACAGGTAGGCTCCGCATCCCAGATCCCTGCCAAAATCTCGAGCCAAGGCGCGGATATAGGTGCCTTTAGAGCAGGAAACCTGGCACTCCAACAGGGCAGCCTGCCCCTGCCACGCTTTTTTCAAAGTTTTTCCCGCACCGCCCAGGGGGAGCTTTCGCATTTTTCCGATGGTAAAAGAGTAAATTTCTACCTCTCTGGGCGCCAGGTCGAAGTTTTTTCCCGCGCGAGCCAGATCGTACGCCCTCTTGCCATCAAAATGCACCGCGCTAAAGCGGGAGGGGATCTGATCTATCTTGCCGGTAAAGTTTTCAGCCGCTCTTTTCAGCGCCCTATAGGAAAGGCGCCGTACGGCTAAGGCCTGAGCGGCGCTTTGGGGCGAAAGATCCCCTTCCCCGTCTTCTGTGGAGCTTTCAGCCCCCAAGGCGAAAACCGCCCTGTAGGTCTTCTTCATTCCCTGAAGGGAGCCCAGGGCCTTCGTGCCGCGGCCAAACCCTAAAATTAAAAGACCTTCGGCCAGGGGGTCCAAAGTGCCGGCATGGCCGACCTTTTTAAAAGAAAATTCATGCCGCAGCGCGCTCGTAGTCGCAAAGCTGCTCGCCCCGCGAGGCTTGTAGACACACAGCGCCCCCGATTCCGGCTCAGGCATCCTTATAAGGATTTTCTTCCCCGGCAAAGCCCTTTTCGGCGCTCTCCTCTTCCATCTTCTCGTCTTCCCTCAAGGCTTCGTCGATTTTTTCTTCTATTCTCATAGCCCTGTCCTGAAGTTCGTCGTAGCGGAAATCCAAAGAAGGGGCAGTTCTCAGGCCGCACCCGCGCGCAACTCGGGACCTCAATTTCCCCTTTGCCCTCTCCAGAGCCTCTTTAGCTTCCAGGCGGCTTGTTCCGGGGCATATCCAGTACACGAAGGCCATGTGCAGATCTGGAGTTACCCTGGCCTCCGTCACCGTGACGCTTCTGAGGGCCGGATCTTTAAGATCCCTCTCTATGGCAGTGGCCACCGTCCTCTGTATGAAGTCGGCTATGCGCCCCTCTTTTACTTCACTTCTCCCCATCTTCCGCCTTCGCACGGTCCTGGGCCGCGGCTGCCTCCTTGCGGTCGACTTCCTTCATCTCGTAGGTCTCGATGATGTCGCCCTCTTGGATGTCGTTGAAACTGCCGAGGTTGATTCCGGCTTCGAATCCAGCCTTTACCTCTGTCACATCGTCCTTAAAGCGCCTGAGGCCGGTGATGACAAGGTCGTTTGTCTTCACTATTCCCTCTCTTAGGATTCTGGCTTTGGAGTTCCTCTTCACAACCCCATCCAGGACCATGACTCCCGCGATATTTCCAAACTTGGAAGAGCGGAAAATCTGGCGTATTTCGGAGTGAGAGGTGGTGATCTCTTCGTAAACGGGCTTCAGCATACCTTCCAAGGCCTCTGTGACTTCCTCGGTAGCTTGGTAGATGACGGTGTAGAACTTGATCTCCACCCCCTCTTTCTCCGCGAGCTCGGCTATGTTCTTGTTGGGCCTCACATTAAAGCCTATGATCACGGCCTTGTCCACCGTGGCCAGGTTCACGTCGTTTTGGGTTATAGCGCCCACACCCCTGTGGATCACATTGATTCCGACCCCATCAGCCACATGGATCTTCATCAGCTCGTCCTCAAGAGCCTCCACGCTTCCGGAAGAATCCCCCTTGATTACGAGGTTAAGGGTATCCACTTCGGACTTCTTGAATTGCTCTTTGAGGCTCTCTAGGGAGACTACTTTGCGTTGGCGCCCGAGCTCTGCAGCCCTGGCCAACGCTTCCCTCTTTTCCGCTATCTGGCGGGCAATGCGGTCGTCGGGGGCCTCTAAGAGAAGGTCGCCTGCGGCAGGAAGCGAAGTAAGGCCCAGGACGGCTACGGGCATGGACGCGCCGGCCTCCTTTAGGGGCTCGCCTTCTTCATCGAACATGGCGCGCACTTTTCCATAGGCGTTGCCCACTACGATGGCGTCCCCCGTCCGCAAGGTACCTTCTTTTATTAGGGCGCTTACTACCGGCCCGCGGCCGCGGTCGAGCCTGGCCTCAACGGCCGTCCCTCTGGCAGGAAGATTGGGATCTGTCCGCAGGTCCAAGTCAGCGTCCGAGGTTAGGAGGACGGCTTCAAGGAGCTTGTCTATGCCTGTCCCCTCCTTTGCAGACACGTCCACAAACATGGTGTCTCCGCCGTACTCTTCGGGCACGAGCCCAAACTCCATAAGCTGGCTTCTAACCTTTTCAGGATTTGCATCGGGCAAATCTATCTTGTTTACAGCCACCACAATCGGCACGTTCGCGCTCTTTGCGTGGTTCAGAGCCTCGATAGTCTGCGGCATCACCCCGTCGTTTGCGGCTACAACCAGTATCGCTACATCCGTGAGCTCTGCGCCCCTGGCCCTCATGGCAGTGAAAGCCTCATGCCCGGGGGTATCGAGAAAGGTTATGTACCTCTTCTCGCCGTCCATTTCAATCTGCACCCTGTATGCGCCGATGCTTTGAGTGATTCCCCCGGCTTCCCTCTTGCGTTCATGGGTGTTGCGGATGGCGTCCAACAAGCTGGTCTTGCCGTGATCCACATGCCCCATGACTGTGACTACCGGAGGACGCGGCACCAGATTCTCCTCACTGCCGTTCTGCTCCAAGTCGATATCGAACTGCTTCAAAAGCTGCGCGTCTTCTTCTTGGGCCGAAACTACTTTTATGTTCCATCCGATCTCATCGCCCAAGATTTGAAATAGGTCCGCGTCCAAAGATTGGGAGACTGTAGCCATCTGCCCCAAACGGAAGAGCACCTGCACGAGGGAGGCGGCGGGGACGTTGATCTTGTCGGCCAGGTCTGCCAAGGTGGACCCCTGCCTCAAAGTTATAGTCTGGCCGTTGCCCGAAGGAAGCCTGACGCCGCCGATAACCGGAGTCTGCAGCTCTTGAAATTCCTGCCTTTTTTGTTGGAGGCGGTGGTTCTTCCTCTTTTGAGCCCGAGATCCGGGAGCCTGCCGGCCAAAGGCCACTCCGCCGCGGCCTCCCCTGGCGGGAGCCCCTCCAGCCTTGGGGGCTGAGGAGAAGGGACGGGGTGAAGGAGATCCGGAGGCGCTTCTAAACCTGGGCCCGGAGGGAGAGGCGCCCCTCCCCGCAGGAGAACCGGAAGGCCTGCGCCTGAACTGGCTTCCCTGTGCGCCGGCTTCTTCGCCCTTCTTGCCCCTCGGCCCTCCTTTGGGCTTTACTGTAGGCTTGGAAAGCGGATGGGGCCTTGGAATATCGTTCGGCGTCGGGAAGTGCATGCCCTGGGTTGAAGAGAATGGGTTGTTTCCAGGCCTTGGGCCCTGGCGCTTAGAAAAATCCTGAGGCGAAGGAGTTGCGGGCAATGTCGGGGCGCGAAAGATCGGATTCGGAGCGGATTGGGGCCTCGGGGAGGGCGCAGGCTTGGGTTCGGGCTTTCTCTCCCTGCGCTCTTTAGGCTCCCTTACAGCCTGGGAATCCTGGGGGAAAGGCTTTTTAGGAAAGGCCTTTTGAACCTTGGGGGAATGCTTTTGCTGCGGCTGGGGGGACGCGCTCCTTTGAAACTTAAGTTCCAGCTGTCTAACTACTGGCGCCTCGACAGTTGAAGAGGCAGACTTTACAAACTCTCCCATATCTTTCAGGGTTGACAAAATCGTGCCGCTGTCCACTCCAAATTTTTTTGCCAACTCGTAAATACGCGCTTTAGGCACTGACACCTCACTTATCCGACGTTTCGCGGCCCCATCGGGCCGCCAGTTACGCGCAACCGCTTATTTTGCAACACTAATAGTTTAACTTGACCTGGGCCCCGGCGCCCGATCGGTATGCGGGGATGGGCCGCAGGGAAATTTATTTGTTCGGAGTTTGAATAGCTATCTTCCATCCTGTCAGCCTGGCGGCGAGCCGGGCGTTCTGCCCCCCTTGGCCCCCTATGGCCAGCCTGAGCTGATCCTCATTGGCTACGATGGCTACCGCCATCCTGTCGGCCACAGAGAGAAGATCCACCCTCTCCACCTTGGCGGGGCTGAGAGCGTTGGCTATGAAGCGGGCCGGATCTTCGCTGTAGTCGATTATGTCAATCTGTTCTCTGCCTCCGAGTTCAGAGACCACCGACCTCACGCGACTCCCGCCGGGGCCTATAAAGGCGCCTTTGGCATTGAATCCGGGGATGCGGGACGTGACGGCCACTTTTGTCCTCGATCCCGCCTCTCTGGCTATTTTGACTATGCTCACCTCTCCTGTAGCCAGCTCCGGCACTTCCTTTTCGAAAAGCAGCTGCACCAAGTTGGGATGGCTCCGGGAGACTATGATCTCCGGACCCTTGGATCCCCGGCTCACCGAGACCACGTACACCCTCAGCCTCTGGCCGTGGCGGTACTCTTCGCCGGGGGTCTGCTCGCGGCGGGGAAGAAGGGCCTCAGTATCTCCAACGGCCACATGGATATTGCCTTCGTCCGCCTCGTCTTGCTGCACGATGCCGGTTATAAGCTGGCCGCGGCGATTTAGGAAAGATCCAAACAGCTTCTCGTCTTCCATATGCCTGACAAGCTGGCGGAGGGCTGAGCGAACAAATTTAGTGGACTGGCGGTTGAAGTCCTCCGGAGTACAGTCCACTTCCTGGCCGTCTTCCTCCTGTTTTCCCCAGATGGTCAGGTTCCCGCGTTCGTCGACTTCGACCCTGGCTATGGGGAAGGCACCCGGGAACCTGGAATAGGCCTGCAGGAGGGAGGACTGCAGGACGGACCTGACTTCCTCTTCGCCCACCCCTTCGTCTTCCGCCAGCTGGCGGATGCTGGGCATGTCCAGTTTTATAGACATTTTCCCCCTCCCTTGGCAAGGCTTCCCATTTAGTTCATTACTATTCTAAGCAAGACTGGCAAAGTAGGGCCCGGCGGAGGCGGGAAGAAAGATTGAAAATTTCTTCCGCCGCCCTTTCTGCAGGGACGTGGGACACTTCCCCGCTTTCCCTGTCTCTGACCTCTACCTCACCTTTCTCCATGTACCCTTTGCCGGCCACTGCGATTATGGGGGAGCCTAGAAGCTCGGCGTCGGCGAACTTCACGCCGGCAGATTCATTTCTGTCGTCCACCAGCGCTTCAAGGCCCCGCGAGCCGATCTCTTCTCCTAAGTGGGAGCAGAACTGCGCGCACTCTTTCCTGGCCGAAACTATCTGAACTTTGAAGGGCGCGGCGGAAATGGGCCAGATGAGGCCGCGCCCGTCCCTGTGGCTCTCGGCTATGCAAGCCACGAGCCTGGAAACGCCTATTCCGTAGCTGCCCATCCATACCTCCTGCAGGGCTCCGGAAGGCCCGGCAACCTCAAAGCCCATGGATTTGGAGTACTTTAGCCCCAGCTGGAAGACCTGGCCTATTTCCACTCCGCGCTCTATCGAGAGCTTCCCGGATCCGTCCGGGCTGAGATCCCCCTCTTCCACCTGGGCCGCTTCCACGACTTTGTCACACCCAAAGTCCCTGCCGTAGACCAGGTTTAGGGTATGGGCCCCTTCCCTGTCGGATCCGGTGCACCAGGCAGAGCCTTTTGCCACGTGTGCGTCCAAAAAGTAGGGGCAGCTTCCGGGGCCGCCCTGCGGGCCTACCTTTTTGACCCCTATAAAGCCCTTCACAAGCTCCGGATGGGATTTGAGATCTTCTTCGTCCGCCAGGGAGGCTTCCAGGGGCGAGAGGCACGCTTCCAGCCTCTTTAAGTCCAGCTGCCTTCCTTCTGGAAGGCCCACCACGGCCAAGGTTGTTTCTCCATCCGGAGCTGTGAGCCTTATGACCACGTTTTTTAAGATCTTGGCTTCAATTCCCTCCCGATCGAGAAAAGACCTGAGAGAGGCCACAGACCCGTCTATGGGGGTTTCGATGTCCCGGGAGGCGGAAACGGAAGAAAAATCCTCCTCCTCCCGCGGCGTCTTGAGGGCTTCCACGTTCCAGGCCTTTCCACTGGGCGCCTTTACGAAAGTGTCTTCCCCAATCTCCAGGGGGCACAAAAATTCTTCAGATTCTGACCCGCCCATGGGGCCCGAGAAGGCGCGGACGATCACATAATCCACACCCAGCCTCCTAAACACCCTCTCGTAAGCGTCGCGCTCTTGGGCGTAGCAATCTTTCATGCCCTCTTCTTTTAGCGTGAAAGAATAGGCGTCCTTCATGATGAACTCCCTGCCCCTTATCAGGCCCGCGCGCGGGCGCGCCTCGTCTCGATACTTGGTCTGAATCTGGTAGAGGGTGACGGGCAGGTCCTTGTAGGAAGAGATGAGGTCTTTAGCCAGGAGGGTGAAGGGCTCTTCGTGGGTGGGGGCCAAAAGGTAGTCGGACCCGTGGCGGTCTTTGAGCTTGAAGATATTCTCCCCATACTCGTCCCACCTTCCCGTGGGGGCGTAGACGGACTTTGGCAAAAGGGCGGGCAGGTGGACTTCCTGGGCGCCGATGGACGCCATCTCCTCCCTTATCACGTCCTCAACGTTTTTTAGTACTTTCAGGCCCAGGGGCAACCAGGCGAAGACGCCCGGGGCCATCTTGCGGACATACCCCCCGCGCACCAAGAGCTTTGCCGAATCCACGTCCTCATCGGCAGGGTCGTCCCTCAGGGTTCGGGTAAAAAGTTCGGAAAAGTAGGTAGGTTTCATAATCAGTCTTTCTTGGTGACGTTGGAATAGTCCACGAGCTTTATTCCCCTGGCCTGCCACGCCTTCAGCAGGCTGGAGGCCTCCACTTCCGCTCTGGCCTCCTCAAAGCCCTCCGGCCTGAAAATGGCCCGTTTGTAGTACTTTAGCTCGTCTATAGATTCTATTATGTCGGCCAGAGAGCGGTCGTCTCCGTGCTTGACGGGCTTTGAGGCGAAGGCTTCAGGGTACCACCTGCGGCACAGCTCCTTTATGGAGCTTACGTCCACCGTCCTGTAGTTGAGCATGGCGGAAAGCTCGGGAATGTACTTGTCTATGAACTTTTTGTCGGATCCTATGGTATTTCCGGCCAGGTACCCCTTGTTTTCTTGAGAGACGAACCGGGAAGCGTAGGAAAGTATCGCGCCTTTCACTTCTTCGAGCGGGAGGGCCGATTCCATCAGGGAAAGGAGCCCGTTTTTAGTGTGCATAGACCTCACAAACTCTCCCATGCCTTCGATTGCAGCCCGGGAGGGGCGGATCACAAAGTCCCGCCCCTCGTCTAGCGGCACCAAAGAAAAGTCGGTGGGAACTAGCGCTATTTCGCACAGCTCTTCTCTTTGCACGTCCAGCCCCGTCATTTCGCAGTCGGCCCAAAGAAGCACGTCACTCATCTTTTATTTTTCCGCCTTTCTCTTCCCCCTTGGGAAGACCCATCAAAAGCACCGTCAAACCCTCTATGGCCAAAACCCCTACGGCTCCCGCAAATACCGTCCAGGCGAAAACGCCCCTGTCGAAAAATGCGAAGCGGCTCAGAATTATCAAGGCCACGAAGACCAAAATCAGCTTTATAAACCAGCTGCCCGTCACATAGATGACGAATTTGCGGGATTCTATTTTCTTTCGACTCAAAATTTTGAAGGCCAGAGGAGTGAAGAGCGCAAATACCAGAAGCACTATGACCGCTATAATCGCGCCCCACAGCCCTCTGCGCCCCTCCAGACCACCGCCCAACCCTAGGGAGACGGCGGCCGTAGCCGCAAAGAAAACCAAATCGAATATGAAAATCCTATTTATGATCTTTTTTGCTTGGATCTGACCCAGGGGGTCCATTGCCCTTCCTTTCGTGCGAGCCTCTATTCCCTATTATCCCCAATTCCGTGAGCCTCTGCTTGTAGTGGGGGGCGAGGGTGAGAAAAGTGAGGACGGGGACTACTGCGCAGGCTATGGCCAATACCATTAGGAACGGAATGAAGAGGGTGAGAATGGATCCGAAAGCTATCACGAAAGCCCATGCCCAAAGTATCAGCACCGCCCCCACTACGCTGTGTCCGATTTTGAGCATCCTGTGGTGCAAATGCATGCGGTCGGGATGCATAGGAGACTGCCCCTTTAAGAGCCTGCGGATAATGGCCAGGACCATATCCAAAACTGGGATGAAGAGGACCAGCAGGGGCAGGAGGATCGGCATGAACACGGGAAGGTACACCCCAGAATGCCTGAGGGAGGGGACGAACCTGCCGGTAAGAACCAGCGAAGCGCAAGTGAGGACATATCCCAGCATCATAGATCCCGAGTCCCCCATGAAGATGCTGGCCGGATGCCAGTTGTGCACCAAAAATCCGGCGCAGATCCCCACCAAGATGACGTTGAGGAGGGTGGACATTGAAGAAAAGCTGGGCTGGGACTTGGAGAGGATGTAGCTGTAGACCGAAAAGGCCAGAGCGCCTATCCCAACTATTCCGGCCGCAAGCCCGTCCAGGCCGTCTATGAAGTTGACTGCGTTTATGGAGATGAGGATGAGAAGGATCGTTATGGCCATGGAAGAGAAAGAGGAGAGGGAGAGGAGGGTCGAGCCCCAGGGGATGGATACCAGCTGCACCCCTTTCCATGCTACGAAGATCGCGGCAAACATCTGGCCGCCGAGTTTGAGCATCCAGTCTAAGTCGAATATGTCGTCTAAAACCCCGATGAGGCAGATAAAGAAGGCCCCTAGAAGTATCACCCACTGCTGGTAGCCGTTGCCTTGGAAAAGGGATCTGAGCCACGGAATGCCCCGCGCAAAACACAAAGACAGCGCAAAGCCCAAAAACATCGCCACTCCGCCCATCCTTGGGGTGGGGACGGTATGCACATCCCTCTTCCTTATGGCCTGCACGGCCCCCACCTTGACGGCGAGGCGGCGCACCATCGGGGTGAGGAGGGCGACAGAGCAGAATGCACAGAGGAATATGAATACGTAGGCCCGCATCTGCCCTCTACCTATCCGACAGGACCCGATAGATTTCGCCCGCCGGCACCGCCCCTTCCCTAAGGATTTCTATTCCGAAGGGGGCGCTCTCGCTTTCTCGGACCACTGTAGAGGGTTTCCCGCCCATGGGAAGATCGGAAAAGGCGCAAAGGGGGACGCTGTCCCCAAACTCTAAAGCCGCCTCCTGCACATTCTCAGCCGTCGGAAGAGAAGAGAGGTTGGCGCTGGAGGCCGCTAAGGGGCCCGCAAGGGAGGCGAGCTTTAAAAGCGCTGGGAGATTGGGAACCCTCACAGCTTGGCTAAAGATTCCATCTTCTTGCCGCACTGTCGCCAAAGGGCATCCCTGCTCGACCAGGGCTATGGGGCAAAGGCCGCCCGGCAAAAAGGCTTTGGCCAAAAGCTGCAAAGGGGAGGGAAGAAAAAGCCCAAAGTCTTTAAGGCGGGAAACGGAGGGGAAGATCGCCTGCAGGGACTTTGAGGCCGGGCGCTTCTTTAGGGAATAGATTTTGGCTACCGCCTCCCGATTGCAGGCATCGCATGCCAAACCAAAGACGGTGTCTGTGGGGATAACTATGACTTCCCCAGATTTTATGAGATCTGCCGCCTCTTCTAGGCAGTCTTCTAAACGCTCTATTTTCGCCACTTAATCCCCCGGGTGAACCGATCTCTACCCGAAAGATCCCTCACCGTTTCCACGTCTTTAAATCCAAAACGCGAGAAAAGAGAAGCGACTTCGCCGCTCTGCCCGCTTTCGTGTTCCATAATACATAGCCCTCCCCGCTTTAAGAGTTTAAAACAAGACGGTAAGAGGGAGCGTATAAACGAGAGGCCGTCGGCCCCTCCCCCAAACAGCGCCTCCGGAGGATCTTTTGCGGCCTCGGGCTGCCTGGGCGCCGGGAGGGGCAGGTAAGGGGGGTTGGAAGCTACGCAGTCCACCTTTCCGGAGAGGAAGGGCAAAAGGGAGGGGGATAGCGCATCCCCCCGGACGGCCACGCACTTAGATCCCGTATGGAATTTTTTGCTGCAGGATGCGATGTTTTCCTGCAGAAAGCGGAAGGCCTTAGGCATTTTTTCCACTTCAAAACAGAGGCATTTTTGCCTCCTGCACACTTCCAATCCCACAGACCCCGCGCCCGCGCAAAAATCGACCATAACCGGGGAGGGGAAGTTGGAGAGGAAAGAGGCGGCCGCCATAGCCATAACCTCGGTTTCCGGCCTCGGGACGAAAACCCCAGGGGCCACTTTGAGCTCCAGCCCCCCGAAGGGGGCCCTTCCCTCGATGTGCTGAAGCGGGATCCTTTCAAGTCTTTTGGAGAGAAGAAAACGGAAGCGAGGCATTTCCCCTTTGCGGAGCGCTTGGGAAACTTCCATATCCAGGGCCATCCAAATTAAGATCTCCCCTTCGCTTCTGCCGCAGGCCAGAGCTAGAAGCTTTTGGGCTTCGCTTTCCCCCCACTCTACCCCGGCGTTTTCCAGCTTTTGGGAGGCCTCCTTCAAAAGGGTCCGAACCTTCACTCCCCGGCGATCTCCGCTTCTTCATCCATGTGGATCCCCGAATCTATCACATCCTGAAGATGCCCCTCCATCACTTGGTCCAGATCGTAGGCTTTATAGCCCGTGCGGTGATCCACAATCCTGTTTTCAGGGAAGTTGTAGGTGCGGATTCTTTCAGATCTGTCGAGGCTGCGCACCTGCGAATGGCGCATATCGGCAGCCTTGGCCGCCTCTTCCTCTTTCTTGAGGGCCAAAAGGCGCGACTTTAGTACCCTGAGGGCGGCGGCCCTATTTTGGATCTGGCTCTTTTCGTCCTGCATGTTCACAACTATCCCGGTGGGAATGTGGGTCATCCTCACGGCAGAGTAAGTGGTGTTTACGCTCTGTCCCCCCGGGCCCGAGCTCATAAAGGTGTCGATTTTGAGGTCCTTGGGATCCACCTCTATCTCGTCGGAGTCTTCCTCCACTTCCGGAAACACCAAGACCCCTGCGGCCGAAGTTTGGATTCTGCCCTGAGACTCGGTTACGGGCACCCTCTGAACCCTGTGCACTCCTCCTTCGTACTTCAGGTTCGCCCACACCCCCTGGGCGGGGGAGGATATATTTTTCGCCCGGAAGGCAATCTGGACGTCCTTTACTCCGCCCAGCTGGCTGGTGGACTGGGACTGGATCTGCACCTGCCAATCTTTGAGCTGGGCGTAGCGCAGGTACATGCGCATGAGGTCGGCTGCAAAGAGCGCGGCTTCCTCTCCGCCTGTGCCGGCCTTGATCTCCATGATGACGTTTTTTGCGTCGTCAGGATCTCTGGGGTGCAAAAGGCGTTTCAGATCGGCATCCTTTTTAGAAATCTCTTCTTCCAGGCCCCGGGCCTCCTCTTCGAATGCGGGGTCTTCTTTGGACAGGTCTTCCGCCGCTTCAAGATCGCAGTACAGGGATCTGAGGCCCCTTAGGCACTCTACCGCCCCCTGCAGTTCGGCATGGCGCATGGCGAGCTTTTTAATCTCCTTTGTGTCTGATGTCTCAGACATCCTCCCTTCTAGTTCTTCGTACTCCTTCTCAGCTTTGATAGCTGTCTGGTACCTGTCTTCAAAGCTCTTGGTCATAGATGTCCTTTTCGTCTATCTTGTCGGAATCTTTAAGGATGTCGTCAATATCGAGGTCGTCTTTCTCTATGAGCTCTTGGATAGATTCGGAGTCGTTTCCGACATCTATCTCTTCCTGGGAGGGGAGATCCTCCTCAGAGTTCTTGGAATCTTTCCTGCGTTCGGCGACCTTCTTATCCACCCTGTCGATAAGCCCGGTCATAAAGTAGGAAATCACGGTAATGATTGCTATTACCCTGAGATCGCTGAAAGAAGTCACTTCGACTGCCAAAACTACAGCTGTCAGAGGCTTTTTTATAACTGACCCAAACAGGCCTCCCAGGCAGGCCACCCCCATGAGCGAGTAGTAGGGAAGCGAGGCGGGGGCGAGATGCAAGGCGGCAAAGATCTTCCCGCAAAACAGGCCGTAGATAATCCCAAGAGAGCAAATCGGCAAAAAGATGCCCGACGGGGCGCCGGAACCATAGGAAACCTGGGCAAAAACAAGCCTCAGAATTATGTATACGAGCAGGAGCCATATCGAGACGCGGGCCGTATCCTGCGCCAAAGACCTGGCGAGAAAACTGCCGTCTCCAAGGGTTGCGGGCAAAAAAAGCCCTATGGGAATGGAAAGTATGAGAGGGATGAACATGCGGAGGCGGTGAGGGATGTGAAGCTTATCGTAGATGGCTATCCCCCAGGCCAAGGTTTTTTCATAGGCATAGCCCAAAATCCCGCATCCGATCCCTATAGGGATTAGCTCCCAGTACCTGTGGAGGGCGAGCTGGGAGGGATGGATCAGCGTGAAATCGGGGGTGGTTCCCAAAATGAGGAGGGTCATGTATCCGCTCGCCACGCTTGCAGCAAAAGAGGCGAGGATCGTCCTGAGGGGGTACTGGAACTTGTCTCGGTTGAGATAGTCGCCCTCAATCAGGAACAGCGTAGCGGCTATTGGGGCGGTGAAAGCTGCGGCAAGGCCCGCGGCAAGGCCCGCGGCTACAAGTTCACGCCTGTGCTCCTTGGTAAACTTTGAAGAATTTGTCAAGGCGAGCCCTACCGTGGCCCCCATCTGAATTGACGGCCCCTCGCAACCGAGGTACAGCCCGGAGGAGAGGGCCAAAGTTCCCCCCACAAACTTTCTCCACAAAAGCCTCCACCAGTTCCACCAGTTGGGATTGAAGGAATGAAGTCTCTCTTCTACATCCGCCGCGCCCGAATAGGCCACCAAAGGCGCAGTCCTGGTAAGCCAAGCTACAAAGAAGCTGGCAACCAAGCTCACGGCTACTATCAAAATCAGCCACCACCAATGGCCGGCGCGGATGTAGATGTAAAAGTCCCGGACGTATTGGACAAGGAGCGCGGTGATTAGCCTAAAGAGCCCTATAACGGCTCCGACAAGAACTCCGTCGGCCACGGCCCACAAAAGAATCTTGGCGGAAGGGTTCCCTCCCTCGAGCGCCTTCGAGATCATCTCTTCCCAGCTGGCCGCTTTTTTTCTCCGCAGATGGCTGGCTGAAGGATTTTTATGGGGAATCGGGCTGTTGGCGGGAATGTCTTTAGAATTTTTAGGCAAAGTGCCTTCCGCCTTAGGCAAAGATGGCTGTGTGCTCATAGCTTCCCCCTCCGCTGCACTTCGACTAGCTGCTTCTATCCATCATAGTAAAACGCCCGCGGAGACCGGAATTGAAAAAGGGGCCCTTCGGGCCCCTGAAACGCCGCAAAAGGTCGCGGCTACTCTTCCTCTATGATGGCCAACACATCCCGAGAAGAGATGATGAGGTAAACCTCTCCCCTGAAGTGTATTTCACTGCCGCCGTACCTGGAGAAGAGGATCTTGTCCCCGGCCTTGACGTCCATGGGGATGATATTGCCCTTCTCGTCGCGCTTTCCGGGGCCCGCAGCCAGGACTTCGCCCTGTTGCGGCTTCTCCTTGGCAGAATCGGGGATGACGAGCCCGGACTGGGTGGTGGTTTCGGCACTCGCTTGCCTGATGATTATCCTGTCTTCGACTGGTTTGAGCGCAATCGACATTATGCCTCCCTGTAGGTGTAACCGAATTTGGGCAACCAAACTTGAAGGCGGTGGCTGACGACACCGCACAGTGGTTCTAGACTCTAGAATATCTTATTTTTTAGCACTCTTACAAGATAAGTGCTAAAAGCGGAAATCAGACCAGATCTGCCTTTTTAAGATCATCTTTCCCCTCTTGAGGTGCAAAGCCGCTCTTGTCAAAGGCCCTCAAGTCCAGACTTTTGACGCCGGTATCGACCGGGCCGAGACGGAACTGCACCTCGTCAGAATTTTGCTGGGCGGGAAGGATGTAAGTGGGGGCGTCGTCAGTCCCGAACTTTCCCAAGTTTTCAGGCTCAAGTTTCTGCTGCTGCTTTGACTTAGCTATTTTCTTCTCCCAGGCCATGGCCTGCCGAGAGGCTCGGATGCCCAAAATGACCACCATCAGAAGAAGAAAAATTGGGATGAGGGTGTAAAGAGGCGAAAAGTGAAGCCCTAGGGCCAAAAAGAAGACTACCAGAATGACGCATATAAGCGAAAGGACAAGGATTTGCCTGCGCCTCACGGCTTTGCGGCGAAGAAGCCTAACTTCCTTTATCTGCTTTTCTGTCAACCCGGGCTTCATGGCGCACTCATCCTGAATTGGGCCTTCCGGATCGGAAAACCGCGCTAAACACAATTAAAAATAAAAGCGGCCCCTCGTCAAATGACGGAAAAGACTGCCTGGTGGGCGATGAGGGACTCGAACCCCCGACATCCACGGTGTAAACGTGGCACTCTAGCCGGCTGAGTTAATCGCCCAATACCAACCGGTCAAATCTTATCACCTGCGCCTGTAAAAAAACAGAAATATGCATTAGATAAAATAGTGTCAACAGGATTCTGCACTCAAAAGGAGAAAAATGGGAATTTTGGAAGATATGGGATCTGATGCCAAAAAGATTCTCCTGGCCGGTCTCGGAGCAATGAGCACCGCCGCAGACAAGGGCCAGGCGGTAGTTGACAAGCTCGTCAGCAAAGGGGAACTCACCGTAGAAGAGGGGCGTCAGCTCAACAGCGAGCTCGCTCACCGCGTTCAGGAAGGGGCTGAAAACCTCAGGGGGGGAGTCCTCCTAAAATACATGAGATCAATGACTATAGAGCAGAGGAAAGAATTTGTAAAAAAGGTGGTCGAAATTTCCGATCAGCTCGACAAGGAAGAGAGCGACTTTTCAGACGAAAAGTCCGACGCCTCCGCGGAAAAGGGCAAAGAGGGGGCCACTAATGCCGAAAGCCCCAAGGCGGGGGCGGCCGAATCGGGCGAGGCTTCCCAAGATGGGAACACTGAATCTGAAAGCGATCCGGCTGGCAAGTAAAAATTGGCCCTGAAACAGGAAAATATCTACGACAGGCTCGAAAATCTGACTGTTTCCGCATATGACAAGCCTCCTAAAAACGGCAGACTGAAGCGGATCGGGGAGATAATCGGAGTCCTTAGAAAGTACAATGCCCTGCGGGGCATGACCCCACAAAAGCTTTGTCTCATTCTCCAGGCCTTAGGCCCCACTTTTGTGAAGGTGGGTCAGATCCTTTCTATGCGATCGGAGATTCTTCCACAGGCCTACTGTGAAGCGCTCGCATCCCTGAGATCACACGCTAACCCTATGCCTTACAGCACCGTGCTCACCACTCTCGAACGCGAATACGGCAGGAACCTGTCGGAAATCTTTGATTTTATCGACAGAAAGCCCTTAGGCTCCGCTTCCCTGGCACAAGTGCACTATGCAAAGCTTGTCACAGGGGAATCTGTGGCAATAAAAGTGCAGAGACCCGGAGTGCGGGAAATGATGGCGCAGGACGTGGCAATAATAAGGTCAGTTGTAAAAATTGCCATGAAGATCAGCAAGGAGAGCCAGCTTTTCGACCTCAATGGGGTAGTAGAGGAAATTTGGGCGAGCTTTAGGACGGAAACCGACTTTCTCGTAGAAGCTAGAAATCTTGAGGAATTTCGCGAATTTACAAATCAGTTCGCCTACATGGACTGCCCCAAAGTCTATATGGATTTATGCACCCATAAGGTCGTAGTGATGGACTACATCCAGGGCATCTCTCTCGCCCACACTTCCGAACTCAAAGCCGAAGGGTACAGCCTAGAAGAGATAGGCACAAAGCTCGTAGACAACTATGCAGCGCAGATTTTAGACCGGGGCTTTTTCCACGCAGATCCCCATCCTGGCAACATAATCATACGGGGAGGGCAAATCGTCCTCATAGACATGGGCATTATGGGGAGGCTAAATGCCCACACCAGAAGCATATTGAAAGATATAATTTTCGCACTGGCCATACAGGATTCCGCCAGCATAGAAGACAGCGTCCTAAAGCTCTCCCCCCCTTCCACTGCGGTCTCCATAAACCGATCGGCCCTCCTCGCAGATATAGATATAATCGTTTCGAATTTCGCTACAGTAGATCTGCAGGACTTGAACATGGGGGAATTCATCCTTTCCCTCCTCCAGCTCATGCAGCGCAATGGCCTTGAAATACCTTCAAACCTGATCCTCGTCTCCCGCGCTCTAGTAACCCTCGAAGGGACGATTACGGAATTTATTCCGGATGTCAACATGGTGGAAATCATCGAGGAGCACCTCAAGAGAAATGGGATGGGAGAGGGATTTAAGAAAGAAGTCAGCTCCCTAGCCAAAGAAGGGCTCCAAAGCACGCATGGGCTCCTTCGATCCCTCGCCGATTCGAAAGTGGCCGTCAAGCAGCTCACTCATGGGAACTTGAAAATAAATGCGGAGCTGGTGGGCTCCCAGACTCCCCTGCGCCAGCTGAGCTATATCATTGACCGGCTCACCATGGCCATAATAATAGCCGGCCTGTTCGTGGGTTCTTCCATCGTCTACTACGCTAGGATTCGCCCAGTGGTATTCGGAATCCCTATAGTGGGAATGCTGGGGTATATCGTGGCCTTCTGCCTGGGGGTGTGGATTATAATCGACATAATGCGCCGCAACCATCAGCTCAGGAAAAAATCTAGGCACAAGTAAGAGCCGGTGGTATAATTTTTCCCTGTACATGGTGGGCGTAGCTCAGTTGGTAGAGCATCTGATTGTGGTTCAGAAGGTCGCGTGTTCGAATCACGTCGCCCACCCCATTTTTTTGTCCAGCAGGCGCGAACGCTCAAAGGCCCTCCGCGAGGAGGGCCTTATTTTTCATGTAGTTTATCTAGAATAAACGCGAGTGCACGGGGAGGGACTCGAACCCTCACGTCTTAGACACAGGAACCTAAATCCTGCGCGTCTACCATTTCGCCACTCGTGCGTTGGAGCCGTTTAACAGGTTTGAACTGTTGACCTTCTCTTTACGAGAGAGACGCTCTACCAGCTGAGCTAAAACGGCCTGACGCTTAAAGTATATCAGACGCGCACAGGGGTGCAGAAAGATGGGAACAATGAAACCTAAGGCGAGAAATCTGAATATAGAGCTTCTCCGATGCGTCGCCATCCTTTCAATCGCCCTTTTCCACACTTTCGTTCCCTACTTCAACGCCCTCGCTTACGGGGCCCTTTCCCCTGGGATCAATACGGCTATGAAGGGCTCTTTTATAGCCCTCTTTTGCATGGGCCTCATAAACTTTTTAGGGAGCACCGGAAACTTTATCTTCTACATGATCTCCGGATTCTTTCTGATCCCCCACGCCATCAAGGATGTCGGAAGGGGATTTTGGCCAAAGCAGATTCGGTCTGTAGCCAGACGGTGCATCGTAATAGTGGGATCTGTCATAGTATTTGCGATCCTCACAGTCATTTTGCACTTTGTCTGCCGCATGCCTTCCGCAAAATTGGATGGAATCGGTTGGCTGGGGGGAGATCTGGAATTTATTTGGCTCTACCTTCTTTTCTGCGTCCTCGCCCCACTCGCGGCCCTAATCCAAAGCAAATGGCCAAAAGGATGGTTATTCCTTTTGACAGTCCTGCTCGTTTTGACCTTCGCCTGCAACGCCTTTATAGCCTTCTTTTCCCAAGGAGGGATAAATCACGCCTTGGATGGATGGAGAAAGATTATGAGCGCGGCCACCTATTTTTGGGGATTTTGTCTGGCAGGCTTGGCAGGAGAAAGAGGGTGGAGCAAAAATCGGAAGAGGGCCAAAGAAATCTTGCTTATCTGCATTATTTCAGCCCTGGTGTCCACATTCGTGTGTGCGGCGGCGCAAAGCTGGAAAATGGCGGGCGAGCTTTCCTTTAAGTCCACTTCCCTCATCTCTTTTGGCATAGCCTTCTCCCTTTTGATGCTTTCAGCCTCCAGCAGGAGAAAGAACGAGGAGTTTAAAGCGGGAAAGGCCATAACCTTTTTTGCCAACGGAATCTTGGGCTTTTACATTTTCCAATCCATGCTCACCTCTTTCTGGCACCTTCTGATTTTCCCGGTTATAAACAGCCTCTCCATGCCCGGATTCTTCCCCTTCCTGGCCCTGCTCATCTTCGCAGCCCTTTTGACTTTCATCTACACCCTCATCCTTTCCGCATTGGGATCTTGGGTGCGCCGCCCCTTATTGGCGGCGGGATCCAAGCTTCTTAAAAGTTGATTGGCGCCAAGCCTGGAAATAAAATCATCGCTTATGGATATAAAAATCGCTCCCAGCATTCTTTCAGCGGACTTTTGCAACCTTCAGTCTGATCTTGAGGCCGTAAAAAGCGCTGATCTTATACACGTGGACGTCATGGATGCCCACTTTGTCCCAAATCTGACTATCGGTACCCCGGTGGTCAAAAGAATCGCCCAGGTCTCCCCCCTTCCTCTGGATGTGCACCTCATGATAGATTCTCCTGACGTCTTCGCCCTCGACTACGCCTTTGAAAACGTGGAAAGCATAACTTTCCATCTCAAAGCCGCCCAGGCGCCCATCAGGCTCGCTAGGCGAATCCGGGCAAAGGGGATAAAAGCCTGCTGCGCTTTAAATCCCGCGGTCGGGCTTGACGGTCTTTTAAGCATTTTGGATGAATTCGACTCGGTCCTCATAATGAGCGTAGAACCAGGATTTGGAGGTCAAAAATTCCTTTCCTCTCAGCTTTCTAAGCTCGAGCACCTTAAAGGGGAAATAAAAGATAGAGGGCTAAATACTAAGATAGAAATAGACGGAGGAATAAACAAAGAGACAATAAGGCCGGCCTGCAGGGCGGGGGCCGACATTGTTGTGGCCGGTTCTGCCATTTATGGCGAGGAGGATCGCGCCCAAGCCATAAAGGAATTAAGGGAAATAGCGGAAAGAGCCTGAAACATGCCAGATTTAGAGACCCGGAGCGTGGAAGTTTCCAGACATGTCTGGACTGTGCCGAACTTCATAAGTTTCCTGCGCATAGCCTCCATACCGGTGATAGCCTGGCTCATAGGTTCCAACCACCTCTTGTGGTCTCTTCTTCTCATGGCGCTTTCGGGCATTTCTGACGGTGTGGACGGATATGTGGCCAGGAAATTTGACCAAGTCACAGTATTGGGACAAATTCTTGACCCCATAGCCGACAGGCTTCTCATTATTTGTTCCTGTGTAGCCCTGGCTGTAGTGCATCTTTTGCCATGGTGGATTCTGATAGTGATTTGCTGCAGGGATTTTGTCATTGGAATCGAAGTGCTGATTTTAGCCAATAACGGATACGGGCCCCTGCCAGTCCACTTTGTGGGAAAGGTGGGCACATTCGTCATCCTTGTAGCTATCCCGTGCCTCATAATATCCCACGTAATTCCCACGGGATCTTTGGCTTCTCTATCCTTCTATTGCTTTGGAATGGCCAGCTGCTACTGGGGAATCGGCCTCTACTGGATGGCGGGGCTGGTATACATAGCGCAGGGGATGTCTCTGCTAAAGAAAAGAAAGCATTAAGGATGGATGAAGAAAGAGAGGCGGAGCGCACCGTCATAGGCCTCCCCCCGGTAAAGGTTCCCGCCTCCCTGGCCAAAGAGGGGGCTTTGACAGGCCAGGACCTCGAAGTCATGGACAAGCTCACAGAGGGCAACGCCCTTCTAATTGCAGTCAGCGGCTTCTCTCAAAATGTGAGGTATTTGCTGGACGAACCCTCAATAAGCGTGGGCCGCAGCATGAAAGCCGATATCCTTTTGGACGATCCCACTGTTTCCAGGCGGCACGCCCTCTTTACAAAGGTCGGAGGGACCTACGTTCTCAAAGATCTAGATTCTTTGAATGGCACCTATGTAAATGGCGCCCGCATAGACAGCCTTGAACTTCACAGCGGCGACGCCATTATGATAGGCCGCTTTAAGATGCTCTTTTACTTAAAGGATCAGTCGTAGTCGGATAATCCCCCCATCTCGTGCTCCTCTATCTTCCTTGCGAGCAGCTCCTGGAGCTCTTTTTCCGTGCGCCTTTCAAGGAGCATATCGTAGTGAGATCTTTTAGCCTTTCCGCCTTCTAAAGGATCTCCCTGACGATCCTCTTGAACGCATGTCAGGCCACAGTGGCAAAACCAAGTAGTCGGCACAGTGGCTTGGGCGGCAAAGGGCACAATCGTCCTATGTCCTTTAGGGCATACGTACACGATTTTTTTCCTGTCTGCCAGAGGTACGCCATTCTCCGATTCCAGGCTCTTTGCTCCTATGCTCCTGCCTCTGAGGCTTCTCTCGGCCATCATCTTCCTTTCTCTAAAACCGTTGCGGAATAGTTTTAACGTTTGCTTTTGAAATTTTATTCCTGCGCTTCTATGAACCTCTTCAGCCTCTCAAGTCTCTTCTCTTTTCGTCTCCGTTTTAGCGCGGCATGAGCCCGAACGTATTCCTCTACGCTCTCTTCGAGAGGCTTTTCTATTGAGCTTTTCTGGGGAGCGGATGGGGGATTAGGGCGTATTGGATCTATATGGATTGACGATCTTAAGTTATCTATATTTTTTTTCAGCCTCTTGGCGCTTTTAAAAAACACTTTCTCCCTTCCGATTATTTACGATAAAGCATTCATCCCAGAAGTCCTGCGTTGCTTTATTGAATCTGTGTGCGGCTTTCTCTTCATTTTATTATGTGTCGATAAGGACTAAATATTTCAAATCAACTCTGATAAGGAATCTCGAATTTTTAAGACCCTACCCTTTCTTACAACGTCCTAAAAGTAATGCCGCCCCGGTCCCAGAGAGAAGGATTGCCCCAACAGATGAGGATAAGGTCCTAGCCGTTGTAGATTTCCCGTCTTGGGAAAAGGGAAGGCTTAAAGATTGGATGTCACTGTGCCATCTCTATTCAACTTGGGGGAGGTGGGGACGGTACTTTCAAATCCATGAAAATAAAAGAAAAGACCAGAATTTATTGAAAAACCCTAAAAATTTCTAAAATCCGGCTTATTGCACTACGCTTAATTCTCTTTTTGCTCTAGCCACTACCAAATCTCTTATACTTTTAGGGCCCACAGAGACGATATGCTTGGAATGGGAGATGCAAAAAGCTACAAACCAGCTGTCATGGCTTACTGTCATATATACCTTGAGCTTTTCATCTCCAGCTTCTTCAATCCTGGCTTCAGGAAACTCGGAAATTTGTCCTAGAAGAGTGTTGTCGCATACAAAGCTCACAGGCATCCTCTTTCCTTCTCCCCGGAAGGCTGCAGGAGCGGAATTCGCAGGCGCTTTTTCTGCAAGGGGTCGGATTCTGGAAATGGCGGAAATCCTTAGATTTTGGGGCTGTCCCTCTTCATCCCTTCCTACCAGCCAGTAAATGCCTTCATCCACCACAATTCTGTCAATAAAGATCCGCTTTTTGCACTTTTCTCCAGCCGCATCTGACCACTCGACCTCCAGGCTCCCTTTTTCCCTAGCAATCTCACGGATCGCAGGTAGGAGCACAGGTTCAACTTCGCACCCAGTTAGGCTCAACCAGGGAACAGATCCGGGAGTCGTATATTGACGCAGGTACTTTCCAAGCCTTTCTGCTGAAGCTTTTCCTTCGGGGGAAAGGAAGGAGGAGCGAGAAAGATAGTGGACGGCGGCGGCCAAAAGGCTGGCGTACTGCGGAGGGATTCCGGCCAGCCTTTCCAGTCCGAGGGAATTTGTGGTCTTCACTATCCCTTTTTGTTCCAGTAGGTCCCAATCGACGTCAAAAAACTGCGATCCTGCAATTTCCCCGTCGTCGGAAACGGTACTGAGAATGCCGATATCGCGCCTTATAAGATCGATCGCCTTTTTCTCTTCTTCCTTGTCTGAAAACCCTATAAATTGGCGGGCCAAATCTTTCAAAGAATATCTGACTCCCATGTGCGCCGATAAAAATAGGAGAAGCTTTAGACGCCTGTCCACTTCGGACTCGGTCTGGAAAAGGAAGCGCGGCTGCTCAGGACGGCCCTTCTTCTTTTCAATGGGCCGGCTTTCCCCTTCCTCTGTTTCCATCAGGCCCAGTCTGATTGCGGCTTCCAACCTCTTCTTATAGGCTTCCTTGGCCTCAAAAGGAGTGAGGATTCTGGAAGAAGGATGCTCGAGCATAAAAGTCGCCAGGTCATCTGAATCAGCGTACACCACATTTATTTTTTCGCCATTAATTTCTACCGTGGCGGCATACTTTCTAGAGGCGAGGGCCTCTATTAGGTCCATAGGGATCTTCTGCATCCCAAGGCCCGGAGCTATAGAATCTAGGCCAAGAGCGGGCTCTTTAGAAATGTCTGCAGGAAAGTCCTGAGCGTGGGCAAGAGATTGGACAAAATAATTGGCGACTGCCAGGACGGGGATATCCTCCTGTTCGAAATGTATGCGTATCTTGGGCTCATTTCCCAGCCTCAGCCTGTAAGAGGCAAAATCCTGGCTGTCGGTTTTGGGAGAGTACTCGGGCTGCCTTGACTCTATCACTATCCCCATAGCCGAAAGCTTGGCCCGATCCCTTTGAAACTGCTTTGCAAAAGCGGCCTTGGCGGCTTGATCTGCCAGCTCTCCATAAGAATCGGCATACGCCTTGACCCTCTGGGCGATTTGCCGACTGGTAAGCCATTGCGGAAAGGCTGATGAGAGGACGGCCAAGACGTCTAGTTCGTGCTTTCCCCCTTTGTCTGAAAAGCGGCGCCTGCCGTTAGAGGTCCTCTGTGCCATCTGCTCTCAAATCCTCCGCTAAAAAAAGCAACTACTCATAATTTTATGCCTTTTTTCGGAGTAATTAATGAGTTGCCTCCACCCCCCGATCCCCTACGAAAGAGCCGTCAGGCACAAAGTTCTTCTTCCTGTTGTCTTTAAGAAGGACGTTGCCAAAAAACGACACGTCTTTACCAAAGGTCCAATCCCCCTCAATTTTCACGCTGGCTGCGGCCGCCAGGGAAGGGATGGAAGGAATGCGCTTGTCAAAGTCGGAAACGAGCTTGTAATACCGCTTGTCCAAAATGACTCGCGGCAAATGATAGTCTCCATCCTCCATTTCATATAGATCGGTCAGATGGAATCGGTTGGAGCGCATGACAAACAGGTCTTCTGTAGTCTTTACAGGCAAGAATCGGGGCCTGTCCACCTCCAGGCACGACGAGGCGGGAAATTTGCTAATTATAGATCCCATCGCCGTTTCCAGCTGCACTACGGGAAGGGAAGAGGGATCTGTGGGATCCACGGTTTTTTTGTTCACAATGAGCGGAAAGTCAAAGACTCCCTTTGCCTCATCCAGTCTTTCTTTGAGGTCTTCGACTTTGATCCAGAGATTGTTGGTATTGAAATACATGTGCCGGGAAATGTCGGAGGCGAACTTCATGTCTTCAGGGGCCACCTGGCTCATTTCCCTGAGCATCAGCCTTCCGGAGTACTTGTCCCTTACAATCTGCCCTCCCTTGACATCGGAGGGGGTGCGCCTGGCAACTTCCATCATGAAAGACGCAGGGGAAGAGGCGAAGTAGCTTGCGATCTTGGTGGAGGGCCTGGCTCCGAGGTTGTCGCAATTGGAAATGAAAAGATACTTTATACCCTTATCCAACAGGAGTGGGAGGATGCCGGAAGTGTAGAGAACGTTGAAAATGTCTCCGTGCCCCATAGGGCACCACTCGAGCGAGGGATTTTTAGGCCAGGAGGCGGGCTGCCCGTTTGCGAGGAGCTTTGGCTCCCTGTTTTGAAGAATCTCGAGAGGGATTCTGTCGGGATTGGAAAACTCCAGCTTCTCCACCTCTGCTAGGGTCAAAGATGAAGTGTGCAAGGAGTCCATGAAGATTAGGGGAAACTGGGCCCCGAGCCTTTGACGTGCGATTTGGATTTGCCGGACGATAACGTCCAAAAAAGTAAGTTCCTCTCCGCCCTTCTCTGCCACCGGAAGGCTGGACTTGGGGGCGCTAAGGCCCATAGAGGTCCCTAGGCCACCATTGAGCTTGATGAAGGCGGTGCTGGCCAGGGCCGAGGGGTCGGCCTTTTCCGAGACGATGTCGCGGATGCTCGTCACCCTTCCCAGAGGCTCTATGTCCTCCTCCCTAATCCAGTGATCTCCATCCTGTTCTGAGAAGGCGCGGAAAAGGTGGCTGAAAGCGTCTATTTCGCTTTCCCTTTCTCCTTGGGCGCGCATCTTGCTAACGCATTCTTGTAGAGTCATAAAATCTCTTTTCTGACCGGCAAATCGGATATTTCTAGAATACAGGCATTTTCCGCCCCATCGCCAGACGCTATGCCTTTTTCTCGCGGATCTTCTGTTTAAAGGCTATGGGACTTCCCTCAAATCCAAACTGAGATCTGAGCTGCTTTTCAAAGTGGCGCAGGTAGGAGGCGTCCAGGAGATGGTTGACAAAGAGTATGAACTGGGGAGGCATGGACTGAGCCTGCACCGCAAATAAGATCCTGGGCTGCTTTCCAGACCTCAGGGGATGGGGATGGGCAATCTGGAAGGAGGAGACAAACTGATTGAGCTGATGGGTAGCAATCCTCTTGGATCTAGACAAAAGGGCTTCCTCGGCTGCGGGGGCGATCTTTTGTACATGCCAACCCGTCATAGCCGAAGCGCGTATCTTTTGTGCCCAATAGGGAAGCACTGCGTCCCAATCCTCTGCCGTGGCCTTCTGCTCCCTGTCGGCCCCGTCCCACTTGTTGAGGACTATCACAAGGCCTTTGCCGGCCTCCTGCACCCTGTTTACCACCTTCAGATCCTGCTTAGAGAGGGGGCGCGTGGAATCTAGCAGCACCAGGCACACCTCCGACCTGTCTATAGCGTTTTGGCTGCGGATGAAGGAGTAGTACTCTATTCCTTCGGCCATATTGGGCCTGCGGGAAATTCCGGCAGTGTCGATGAGAAGCCATGGCTTTGACCCAATCTGGGCCACCTCGTCCACGCTGTCTCTAGTGGTTCCGGCCTCCCCGCTCACGACTGCCCTGTCTTCTCCGGTAAGTTGGTTCAAAAGTGTGCTCTTGCCCACGTTGGGGCGTCCCACGATGGCCATTTTGGGCAGTCCCTCCCCGGGATCTCTCTTTTTGCCCCCTTTAGCCTTTTCGAGGACGAGGTCTAAAAGATCCCCTATGCCTCTGCCGTGAAGGGCTGAAATAGGCATAGGTTCTCCCAGTCCCAGCTTCCAGCCTTCTCCAGCCGCAGCTTCCTGGAGGGAGGAATCCGCCTTATTTACGGCCAAGACCGTCGGAACTCCACTTTTTCTCAAAATTGAGGCGATTTGGCGGTCGAGGGTGGTGAGGGGAGAAGCGGCGTCCACTACAAGTATGACAGCGTCTGCCTTCTGCACGGCCAGCTGCGTCTGCTCCAAAGTCCTTTCAGCGATCTCTCCAGGGCCTTCGTTCCAGCCGGCGGTGTCTACAATATCGAGCGGCTTCCCTCTCCATTCGGTTCTCTGGACGACCCTGTCGCGGGTGGCATTGGGGAGATCCGAAATTATCGAGCGCCTGCTGCCGCAGATTCGGTTTGCAAGCGTGCTCTTGCCCACGTTGGGGCGTCCCACGATGGCGACATCCAGAGCCTCCTGCCCCACTTCCTCCTCTGCCTCGGCCTGTTCTTTGGCCCCCGCCTCTTCGACGAGGTTGTCTTTGTCTATCATGGCGCAGATAAGGGAAAAGACCTGCTCGGCGTCCATATGCGTGGTGTCTATCTCTATAACGCCCGGAGCGGGAGAGAGAAAGTTTGTAGTCAGCAGATCGGAAGCGTCCCTGGAAGAGACGTCGTCTTCCACGCCTTCGCTTCTGCGCCGTTCGCGCCTTGCGGCCTTGGAAGCCGTGAGGAGCAGGCGCAGGTCCGCCTTGGGGGCTATAGCCGTAGTGGCGTCCCTTCCTTCCAGCACCACCCCCCTGTGCTCCTTTTGTGCCTCGGCTATCTGGCGCCTGAAGAAGTGGTTTAGGATATCGCGTATCTCCCTTATGGAGGAGAAGGCTGAGACGTTTTCAGAAATCTCCTTTTCGCGCAGCTTTGAAGATATGTCTTCTCCGTCTATAAGCACTTTTGAACCGCCCTCGGAGAGAGAAAGACTGCCAGCGAACAGGGAGAGGGTGGCTTGAATTTTTTCATCTTTCCCTTCCGCATCTTTCCGCATGCTGTATAGGCAGGCCGCCCGGTAGATGTTTCCGGTGTTTAAGTAGAGAAGGCCGTACTTTTCCGCCAGCATCTTTGAAATGGTGCTTTTCCCGACTCCTGCCGGGCCATCAATCGCAATTATCAAATCCCACTTCCTTTTCCAATTCCCCAATTTCAGCTTTGCCTAGTTCCCTGTACTCTCCAGGCTTAAGTCCCCCCAGCGATATCGAACCTATCCGGATTCTAACCAGCTTTTCCACCCTAAACCCTAGGGCCGCGAACATCCTTCTGACAATTCTGTTCTTTCCCGAGTGGAGGGTGACTGACACTTCGCACTTGTGGCTGCCCTGTTTCAGGATGCGGATCTTGTCAAACTTTTGCCAGCCGTCCTCCAGAAGGACGCCCCGGGAGGAAAGCCTCGATGCCGCCTCTCTTGGCAAAGGGGCGTCCAAACGGGCCACGTAGGTCTTTTCCACCCCATAGCGGGGGTGAGAGAGCCTGTTGGCCAGCTGCCCGTCGTTTGTCATGAGAATCAGGCCCTCCGAATCGTAGTCGAGCCTTCCCACGTGGAAGAGCTTAGCCCGCCCCTTATATGCCAAGATGTCCTGAAGGGTGGGCCTGGAGGATCTATCATCCATGGCCGAAAGGACGTTTTTCGGCTTATAAAGGGCGATCACCACCTTTTCCAGCACAGGCCTAACCCTGGATCCGTCAACTTTCACTTTCTGATCGTAAGCGTTTACCTTTGCGCCCAGATCTGTGATCAGGGCTCCGTCGACTTCGACTCTGCCCTCCTCTATGAGTTTCTCGCAGTCCCTTCTGGATCCCAAAGAGCAGAGGGCCAAAAACTTTTGGAGCCTTACTTCTTCCAGCTCCGGATCGCGTTTTTCCACGTTCATTTTTACCCCTGTGTTCAGATATGTATGAGTGTATTACATTCCGATTTACATTTTTTAATGGTACATATTGATTGATTTACATACAGCTCACAGATAAGGAAGTTTAATGAAAAAAAGAGCGCAAGAAGCCGAAGCCGCACGGGGAAGGAAGGAAGGGGGGGAGCAGTCTCCCTCTCCGAGCGGGGAAAAATTCTACTTTTCAAGCAGAAAATGGCTGCGAATTCTTACGGAATTTGTGGGTACCTATTTTGTGGTCTTTACAATTATGGCTGCCACCTGCTGGATTACCCTGACCAGCCTTTCGCCGGTATATCTGGGAATTGTGGCCTTCTGCGCTTATGCGGGCGCCGCGGCAGTCTTCCAAAAAATCTCAGGGGCGCACTTTAATCCCGCAGTGAGTTTTGCCATGGCCCTTAGCGCGCGACTTTCCTGGTTGGATGCGCTCTACTACGCCATAGCTCAGGTCGTTGGCGCCATTGCAGCTTCGGGAACTCTATTTGGGCTTTTAAAGTTTATGCCTTCCGATCTCAATGTCACGCCCCAACAGTGGTGGGAACTTTTGGCCAACACATTTGATTCCTCTGCTTCTGACAGAATCAAAGTGGGCTTGGGATTTGCAATAGTGATAGAGCTCATCTCGACTTTTATTGTGATGGCCCTCGTTCTAAAGGGCGTACATTCTAACGGAAAGCCTCGCCGCTCCTACTTCTTCCTTTCCGCCTTGGGATATGGCACAGCTACAATTTTGGCCAGTTTCTTTACAGGTGGTGGATTTAATCCCGCCAAAGCCACGGGGGCCGCAATTATGGGCGCCGCGGCAGGTGTTCCCGGCGTAGGGGTGGAACTGTGGATGTTTTGGATTATCCCCCTGCTGTGCGCTGCAGTATGCGCGCTGATAAATACGATTTTCTGCGGTCTTGGAAATCCGAAGGACAAAATTAAAAAAGAGGCAGGGGCGGAGAAAGTAGAAGAAGAGGAAGAAGAGGAGGCGGAAAATAGCCTTTGGGAGGCCCAAAAGGAGCTAAAGGCACAAGATGAGGTAGGAACCGAGGAAGAGGGCTCCAAAAAGGAGTAAAGAAGCGCAATCTTCCCCTCTGCCCCTGGCCTTCCATGGACTTTTCTCCTTGAAGGCGAGCCTTAGGACAAATGCCAGGGCCAGAGTAGAGAGCATAACTATTACAGCAGCCAAGAGCTGGCCAAAAAAGGCCAGGCAGGAAGCTAAAGCAAGCAAGAAAAAAGGGAAATAAAAAAGGGAGGCCAAAAACGCCTCCCTTCCCTTCCCTTTTGGCCTTTTCATGCCCTCTCCGGAAACTGGATAAGGGTGCTTATGGGAATTTGGGAAAGGCGTTCGCGCCCACCCTGGCCCTTCAGCTCTATAAGGAAGCAGAACCCAGCCACCTTGGCCCGCGATCTTTTAACTAGCCTCGCAGCGCTTACAGCAGTTCCCCCCGTGGCCATGAGATCATCTACTATGAGGACCCGGGAGTTAGGCTTGATAAGGTTCTTTTCCACTTCTACGCTGGAAATCCCGTACTCCAGCTGGTAATCCTCCCTGAGGACCGGAGGGGGAAGCTTCCCATTTTTTCTGAAAGGCACAAAGCCCTTGCCAAGTCTGTCGGCCAGGGGGGCGCCTATCAAAAATCCCCTGGCTTCCAGTCCTCCCACATAGTCAAAATCCGACGCCGAAACTGGCAGGGTGGATTGAAGGGCATCGAGGAGAATCCTATAAGCCTTGGCGTCTGCAATGAGGGGCATGATGTCCCTGAAGACCACCCGGGGTCGGGGAAAGCCCTCCACAGAGCGGAGCTTGCCCATAAGATAGCGGGCCGCCTCTTCCCCTACGGCCTTTACGAGGGATTTATCTGTCATTAATCCTGATTTTCGATCTTAGCTACGTCATCTTGCGAAGGGGCTTGGGAGGAATCAGAGCCATCCATGAGATCTACGTTCTCCACCTTCACTCCCTCTTCCCCAGAGGCCTCTACGTGCTCTACGCTCTTCTCTTCGGGGGCCGGGGCCTCTTTCTTTGCAAGAGCCGAACCCTTCCTCTTCTTAGCCTCCGCCGCAGCTTCCTCATCGCTTACATATGCAGGGACTACAGGAGGCTTTACTATGGCCTGGATTCTCCAGCGGGACAAAGATCCCTCCGAATCTATCACCACCTGGTCGTGCCTGAGATCTATCTCCTTAACCGTTCCCAAAAGTCCGGACACCGTAGCTACAGGATCTCCCGGCTTTAGGCTCTTGAGCCATTCCTCCTGCGTATTGCGGGTCTTCTTCGAACGGCGCATGGAGTAAATGGCGAAGATGATGAAGAGGACGATTATGGCGATAAAAAGCAAGTAATTCTCGCGCATGCTGTTTCCTTTTCCCTTTTTAAAACTCACACCCTGGATAAGCAGCTAGTCCCATGGTGGGAAGATTTCAATCTCACTTTCTTATGATAATACCTATAAACGGCATTCACCCTCAACTCAAGAGGAAAATAGATCCCTGCGATCGGACCCTAAGTGGTCCCTCCCCTTTTGGGTTATAACTCTGCCTTTGCGGGTGCGGACCATGAATCCCTCTCGTATGAGATAGGGCTCGGAAACGGACTCTATCGTCTCCGAGCTTTCACCCAGCACTGCCGCCAAGTTCTTCAGTCCTACGGGCCCTCCGCCAAATTGGTTCTCTAGGGCGCTGAGAAGGGCGACATCCAATCGGTCGAGGCCAGAGGGATCTACCTGGTATATATCCAGCGCCTTTTTGACATCCTCTTTTCCTGCTTTTTTGGCATTTTCCACCGTCACCCAGTCGCCCACCCGCTTGAGGAGTCTGTTGGCGATCCTGGGGGTACCCCTAGATCTCAAAGCCAGTTCCATGCAGGCATCGTCTGTTATCGGTATAGAAAGAATCTCGGCCGATCTCCTCACGAGCTCCTTTAAGTCTTCAGGCCTGTAATAGTCCAACCTCAAAGAAAGCCCGAAACGCGTCCTAAGAGGGCTGGGGAGCATCCCCTCCCTGGTGGTGGCCCCTATGACTGTAAAGTGCGGGAGGGAAAGGGGGATGGAAGTTGCACCCGGTCCCTTTCCGACCATCACATCTACCCTAAAGTCCTCCATGGCGATGTACAGCATCTCCTCGGCTACCTTTGGGAGGCGATGAATTTCGTCTATGAAGAGCACTTCTCCCTCTTCGAGGGAGGAAAGGATGGATGCTAAATCTCCGGGATGTTGCACGGCGGGGCCCGAAGTGATTCGGAGCGGAACCTGCATTTCTTCCGACACTATAAAGGCGAGCGTAGTCTTCCCTAGGCCCGGAGGGCCGGACAAAAGCACATGATCGGCAGGTTTTTTCCTCTTTTTGGCCGCATCCAGGAAGAGGCGCATCTGCTCTTTTATCTCGCTTTGTCCGATAAAGCTGTCTAAGGTGCGGGGACGCAGCTTCTCGTCGCTGAGTTCTAAGGCCGCATCTTTGGCGCTAAAGGACAATTTATCGTCTTCAGGCATGTCTATCCAAGATTTGTAGGCAGGCTTTCAGCAACCTGGAACTGTCGGCCCCGGGAAGGGCCGCTTTAGCCGAATGGTAGGCCGATAGGGCCTGAGGGCCTTTCCAGCCCAAATTCTCCAAGGCTTCCACAACTCCGTCGGAAGCGGCCGCCCCTGCCCCCAGAAGGCCAAAATCTGCATCTTCAAGGGAGGAAATGAGCCTGGAAGCGGCCTTTGGCCCTATGCCTGGGACTTTTAGGAGGAGGGAAGTGTCCCTGTTTTTTACCGCAGATGCCAGATCGGGCATTTCGATATTTGAAAGAATTGAAAGAGCGGCTTTTGGCCCTATGCCTGGGACTTTTAGGAGAAGTGCGAAAACTTCTTTTTCTTTGGCCTCATAGAAACCATAAAGCTTAGGACCTTCGGGGGAAAGGTGGAAGCAGACTTGCACCCGGGCCCGGCTTCCCTCTTGCAGGTAAGTCAGATCCCGCTTTGGCATATTGACTTCGAAGCCGATCCCTAAACAGTTGAGGATGAGGGGGCCGGATGTCGACTCCACTTCCCCCTCTAAAAAGGAAAGCACCTACATACCCCTTCCGCGCATTTTATTTTTTGCCGCCTTGAACTTCTCGCTGGCTTCGATCCACTTTTTTTGAGCTTCGCTCTTGCCGGTATCCATTAGGCCAAAGACGGAAGAATCCTCGGGATGGAGGATGTGGCATATGGCCTGAGCCAGAGCGTCCGCTCCGTCAAAAGGGGAAGGAAGGGAGGGAAGGGAGAGGAACCTGGCCACCATCCTCTGTATCTGCACCTTTTTGGCCATTCCATTGCCTGTCACGGCCAACTTCACTTCAGTGGGAGTATGCATGGCGGTAGGGAGGGCGTTTTGGGCAGCTACGAGCATGGCTAAGCCCGCCACCTGGGCGGTGCCCAGGACGGTATTTGTATTTTTCTGCGCGAAAACTTTTTCTATTGAAACTATATCGGGCTTAAATTCGGAAATTTCCTCTCTTAGCCCTTCATAGAGCCGAAGAAGCCTGTCTTCCTGCTTTTGTGAGGGAGAGGTGGATAAAACACGCATCCCTACAAATCGCATCTTGGGCCCCTGGGCTTCTACTACGCCAATTCCACAGCGGGTAAGCCCCGGATCTACACCCAGGACGAGCAAACTTACTCTTCGTCTTCCAAAAGCTGCAAGACTTCAGGACTGGCTGTCCAATTGGAATAGATGTTCTGCACATCGTCCAGATCGTCGAGGGCGTCTATGAGCCGAATGACTTTCTTGGCCGTATCGAAGTCAAGGTCGACCTTGGTGGAGGGAACGAGCGCCGTTTCGGCAGATTCGTAGTCGAACCCTGCCGCCTGCAGCGCCTTGCGCACGGTGATAAGGTCCGAAGGCGAAGTGGTCACGGTGTATATGTCTCCATCGTCTTCCACATTCTCTGCCCCTGCCTCTGCGGCTACAGAGAACAGCTCGTCATAGTTGACGTTTTCTGAGGGAACCTCTATTTCGCCCTTTCTAGAGAAGTTAAAGGCCACAGAACCTGCAGAGGCCAGAGAGCCTCCATTCTTGCCGAGAGTGCTCCTCACCTCAGCTGCGGCCCTGTTGTGGTTGTCAGTTAGGCACTCGATGATGAGGCCCACCCCTCCCGGAGCGTACCCTTCGTAGGTTATGCTTTCGTAATTCACGCCGCCGCCTTCGGCGCCACTGCCTCGCTTGACAGCCCTCTTTATGTTGTCGGCAGGAACAGAGTTCTTCTTGGCCTTATAAATAGCGTCATAAAGCGTGGGGTTTCCATCGGGATCTCCTCCGCCCTGCTTGGCTGCAATCTCAATATTTTTAATGAGCTTTGCAAAAAGCTTCCCCCTCTTGGCGTCTATCGCAGCCTTCTTGTGCTTAGTAGTGGCCCATTTTGAATGCCCAGACATATTTCTCTCCTACTCTCGCTGTTACATGTACGATTTTAGATCCTCTGCGGTATTAACCTGAATTTTATCCCCGCAGGCCCTGTCGATAAGAGAGAGTGCCTTCTCTTTGGGGATGCCATTCAGTTGGGTGCCGTCTCTAAACCTGAAGCTCACGGTGCCTTCCTCTTCGTCCTTCGGGCCAGCGATGAGTACGAAGGGGGCCTTGAGGTTCACAGAGTTCCTTATCTTCTTTCCGAATCTATCAGAAGAGAAATCTTTCTCCACCCTGATTTCTCTAGCCTCAAGTTCTTTAGCTATATCTGAAAGATATCCTTCGTTTTGTTCGGTAACCGGGATGAGCAAGGCCTGAGTGGGGGCGAGCCATGCCGGCAGGGCACCCGCATAGTGTTCCAAAAGGATGGCAAAGAAGCGCTCAATGGATCCAAAAAGGGCTCTATGGATCATGACGGGCTCTTTATGCTCCCCTTCGCGGCTGACATATTCAAGCCCAAACAAGCGCGGCTCGTTGAAGTCCAACTGAAGCGTGGAAAGCTGCCAGAACCTTCCCAGGGCATCCTTTATTTCTACAGAGATTTTCGGCCCATAAAAAGCCGCGCCCTCTTTATCCAGCTTCAAAGAGAGCCCCGACTGCTCAGCTACCTTGCGCAAGGTGCTTTCGGCTTTTTCCCACGCTTCGTCAGATCCGACATACTTGTTCGGATTCTTGGTAGACAGCTCCAAATAAAAGTCTTTGAGGCCAAAATCTCTGAGGACGGCGAGGATGAAGTTCAAGGTATTCGAAAGCTCTTCCTCCATCTGTTCAGGGGTGCAATAGATGTGGCTGTCATCTTGGGTAAAACCGCGCATCCGGGTCAGGCCCTGCACTTCCCCGCTCTTTTCATACCTATAAACCGTGCCGAACTCGAACAGGCGAAGCGGAAGCTCTTTATAGGACCGTTGCCTGGACATGTAGATGAGGTTGTGCATGGGGCAGTTCATGGGCTTTAGGTAGTAGTTCTGAGCCTGCCTTATAATCTCACCCTCCGCATTCTTGAGTTCGTCTAAGTGCATGGGGGGGTACATTGAATCTGCGTACCAATTGAGGTGCCCGGAGGTTTTGTAGAGATCTTCCTTGGTAACGTGCGGAGTCTGCACAAAAGAATAGCCGTTTCTGCGGTGCTGAGCTCTGGAATAATCCTTCATGGCTTCAATTACCGCCGCCCCTTTGGGGTGGAAGACGGCCAGGCCGGCCCCAAGTTCGGAGGGGAAGGAGAAGAGATCCATCGCTTCTCCGATCTTCCTGTGGTCCCTTTTAGCCACCTCTTCGCGCATTTTGAGGTAGGATTCCAAATCCTCTTTCGTGGCCCAGGCCGTGCCATAGATCCTCTGCATGGAGGGATTCTTTTCATTTCCCTTCCAATAAGCCGATGCCGTACGAAGGAGCTTTACTGCTCCAATTTTGCCAGTATCCTGCATGTGAGGGCCGCGGCACAAATCCTTCCAGACCGTCTTTCCGGATTTGTCCACATTGTCGTACATTGTCAGAGGTTCGCCTTTTCTGTCTTCTATCAGCTCAAGCTTATAAGGCTGGTCAGCCTCTTCCTTCTGCGCCTCTTCAAAGTTCACTTCCCTCCTGACAAACTTCTGTTTCTGGGAAATGATTTCCTTCATCTTCTTTTCAATTTTCTCCAGATCTTCTGGGGTGAAGGGCTTGTCTACATCGAAGTCGTAATAGAAGCCGTCCTCTATCACAGGCCCTACGCCGAGCTTTGCATCGGGGTAGAGGTCTGTTACAGCCTGGGCCATGACATGGGCAGCCGAATGGCGCATAATATTCAGGGCGTCTTGAGATGCGGGGGCGATGTCTTCCACCTCATCTCCATCTTTGAGCTCAGTAGACCAGTCCCTCACTTGCCCATTTATCCTCGCTGCCGCGCATCCAGCTCTGCCAGAAAGTACGTCTTTGGCTTTGATAGGCAAATCCACTTCGGCTTCTGACCCGTTGACTTTGATTTTTGCTTGTCCAGATTGAGACATGATGAAGACATTCCTCGACTAGAAGATGAAAATCTTATAAGAAGATATGAAAAGTGGGCGATGCAGGAATCGGACCTGCGACCCCTTCGGTGTGAACGAAGTGCGCTACCGCTGCGCTAATCGCCCTTAAAAAGTGGGCGATGCAGGAATCGGACCTGCGACCCCTTCCGTGTCAGGGA
>JAGBRC010000018.1 GCA_017632535.1 Aeriscardovia sp. | reverse complement strand
GGAGGCCAGCGGGAGATCTACCATATTCGGATCCGGAGTTCCATAGTTGTTGTCCACCGGTATCTTGGCTTCGCTCAGGTATGTCGACATATAGTCTTCCAGCGAACGGATTAAGTACATCTCTCCGTACCATTGGCTTTCACAATATGTTCCGGGGCCGCTGGTGGCAGACCAGACCAGGGAGTTTCCGGTTATGCACTCGGGAAGCTGGCTGGGGTGCTGAGGCTGGGCCGAAATGGTGAATGTAGCCATTTGCGGCACGAAGGCCCCGTCGGCCAGGGAGCCGTCCTGGTTCGTCCCGGACTTTCCGAAGGTCTTTCTTCCGGGTATCTGTTCCAGGTCAGCTATTCCTTTGGTGATGTCGAGGTTCATGGCATACGCCACTGTATTAGCCACTTCCTTGCTTATAGCCTGGTGGCAGTAAGCGGGAGGCACCGGAAGGCTCTTTCCGTCAGAGTTGATGATCTTATCGATTGCGATGGGCGTGCACTCCACCCCGTTGGCGGCGATCGTGGCGTAGACGTTGGCCATAGTAAGCGGGGAAACCCCGAGGACGCCGATGATCATTGTGGGGGTGATGGTGTCGTGGATGTTGCTCGTGGCCGTGGCCGCATTATGGTATCCCAACTCCGTTGCGGCGTTAGCTATTGCACACAGCCCGATGATTTGGGCCATGGAGGCCTGCGGTGTGTTGTGGGACCAGATGAGTGCGTGAAGGGGCGATTCGGGCGTCAGGGTGCCGCCCTCAGCGTTGGTCAGGTTCCACATGGCGCCGGTCTTCTGGGCGCAGGGAATGGAATTTACGGGGTATACCGTATAGGTGTCGAGCTCCTGGGTAATCTTATGCCCCGCCTGGAGCCAGGCCACCATATTGATGGGCTTGAAGGACGAGCCTATTCCAAATCCCGTGCCTCCGCCCTCTGCCTGGTCTACAGAGTAGTCCAGGGCCGTGTACTGCGGTCCGGCGTTGCCGTCCACGTTGTAGGTCTTATTTTGCTGTATCTCGATGATCTTACCGGTCCCCGGCTGAACTGAAGCCATGGCAATTATCATTCCCTGGGGATTTTTCGGGGAGATGTACTTGGTCTCGGCGTTGTAGGCGGCCTGTTCGGCTGTCTCGCTGAAGGTGGTGTAGATCTTGAGGCCGCCTTCATAGAGCAGCTGCCTTCTGTCTTCTACGGTCGATCCCAGCTGGGTGTCCATGAGGATGTCTCGGACGGTGTAGTCGCATGCGTACCCCATGACGCCGATGTCATTGCATCCTATGGGGTAAGTTTTGGGATGGAGCATGCTCTTGACCGGTATCGCTTCCGCTGCATCCGCCTCCGCCTTGGTCGCAAATCCGTACTGCACCATCTGCTGGAGGACCATATTCCTCTGCTGCTGGGCGACTTCGGGGTGATAAAGGGGATCGTAGGCCGAAGGGTCTTTGGTTATAGAGGCTATCAGGGCCGACTGGCTGAGGTTGAGCTGGTTGGCAGTTATGCCAAAGTACGACTCGGCCGCCACTTCGACTCCGTAGATATTTACCCCGTATTGGGCGATATTGAGGTAGCCCTGCAGGATTTCGGCCTTGTTGTAATGCTCGTTTAGCTCCTGGGCTATGAGCATTTCCCTTAGCTTCCTTGTGATGGTGTCGGCCCGGGCGTGATATGCCGCTATCGGGTCATTTTGCTCCATAGCCGCATCTATAAGGGCGTTTTTGACGTACTGCTGAGTGAGGGTGGAGCCGCCCTCCCTCGGCCCTCTCTTAATGAAGGTCTCTACAAACGCCCTGGCTATACCTTTAGGATCGATGCCGGTTTCGGTCAGGAAGTTATGGTCCTCCCTGGCAACCATTGCCTTCTGCATCCAGGGAGAAATATTTTTAAGCGCCACCACTATGCGGTTTTGGGTATAAAACTGCGCAATGAGCTGTCCGTCGGAAGAATACATCCTGGACTGCTGCGGAAGGTCCGTCAGGTTCAGGCTCACATTCTCCCCCTGCAGGGAGAAGGAGGACTTGCTCACGGTCTTGCTTATATCCACTAAAGCGGGCGCAAAGAATCCCGTCATCGTCACTCCGCCCGCTATACACAGCACGAAGTAGGCGATCAAAAGAGCCACAACCCTCCTGGCTGGCTTGGAGGTCGGGTTCTGAGGGCGATTGTCTCTCATAAGGTTTATTTTACGTTCACATCCCTAACAGGTCTCACATTTATAAGGTTTTTATGCAGAAACAAAGTATTGAAAAAAATTGAAAAATGCATATCATGAGGGATTTGTTACCTTTTGCAAGGTAAAAGGCGGCTCTCAGCGCCGGGTACTCAATTTAACAATATAAAGGAAATTTTAGTTAATGAATGCTCAACTGAAGAAAAAGCTGACGCTTTTTGGTTTCTTCTCTATGACGGCCTCTATGGTTATGACCGTTTACGAGTTCCCAAGCTTGGCTACGGCTGGATTTGCTTGCGTATTCTTTGCCATCATAGGCGGCGTTTTCTGGTTCCTTCCCACCGCCCTCATCTCCGCTGAGATGGCTTCCGTACAAGGTTGGAGCGAAGGCGGAGTCTTTGGATGGGTTGGAAATGCCCTTCATTCCGAAAGGCTCGGCTACATTGCCCTCTTCTGCCAATGGTTCGAAGTGACGATAGGGTATGTCACAATGTGCTACTTCGTCATCGGCATGTTTGCAGACACTTTTGGCTGGGGCGTCATTAACAACAATCCGACTTGCAAGTTCTTCTGCGTAGTGGGGCTTTTTGCGGTAGTAAACATTCTTCAGCTCCACGGAACAAAGCAGACGGCCAGGATTGCCAAAATCGGCTTCTTCCTCGGCGTATTCATCCCTGGCTTCCTTCTGTTCATTTTGGCCCTCATCTACATGGGCCAGGGAAATCACCTCTATATCGACGTCTCCCCCCACACCTTCTTCCCGGATTTCAGGCAGCTGGGGACTTTGACAATTTTTGCCACCTTCATTCTTATGTACGCTGGAATTGAGGCCAGCGGAACCCACATAGACGAGGTAGAAAACCCCAGCAGGAACTATCCTTTGACGATGTTCATGATGTTTGTGATAGCGATTGTGATGGATTCTCTGGGTGGTATGAGCGTGGCTGTGGCAGTTTCTCCCAAAGTGCTTTCCATGGACGCCGGCATGTATCAGGCGCTGTACGCTCTCATCGGACACTTCAACCCTCACCTGACCTGGATAGCGGGGGTGTTTAGCGTGCTCATGGCCCTGGGCATTGTGGCCGAAATCGGCTCCTGGGTAGTTGGGCCCAGCAAGGGTCTGGAAGACAGCGCCAAGTACGGGCTTATGCCCAAGTGGATAAACCACGAGAACCGCTATGGAGTCGCCACCCACATGCTCTTTGTGCAGTTCATATGCACCCTCATCTGGGCCGCCGTGCTGACTTTCGACGCCAGCAGCGGGAACATGTCCTTCCTGATAGCCACCACCCTCACTTCGCTCGTGTACCTGGTGTGCTACTTCCTCATGTATCTTTCCTACTTCAAGCTAATCTTCAAGTACAAGGACCTTCCCAGGACTTACAACGTCCCGGGAGGCATCGTAGGGAAGAGCATCGTGGGCATTTGCGGGTTTGCCTGCTCGATTTTCGCCTTTGTAGTCTCCTTTATCCCGACCACCGCCCTTCCGCCTTCCCAAGGGACGAGCTTTGTGCTGATCCTCACTTATTCCTTCCTATTGATAATGCTGGTGGCGGTCATAGTCCCCTCCTTTAGGCGCCGGTACCTGAGAGGGGCGGACCCCGGCAGTATCAAAGTCATGCACTTTAGGCTGATGTGGCGCAGGGTTCCCTCCATCATGCAGCAGGCCGTAGACGCCGCCAGGGCCAGGGAAGGCGTTAGGGACGTCGATGGGCACTTGGTGCAGTACGTGAAAGATGAGAACGGCGAGGAGCACGTGGTCACGCGCTCGGAGGGGTACAGAGATTCTGGCTACTGATCTTCAGAGGATTTGAAAATATAAGAATAGGCCGCATCGGCCAGCCAGTCTGAGGGAGTCACCCCCCGGCTCCTGGCTTCTTTTTGTATAAAGGCCCACAGCGGGTCCGGAAGCGCAACTTGGTGAAGGTGGACTCCCTTTTTCGCCACCCCGTCCTTGGCCTTTTTGGCCTGCAGCCCCAGGCTCAAAATCTCTGTTATGACTTCGCCCCCCGCGTCTGCAAGCGCCCTGGCCAGGGAGAGGGGCTCGTCTTGTTCACTCATCTTCCCCCCTCAAACCCTTTCTGCCTCCAGGCTTCATAGACGGCCAGTGCCGCGCAGGAGGCGAGGTTCAAACTCCGCCTTGAAGGAAGCATGGGGATTTTCACTTTTTCGGCGACTCTCTCCGAATCCATGATCTCCATCGGATCGGGGATGTCTCCGGGCTCGGGGCCGAAGAGGAGTATATCGGTGGGGCGGTAAGAGACATCGGTGTAAAACTTTGTGGCCGAGGCTGTAAACGCTATAATCCTCCCCTTGCAAAAGGAGGCCATCTCTTCAAAAGAAGGGTGGATTATGACATGGGTCATGTCGTGGTAGTCTAGGCCCGCCCGGCGCAGTTTTGTGTCTTTCAAATCAAATCCGAGGGGCTCTATAAGGTGCAGGAGGGTTCCTGTGACCGCGCACAGCCTTATGGCAGATCCGGTGTTTCCCGGGATTCTAGGGGAGTAGAAGCATATTTGGGGGATGAGGGTCTTGTATGAGCGGATCTCTTCTTCACTCGGCAGGGCGTCGGAGAGGCTGACGGGGTTTCCATGCTCGTCTGTCACAAGCTCGTCTGGGCCGTAGTCCTTCCTTCTGTACCCGTATTCGAACGCGTTAGGCTTTTCTTCCATCTTTTCACTACCTTAAAAGCTGAAGGATATCGTTTAAATTATCGACTCTGAAAAGGGAGATTCCCCCCTTCTCTTTTATATCTTTTTGGGCCGCCGGAACCACTGCCGACTTAAAGCCCATCCTTTCAGCCGTCTCCAGCCTCTGCTCGGCCATTCCCACGGGCCTTATACGCCCCGTAAGCGACACTTCCCCTATAGCCGCCACTCCGGGCAGGGGGGAATTTTTGAAAGATGAGGCCAGAGCGAGGGCTATCGCGAGATCCGAGGCAGGCTCGCGGGTTTTAGCCCCGGCTATGGTGGAAAGGTACAGGTCTCTTCCGGAGAGGTATATTTTGGCATGCTGCTGGAGCGCGGCCGCTATCATGGCCACCCTGCTGTAGTCGAGCCCGTTTACGGCCCTCTGGCTGCTCTCTCCGCGGAGCCTCGGCGCGCACAAAGCCTCTATTTCCAAGGGGAGGCACCTTTTTCCCTCCATAGGCAGCGCCACGCATTTTCCGGGGGCTGCGCTCTCCCCGCGGGCCAAAAAGATCCCGTAGGGGTCCGTGACTTCCTCTACTCCCCCTCCCTTCATCTCAAAACAGCCTATTTCATCTGTCGATCCGAATCGGTTCTTTACAGCCCTCACTATTCTCAGGGCCGTGTGGCTCTCCCCCTCGAACTGGCACACCACGTCCACCAGGTGCTCCATAGTCCTGGGCCCGGCTATGGATCCGTCTTTTGTGACGTGGCCCACAATCAGGGAAGCTGTGCCGCTCCTTTTGGAAAATTCGATTATTTTCGCGCTAGCCTCCCTTATCTGGGAAGCGGATCCGCCGGCTCCCGGAGAGGCGAGGGCCTGGATGGAATCGAAGACGGCCAGATCCGGGGAGAGCTTTTCTGCTGCGGCCACCGCCTCTTCTGTGTCCCTTGTGGAAGTTACGAAGAGGTCCTCGCAGAATGCCCCCACCCTCTCCATCCTCGCGGCCACCTGGGGGCAAGATTCTTCCGCCGAGACGTACAGCACCTTCCGGCCTTCTCTGGCGATCTTGGCCGAAGCCTGAAGGAGGATGGTGGATTTTCCAATCCCCGGCTCTCCTGCCAAAAGGATGGCGGACCCCGGCACTATCCCTCCCCCCAGGACCCTGTCGAGCTCCCCGAACCCTGTGGGGATTCTCTTTTCCTTTTGGGCCCTGAGCGAAGTGGAGGGGAAGACGGGCGAAGGGGATCTTAACGAGGCTCCTGCCCCCCGGGGGGCTTCCTCTTTTTCTTCCAGCTCCCAGTTGCCGCATTCGGGGCATCTGCCGTACCACTTCGAACTCTCCCACCCGCATCGGGTGCAGGACCACTTTTTCATTTGCCTCCCTGATAGATTTCAAATCCCCTTATTAGAATTGGAAAAGACATTATAAGCCCAAAGGCAGAGCCGATCTGGAAAGGGTGCCGTGGATTTTTCAAGCCCGGGTGTGGAGGGCCCTCTCGAAGAAGAATATGGAAACTAATCAAAGCAGGCCCGATCCCAGGGAGCACATGGGCGCCAGAATTGTAATCGTAGTAGTTGTGGCGGCGATCCTCGTGCTAATCTCCGCCTTCATCTGGCCCGGCTGGGCCCACAAAAAAGCCGCGCCGGCGCCCAGCCAGCCGCAGTCCAGCCAAACCTCCCAGGCCGCCCCCGCTAGGACCGTGAAGGCCGTGGCCCTCCCCCAGGGGGCCACAAAGCTCGAAGAGGCCATGCCCGACTACGTGGGAAGCTACGCGCGCGTCTCAATCAAGGCCGCCACAACTTGGGAAAAAAGCTACCCCATAGAGGAGTGGGTGGTGACCTACGACGACGGTCAAAACGACGTCACCCTCCTGGCCGCCCAATGGCCTCTGGCCGGGAATGCCTCCGGGGAGTACTCCTCCCTCTCTTCCGGCCTTCAGGGGACCTCCCTCTCCTCTGGGAAAGTCACTGTGAACGGCGCCCAGACGGGGAGCTACGAAGTCAAAGAGCAGTCCAAACCTTCCCAGACCACTGCGCTGTGGCAAAATTCGACCTGCATTTTCGAGGCCACCGGGCCGGGGACGAGCGCCCAGTCTTTCTGGAAGGCCTTCCCGTTTTAGTCTTATGCTAGGATTAGCATTATAGCGTTTATTTTCTTTAAAAGGAGGGAAAGATGGGGTCCGTCATCAAGAAACGCCGCAAGAGGATGAGCAAAAAGAAGCACCGCAAGATGCTGAGGAAGACCAGGCACCAGCGCAAGTAGTTTTCAAGCCATCCGTTTTAAGCGATGGCTTTTTTTTATAATTTCGATTCCGCTCTCTTTGGCCACTACCACTTCGTCGACCATCCCCAAAAACATCCCGTGCTCTATGACCCCGGTGCGCTGCTTGAGATCCGTAGCCAAAAAGGCCGGATCTTTGATTTCTCCCAGATCCAGCTCTATTAGATAGTTGGAGCTGTCGGTGAGGGCGGGCCCGTTTTCCCCCTGCTTAAAGGAGGGGTTCAGTCCGCACTCTTCCAGCTCCTTTAGAAGCTTTGCGGACCCGAACTTTACAACTTCCAGGCACACTTTCCCCCTGAGGGAGGGGACGAGCTTGCTTTCGTCCACTATCCACACGTAGTGGTCGGTATTTTCGGCCACGATCTTTTCCCAAAGGAGCGCCCCTCCCAGGCCTTTAAGTCCGTTTAGATCCGGGTCCACGGCGTCCGCCCCGTCCACTGTGAGGTCAATCCTTCCGACTTTGTCTATGTCGCACACTTCCAGCCCGGCCTTTTTGAGCGCCTCGGCAGAGCGGATGGAAGTGGGCACGCAGTGGGCCCACAGCCCCTCTTCTTTGTGCCTGCGCCCGAGCTCCTCTATAAAGTAGGCCACGGTGGAACCCGTCCCCACCCCGAGGGTCATTCCGCTTTCCACCATCTGGCAGGCCTTCACGCCCGCCTCTTTTTTGAGCTGAGAAATATCCATTTCACATTCCTCTCAAAGACTCTCTCGCTTCCGGGGGGAGCTTGTCTGCCTTTGTCCCCCCGGCCACGCTCCTGGCGTAGCCAGAGGCCAGGGAGTCGGCCGCCTCGTTGAAGGGGTTGCCGGCGTGGCCCTTGACCCATGCAAATTCAACGCTACCACGCCTCTTAGAGATCTCTTCCTCTATCGCCCGGATGAGGGGAAGGTTTTTTATGGGGGCTCCGTCGGCCTTTTTCCAGCCCCTCTTCTTCCAGGCCTTCACCCAGTCCCTGCTGCAGCCTATGGCGTAGCGGGAGTCGGTCTCTATTAGAAGATCCCCTTCCTTAAAGCGGCGCAGGGCCATGAGGACCGCCGTGAGCTCCCCTACCTGGTTTGTGCCCTTCCGGCACCCTCCTCCCTCTTTTTCTCCGCTCTGCTGGTCCACCCACGCCCATCCCATGGCCCCTTTCGGATTGGAAAGGGCGGATCCGTCCGTGGAGACTTTTCGAAGGGCAAGGGAGGGCGCGGGCGCTTGAAAATCTTTCCTCTCCCCTTCAAATTCCCCTGAGCCTTTTTTAAACGGGGAGCCCTCGAACAGGAAAGCCGCCTCGGGCCCGGGAAAGGAACGGAGAAAAGAGAGAAGCGATAGGGTCCTTTGGGAAATGGGCGAAGGGAGCAGATCCGGCCTAAACCAGCCAGATTCCGTGTTCTCCCCATCCGGGCAGGAGGGATCTTGCCCAGATGGGGCAAAGCAGCAAAAGAGGATGTTTAGGGCCAAAATCTCGTCCCCGTTGGGGTAGATCCTGGGCTGCTGCATGGATTCGACCCTGGCTATCCTCCTGGGCACGCACTTTATCCCCGTCTCTTCCTCAACCTCCCTTGCGGCGGCGTCGGCAGGCTGTTCTCCCGGCTCTATAATTCCTGCCACCATGCACCACAGGCCGTCGTCTCCCCTTTTGGCCAACAGGATTTCGCCTTCCGGGTTTTGCACAAACGCCTCAACCCCGCTGATCCAGAGCCTCTCTTTTCCTACCTTGCTTCTCAGATCGGTTATGAACTTGGGGGTCATGCTTTCCTTTCACAGCTCGAACTGCTTGTCGGCTTCGGTTTGAAGGTATGTGGCAGAAGATCCTACTCCCACCCTGAAGCCGGAGAAGGATTTGCCTTCGGCCTGCACGACGGGAGCTGGAGAGAGGGAGAAAGAGAACTGCTGGTCCTTGTATGGGGAAGAAAGCACCGCAGAGCAGGAAATGGATTGGGTGCACGAAGAGGCGGCCTGCCCCCCCGAAGCCTCGGGGGCGCTAAAGGAGAGGGTGGATCCGGAGAGGGTGTAGGGGACGGGCGAAGGGGCCTGGAAGGCTGCGGCCTGCACGTTGGCTATGCTCTTTTGAGCAGCTTCAATGGCGGCCTGGGCGTTTGAAATCTGGCTCTCCCTGGCCGCGGCGTTGCCCTGGGCCGAAGAGGCCCCCATTGCCACATTCGCCTCCTGGATTATGGATTTTTGAGAGGAGATCACCTGGTCAAAGTAGGAGACGTCGCTTTGCACGCTCTTTTCAAACTGGGATTTGTCCATGGAAAGGGCATCGGTGAGGATCGCCTGCTGGCTTTTGCCGATGACCTGCGAGTAAGTGAAGTTTTGGGAAGTGTTGTAGGCCGTGACCTTTCCGGAAGAAAAGTAGAGGATTTGACTTATGGCGACCTTGGTCCCCGCAGGGTACTGGGACATATACCACAGGGAGGGGGAAGAGAGGGCCGAAGAGGCGCTTTCCTGGCTCGGGGTATTTCCGCATCCAGCCAGGAGCAATAGGGCGCCGGCCGCCAGGAGCGCCACCAAAATCTTTACATACCGCACTGTCTCACCTTCTCAGTTTATGATATCCCAGTAAAGAAAGAGGCATTCTAAGGGAGGAAGGCATGGGAAAAGGCGAGGAAGAAATTTGGAAGGAAATCTGGTCCCGCACCCCCGAAAAGGAAGAAGAGGCCCCAAGGAGGATGGAGATCGCCCTGGACCTTTTGGGAAGGCCCGAGGCGCTTTTCAGGTCCGTCCTTGTACTGGGGCAGGGACGCCGCTTTGCCTCCCGCCTCCTTTGCTCCCTTCTAGATTCTTACGGAATTGGGGCCGGGCTCCTTTGCCCTTCTGCCCCAGATCTGGAAAAGTGCATTGTGGCCAAAGGAAAGCCTCCCGAGGCCAAGAGGCTTTCCGATCTCTACGGGGAGCTTAAAAACTTCCTTTCTCTGGCGGAGGCCAGGTTTGAAGACGAGGGCCTGGGAAAGATGGGGCCTCTGGAAATCCTAGTGTGCTTGTCGGCCTTGGAGTTTTCAGACGAGCCTGTGGACGTCGCGGTATTCGAAGTGGAGGAGGGGGAAGAATGCGAGACTTTTTCCGCCCTCAGGCCCGAGGGGTGCATCTTTACCCCCCTCCCCCCTGAGGCCCCCAGCCCGCTTTTGGCCGAACTTATAGGCCAAGGCGCCTTCGCCTTTTCTTCCCCGCAGGATGGGGACGCCAGGGCCGCTTTGGAAGAGAGGGCGCAGGACGCAGGGGCGCTTGTCGGCTTTGATGGAGAGCAATTGGAAGTTTCAAACGACGTTCCGGCCGTGGGAGGGCAGGTGGCGGACCTGTCCACCCCCTCGGGCCTTTACCCGCAGGTTCCGATAAAGCTCTTTGGCAGTTTTCAGGCGCACATGGCCCTCCTCTCTTTGGCCGCAGGAGAGAAGCTTATAACGGGGGGAAAGCTGGACGAGGGTATCGTGTGCGAGGCGTTTTCCACGGTCAAAGTCCCGGGGAGCCTGAGGCCTGTGGCCCAAGATCCTCTCACCCTCGCCTCTGCCTCTTCGGCCTATTTTGAAATGGGGCTGTGCCTCGAGGCTGTGGAAGAAAACTTTCACCTTTCCCCCCTGACGGCGCTGATTTGTCCCGGGGAAAGGTTCGATCCCTCTTTTTGCCCCCTTCTGGCAGAGGCCGCAGATCTTTCTGTCTTCGTTCCAGATCCTTTGGGAAAAGGCCCGGGCAAAAAAGAGCTTTCAGAGTTTGCCCTGCAGTCTTTCGCCCCAGGGCGGGCCGTTGTAGAAGAGAGTTTCGAAGAGGGTTTAAAGAAAGCCAGGGAGGCGGTCCTCGCTTCCGGCCAGGCCCAGGGGGGAGTTCTTTGCGCGGGCGGCCGGGGGGCGTTTTTAGCCGCCCAAAAGGCCTTTAGGAAATAAGGCCTTCGGCCCAGTCTTTTACAATTTTCCCGTCGGGCTCCTGGGGGACCTTTCTGCCCTCCACTTTTATCCAGTCCTCCTCTCCTTTGCCCACCAGCAGGACCACGTTTTGGCGCCCGGTTTTTTCAAAGTCCTTTCTGGCCCCCTCCAGGGCCCAAAGCACTGCCCTAGTCCTATCGTCCTCCCTTTCGACAACAGTTTTGGGGTTGCAGACGGCCTTTTCGATCTGTGCGTCTATCTCGTCTAAAGAGTCGAAGTCCCGGTCATCGGTGGTCAAAATGAGGCGCTCGGCCCCGAGGGAAGCGGCCTTGCCCAGGCCCTCCCTGCGGTTCAGGCCTTTGGTGCCCGTGGCCCCCGTCACCACGGTTATGCGAGGATCTTTAAAAGATGCCTGGGCGTGGCGGATGAGGGAGGCCAAAGACAGGTAGTTGTGGGCGTAGTCCACGTATACCGCAACCCCGGGGACCGGGTCCAGCCTTTCCATCCTTCCCGACACCTTAACTTTTTCCAAAGCGTGCAGGGCAGGAGATGAAGCGGGAACGCCGCATTCTATTGCAAGGCCTATGGCTGCCATGGCGTTAGCCAAATTGAAGTCCCCCTCCATAGAGAGGTTGAAGGCGCCGAGGCTTTTGCCTTCGAAAAATATTTCGGGGCCCTTTTCAGTCTTTTTCAAAAAGAGGTCGCACGAAGGGGAAAAGAGGGAGAAGGAGAGATTTTGGCCTTTCCTTTTGGCTGCCTCTTCTACAGGCCTTTCCAATTTCCCTAAGTCCGCGCTGTATACAACGGCCCTGCTGTTTTCCAAAAGCTGCCTCTTGCAGTAAAAGTAATCCTCGAAGTTGGGGTGCTCTGAAGGCGAGATATGGTCGGGGGAGATGTTCAAGAAGGCGCCGGCGTCAAATTCTATTCCAAAGGTTCTGGAGACCTTGTATGCCTGGCTCGACACTTCCATCACAAAATGCCCCACTCCGTTTGACAGCGCGCAAGAGAGGGACTTGAAAATGTCCAAAGACTCGGGGGTTGTGAGGGAGGAGGGAGTGAAGTTCTTCCCATCCGCGCAATTTTGCGCCGAAGAGAGCAGGGCGCAGCTCCCGAAGTGCGAGGAAAGGATGGCATGGGCGAAGAAAGCCGTCGTAGTTTTCCCCTTGGTTCCCGTTATTCCTGCCAGGCACAGCCTTTCTTGTGGGTAGCAGTAGAACCAGGCGCCCACTTCGGCCATGGCTTTGGCGGCGTCTGCCACTATGATCTGCGTGCCGGGAAAGGAGGGGAAGGGGGAGCAAGTGACGCATATGCGGTTTTGGGCCCCCTTCAGATACTCCTCTTTAAAAGCTCCTTTACAAAAGAGCAGCGTGGAGGGGGAGCACTCTTTGGTGCTGTAGGAGAGGGAGTCTATTTTACAGTCCGGGGCGTCTTGCGGATCGCATCCCCACCCTTGGGGAGAGATGACTTCCCTGAGCAGCCCCTTTTGCTTTAAAAGCGAAACAACCGCCCTGGCTTCCACTCTTCTCTCCACTACAGCCCCCACTCTTCTTCCACTTTGCGGGCCCCTTTTTCTTGAGCCCATTTGTTCCATCCTTCAGCCCATCTTTTGTAGGCTTCCCTCTGCCAGTCCATGGCGGGAAGGGGAAGCTCCGGGTGGCGGGAGGAGATAGCGCACATGAGGTCCACCGCGGCCTGGGTGTCTACTTGGGCGTCGTGATAATCTCCCCTCGGGCAAATCCCCCACCATTCCATGGCGTTTTCGAGCTTTCTTTTTCCGGGGCGGCGAGAAAGCTCGCGATCAAAGACGAGGGGATCTAGGACAGAAATGCCGGAGAGTTTTTCAGCCAGATCTCCCCTTCCCACCTTTCTAAGGTCGCTTTGCAGCATCGCTATATCGAATTTTGCATTGTAAGCCACTAGGGGGATGCCCTTCTGCTGGGCCAGGAGGATGGCCTGCGCCATCTTTTCCACTCCCTTTTTCTGATCCCCTCCGTTTTTTTCCACAAACTCTTGGGTAAACCCGTTCACGGCGGCCGCCCCGGGATCTATGGGGACGTGGGGGTTTAAAAGGAAGTTGAAGACTTTGTCTTCGCCGCTTTTTCTGTCTCTGAGCACCAGGGAGGCCGAGATAATTGAGTTCCCTTCCCCTAGGCCCGTGGTTTCGGTGTCGAAGCCCAACAGATCGCAGGAGGCGAGGTTCTCTGGCTGCTTTGGCACTTTTGCCAGTTCTTCCAAAATATCCATAACTACCATTGTCACACTTTTAAGTTTTTAGTCTGATATTATCTATTTTCGATCCTAATAAATCCGCATTTGGGACAATAAAGCCGGGTTTACCGGAAAAGAGGGACAGATGTCAGCAATCAAGATAGGCATAAACGGTTTCGGGCGCATAGGGCGCCTTGCTTTCCGCCGTATTTTCCAGCTCCAACAGCAAGGAGGCGGAAACCAGATAGAGGTCGTGGCCATAAACGACTTAACCACTCCGGCCATGCTCGCTTACCTTCTCAAGTACGACAGCACCCACGGCAGGCTGCGCCATCTGGACGGCAGCGAAGTGACAGTTGAAAGTGACGACTCCCACATCATCGTCGATGGGAAGGCCTACAGGGTATACGCCGAGAAGGACGCCTCTCAGATCCCCTGGGTAGCCGAAGAGGGCGTAGACTACGTTTTGGAGTGCACCGGGTTCTACACTTCCTTCGACAAGAGCCAGGCCCATATAAGGGCCGGAGTGAAGAAGGTCCTGGTATCCGCCCCCTGCAAGGATGACGTGACCCCGACCGTGGTATATGGGGTGAACCACAAGATTTTGAAGAAGGAAGACACTGTAGTTTCCGCAGGCTCCTGCACTACAAATTCCCTTGCCCCGATGGTGCAGCTGCTCGACAAGGAATTCGGGATCAAGGCGGGCTTTATGACTACCATCCACGCCTACACCGCTTCCCAGATGCTCCTTGACGGTCCCCGCTTCTCCAATGCCAGGAGCAACAGGAGCGCTGGAGTGAACACTGTGGCCCACTCCAGCGGTGCCGCCAGCGCGATAGGAAAGGTCGTCCCCTCGGTTGACGGCAAGCTCACCGGGCACGCCCAGAGGGTGGCCGTGTGCGACGGCTCCGTTACCGAGCTAACTTCCCTCCTAGGGCGCGAGACTACCAAAGAAGAGATAAACTCCCTCTTCAAGGAAGCCTTCTCTGATACCGACTACTTCGGATACAACGGGGACGGAATAGTGTCTAGCGACATCATCGGAGACAGCCACGGCGGCGTTTTCGATCCGACCCAGACCGATGTTTTGACCACTCCTTCCGGGCAGCTTGTCAGAACCGTTTCCTTCTATGACAACGAATACGGATTTACCTGCAACATGATAAGGACCCTGCTTTATTTCGCAGAGCTCTAACCTGAGACAAAAAAAGCGGCGGGTACATCCCGCCGTTTTTTATTCCTTCTTGGCTTAGGCGTTGGGCCTCTTGCCGTGGCATGCCGCAGCGTGCCTTCTGGCCCTGCGCATTCTCCCTTTCTTTGCCACTTTACCTCCTTTTCGCTTCCAGAAATTCGGCAATCACATGTTCTCAATCAAGGCGAAGCATTTTTCCAGCAGTTCGTCAGGAGCTTTTTCGGGTCTTAAAACCTGCTTTATCAGTTCCAGAATTTCCCTTTCCCGCTCATCGGCATCCCTGTCGGGATTGAAGCTTTCCGTAAATCTGCTTTCGCTTCCCATAAGCTGCTCCAGGGCCAGCCCAGCCTGATAGAGATCAGAGAAATCCTCCATACAAGCCACTTCCGTGCAGCCTGCCTTGATTACTATCAGGGCCGTCCCTGTATTTTGGGGATGCATATTCACCTCTCTCCGTAAATTGCCCGTTCAACTTTCTATTCTAATTCACTCAGCTGCGAGCTTGGGCGCAACCGAGTAACCGGCCAGATCCTTTTTGAGCTGAGTCCTGGCCCGGTTCAGGCGGCTCATGACGGTGCCAATTTTTATATTGTTTTCTTCTGCCACTTGTTTGTAGCTTTTCCCATCTACAGCGGTCTCTATGAAGATTTTGCGCCTCTCTTCCGGCAGGCGCTTTAGGGCGTCGAGGATGTCTTTGGAAATTAGCCCGTCCATATATACCTGTTCGCTGCTCTTGGCAGAGCCCGGATTCACCTTGCCCGCCTGGTATAGCTTGCTGTCGCTGTAGTCTCCGCTGAAAGCGTCGAGTTTTTTGGGGCGCCTCTGAGCTTTGTGATACTGATTGAAGTAAGTATTTTTCAAAATCGTGCTCAGCCACGCTTCCAAATTGGTGCCGGGTTTAAAAGAGCTGAAAGCCTTGAAGCCCTTTTCAAAAGTGTCTTGCACAAGGTCCTCGGCATCAAAAGGGTTGTTTGTATATTTCATGGCCTGCCTGTAAAGCATGTCTACAGCGGGCAACGCCTGGCGTTCAAATATTTTTTTGGGGTCCTCTTCTTGCGCAGGGTCCATAAGCTGATCCAAACTCCCATGTACTGTACTCTTTTTCTAGGATATACCCACAGTTTTAATTTCATCGCACTCCAGGAGTATCATTGTGAGCGCCAGCTTGAAAAATCAAGAAAGAGGAGAAATCCCACCTGAGTGCCTTTCGTGGCGCTGGGTTTGATTGCAAGTGCGTTATTTTGACTTTCTCACTCTAAGGATTGGAGAAGTTATAAGCGATTTAAGGATTAACGAGGAGATCAAATCCCCTCAAGTCCGCTTGATCGGCCCCAACGGCGAGCAAGTGGGAGTGATTTCCACCTCCACCGCCCTAAACCTCGCCAGGGAAGCCAATCTGGACTTGGTGGAAGTGGCCTCCCAGGCCGTCCCCCCCGTGGTCAAGCTCATAGACTACGGTAAGTTCAAGTACGACGAGACGGTTAAGCAGCGCAAGGCCAAGCGTAACCAGAACAGGGCAGAGCTCAAGGAGATAAGGTTCCGTCTGAAAATCGATGATCACGATTTCGAGACGAAGGAGAACCACGCCCGCAAGTTCCTCCAAGGCGGAGACAAGGTCAAAGTGACCATAATGCTGAGGGGGAGGGAGAGGGCGCATCCCATCGGAGGAAAAGAGCTCCTATTCCACCTGGCCCAGGACGTAGCAGATATCAGCACCATCGAGAGCCAGCCCAGGCAGGACGGCAGGGACATCTACATGACCCTCACGCCTAAAGTAAAGAAGGTGCACACCGAATCAGAGCAGAGGCGCAGGGGAGAAGAGGCCAAGGCCGAGAGGCTGAGCAGGCAGGCTGCCCACCTTGTGGCCAAAGAAAAAGCGCAAGCAGAACAGACTAAGGAGGAAGAAGATGCCCAAGTCGAAAACTAGGCGGGCCGTAGCCAAGCGCATGAAGGTAACAGGTTCCGGAAAGCTCATAGCGTGCGGGTGCGGCATGAGGCACCACCTGGAGTGCAAGAGCGCGCACAAGAAGCGCGAACTGAGCGCCGATGCCCAGATCGCCCAGTGCGAGGACAAAGTTACATGGAGAATGCTCGGGAAGAAGAAATAGAGGTTAAAAATGGCACGAGTAAAGAGAGCTGTAAACGCGCACAAGAAGCGCCACGTAGTGCTTGAACGGGCAAAAGGCTACAGGGGGGCCAGGAGCAGATCCTACAGGAGGGCCAAAGAGCAGCTCCTGCACTCTTTTAACTACTCTTTCAGGGACCGCCGCCACCGCGCTGGGCAGTTTAGGAAGCTTTGGATAGAGAGGATCAACTCGGCAGCCCGGGAAGAAGGCCTGACCTATAACCGCTTCATCCAAGGCCTGCGCCTGGCCGGAGTGGAACTCGACAGGCGCTCTTTGGCAGATCTCGCCGTCCAGGATCCTGAAGTTTTCTCTTCCCTCGTTTCCCAGGCGAAAGCCGCACTGCCGGAAGACGTGAACAAGCCCGTCGACCACATCGCCGCGTAGGCACAAAAAAGCGGCCTTAAAGGCTGCATAAAAAGTCGGGCTGACAGGATTTGAACCTGCGACACCTCGGCCCCCAGCCGAGTGCGCTACCAAGCTGCGCTACAGCCCGCTGAAAAGTAATTATACATTTGCGCAGGGCATCTGCCAACTATTCTTCGGATCGGTTTTAATGGCAAAAGATCTTTTAGGGCGCGAATTTGAGCCTTTCTGCCCCCCGCCGCTGCATAGGCGCGACAAAGCTCCCGTGATAGCCGTGGTAAATCAAAAGGGCGGCGTGGGCAAAACTACCAGTACGATAAACATCGCAGGAGTCCTCTCGCAGCTGGGCAGAAAAGTCCTCGCAGTGGACTTCGATCCCCAGGGGGCGCTCACTGCGGGGCTGGGAGTCGATGGGAACAATGAAGAGAGGACTATTTATGATCTTCTCTTCGATCCTGATCCAGATGTGAAGGGGTCCATCATTCACACGCGCTTCGAGGGGCTGGATCTTTTGCCGGCAAACATAGATCTGTCGGCGGCTGAGGTGCAGCTTGTAAACGAAATGGGGAGGGAAAAAGTCCTGCAAGGAGTGCTGTCTCCGATTCTCGGGGACTATGACGCCGTACTTATCGATTGCCAGCCTTCGCTGGGGCTTCTCACCGTCAACGCCCTCACCGCGGCCGATGGGGTGATAATACCTGTCTCGACTGAATACTTCGCCTTGAGGGGCGTAGCTCTGCTCATGGATTCGATAAAGAAAGTGAAAAACCGAATAAATCCCTCCCTGGAAGTTTTCGGGGTGCTCCCCACCATGTACACCACCAATACCAATCACGCCCAGGAATCTTTAGACAGGCTCTACGAGGCCTTTGGGGACAAGCTTTTCCACACAACGATTTCGAGATCTATAAAGCTCCCCGACGCATCGGTGGCAGGTGCTCCAATTACTTTCTTTGCGCCTGACCATAAGGTGGCGAAAGAGTACAGGGACGCCACCTATGAAATTTTGGCCAAAAAATTTATAGCTTAACTCGACTGGAGAAACAGGGACTTATGATCAAACCCGATATACGGAACGTAGCCATAATAGCCCATGTGGACCACGGCAAGACCACGCTTGTCGACGCTCTTCTTAAGCAGGCCCACGCCTTTTCCGATAGGCAAAAGGTACCTGAAAGGGTGATGGACAGCGGAGAGATAGAGAGGGAGAAGGGGATAACCATCCTGGCCAAGAACACCGCGATAAAATACAGCGGCAAAGCTGCGGGAGAGTTGGGCCAGGAGAGCATCACTATAAACCTCATAGACACCCCGGGCCACGCCGACTTCGGGGGCGAAGTCGAAAGGGGACTGTCCATGGTGGACGGGGCGATCCTCCTCGTGGACGCCTCCGAAGGCCCTTTGCCCCAGACCAGGTTCGTGCTGCGCAAGGCCCTGGAAGCGAAGCTGCCCATAATACTTGTAATAAACAAGACAGACAGGCCCGACTCCAGGATCGCCCAAGTTGTAGGAGAAACTACCGACCTTCTTTTGTCTCTGGCAGAAGACGTGATGGCGGAAGGAATTGAAGTCGACATAGACAAGCTCTGCTCCCTTCCGATCCTCTACGCCTGCGCCAAGGCGGGAAGGGCGGATACCGTGCGCCCCAAAGACGGGCAGATGCCGGCCAACGAAGACTTGGAGCCGCTTTTTGCCGCCCTCGTAAACGAGATCCCCGCCCCCTCCTATGATCCCGATTCCCCCCTCCAGGCCCTCGTGACCAATATCGATTCATCCGACTTTTTGGGGCGCCTGGGCCTCATCCGGGTCTACAACGGGATGATTGAAAAGGGCAAGACCTACGGATTGGTGAGGGAAAAAGGGATGGAGAGCTTCAAAGTAACCGAGCTCCTCAGAACTTCCGGCCTCACTCGCCTCCCCTCCCCTTCTGCCGGCCCCGGAGACATCGTGGCCGTGGCCGGAGTGCAAGACATCATGATAGGGGAGAGCATAGTGGACTTGGCAGATCCTAGGCCCCTCGGGGTGATCCACATAGACGAGCCCGCCATCTCCATGACTTTCGGGGTGAACGATTCTCCCTTGGCCGGAACCGAGGGCAAGGACCATAAGCTCACGGCCAGAATGCTCAAAGACAGGCTGGATCGGGAGCTTGTGGGAAACGTGTCGATAAAGGTTCTGCCCACCGACCGCCCCGACATGTGGAAGGTAATGGGGAGAGGGGAGCTCGCGCTCTCCGTTCTTGCCGAGCAGATGAGGAGGGAAGGGTACGAACTCACCTTGGGGCGCCCGCAGGTGGTGACCCGCAAAGGAGAATCTGGAGAACTCCTCGAGCCTTTTGAAGAAGCCACGGTGGACGTCCCAAGCGAATTTGTGGGGGCCGTCAGCCAGCTAATGGCCCTGCGCAAGGGGGTCATGATCTCGATGAAAGATCACGGCTCCGGCTGGGTTCGCCTGGTCTTTTCTGTCCCCTCCAGGGGCCTTATAGGCATCCGGGCCAAGCTTTTGACCGATACCCACGGCACGGCCGTGAGCTCTTCCATCCTCACCGGCTACAAGCCTTGGGCCGGAGACATTGTGACCAGGCAGAGCGGCTCCATGGTTTCAGACACTCGCGGGGCCGCCACGCCCTATGCCATGCAGCACCTTCAGGCCAGGGGCGTCTTCTTTGTAGAGCCCCAGAGCCAGGTGTATGAAGGGCAAGTTGTAGGGATAGCCAACAAGCCTAGCGACCTGGACGTGAATATAACCGTGGCCAAGCACATGACCAATATGCGATCTTCCACCGCAGACGTACTGGAGACTTTGACCCCGCCCATAACCCTGAGCCTTGAAGAAGCCTTGGACTTTGCAGCTGAAGACGAGTGCGTGGAAGTCACCCCCGAGGCCATAAGGGTCAGGAAGATCATTTTGGACAGGGAGCAGTGGTACAAGTGGCGCGCCAGGCAGGCCAGGGAGGCCAAATAGGCAGAGCAGTTCTGGCTTGGGTCAGGATTGCGCTCTTCGCGGCGGCGGCGGCCTTCATCGGCACCGTAATTTCTAGAGACGGGGTCGACGGCCCATTTCCCTGGGGCCTTTTGGTCTCGCTCCTTCTCGTCTTTTTGACTTCCATTCTGGCGCGCCGAGCCCGCGGTATAGCGGGCGTAGGCGCGGGCCTGGCCTTTTCAAGCGCCCTGGCATGGATCTTGGCGCTCTTTGAAGGGGCTGGAGGGAGCATCTTAGTTCCGGCCTCCTCCTCCGCTTTCACGACTTTTTTCAGCGCGTCTGCCGGATACATCTGGCTTTTTGGGATGATAGCCGTCCAAATTGTGGCAGCCCTGCTTCCAAAAAAATGGTTCTCAGCCAAAAAATAACCGCGCGGTTTTAAAATAAGTACCGATGACGACGCTTATTTCCACATCGAATCTGAACGGCATGAGGGCCGCGTGGAGGAAAGGCCTGGGGGACTGGATACAGGAAGCTCTCCCGGATGTCTTGTGCGCTCAGGAAGTCAGGGCGCCCGAGCCCGCCCTGGGGCCAATTTTTTCAGCTGTTTCCGATATCTACTCTTCTAGGGGTAAAAGGCTCTATATCGCCCACCAAGTCTGCAAGATCCCCGGGAGGGCCGGGGTAGCGGTTTTCAGCGCACTGCCCTTTGAAAGCCTGTCTTTTGGGCTCAAAGGCCTAGATGACGATGTAGACACCGGCAGGTGGATTGAGGCGGGAGTTCGCTTCAAAAGCGGGATGTATGTGACGTTGGTGTGCGCCTACGTCCATTCGGGAGACAGCGCCGACGGGGAAAAGATGGCTCAAAAATACCGTTTCCTCGATCGAGCCACTTCGAGAATTGAGGAGCTGCTTGCCGAAAGCGAGGGGGAGCTCCTCATCTGCGGAGACCTCAACATCGCCCACACTCCCCTGGACATCAAGAATTCCAAAGAGAACCTGAAAAGCTCTGGATTCCTTCCCGAAGAGCGCTCCTACTTGGACAAGTGGCTTTCTTTAGGACTTAAAGACGAGGTCAGAATGCTGCAGGGTGAGAGCCCTGGGCCCTACTCGTGGTGGAGCTATAGGGGGAGGGCCTTTGACAGGGACGTGGGATGGAGGCTGGACTATGAGCTGGCGAGTCCGAATCTGGCCGACAAGGCGGAAAGGTTTTCCATTTATCGGGCGCCTTCTTACAGCCAACGCTTCAGCGACCACGCCCCGGTGAGCGTCGAATACGAGTGCTAGGAGGAAGAGTGTTTAAAAAGCGGGACAAAAACAAGGCTGAAGACAAAGAGGAGCTGAAAGAAGACAAAGAGGAAAGAGAAGAGAGGGATATAGAGGAAGAGGAGCTCGAAGAGAGCCAGGAAGGGCCCCAGAGGCCCGGGCCTTACGATGTGGACGACCCGGACGCCCCAGAGGGGGAGTACCTCGATTTGGGCGCCCTGAAAATTTTGGGCAAGCCCGGCCTCTCGATGCACCTTTCCCCTTCTCCGGACAGAAAGAGCATAGTCGACCTCACTTTCAGCTACGGCTCTTCTTCTCTCAAACTCACCCTTCTAGCTTCCCCCAGGAGGGTAAGGTTTTGGGAGGAGCTGAGGGGCGACATCCTCTCTTCCCAGAAGGGATCCAGGGAGGCGGAGGGAGCCTTCGGCCCTGAAATCTTCTTCGACACCAAGGTGAGGGAGGGGGTGGTGATCCCCACCAGGATTGTAGGGGTGGACGGGCCCCGCTGGATGCTGAGAGGCATCTTTGCAGGCCCTGCCGCTACGGGAGGGGTGGAAAAGGAGTTCTTGGACAGCTTCTTTTCCACCGTGATCGCCGACAGGGGAAAAGAGCCCCTCGCGCCCGGAGATCCGGTTCCTCTTGTATTCCCTCCCCAGCTTCTTCCGGAAAACATAGCGAAAGCCAAGGCGGGGGAAGGCCCGGAAATGGTGGACGTAAAAACCAAGCAGAGCGTTCAGGAGACCCTGCAAAGGGGCCCCATGTTTACAGAAATCCGGTGACTGAGCGAAAGTAAAGAGGAGAATGGAAGAAGAGTCCGAAAAAAGGAAAGGCAGGAGGGTGGTTTCTTCCGCCTTTCGGCCCGAAGCGGCGCCCGATGGCACGGTTCAGCCCGAAGCGAGAGGGGGAGGCGGAAAGAAGGGCTTTGCCTCCATAGCGCAAAGCGACACTTTCTCATTTATGGCCGCCGTAGGCGGATGGAGGGGGATCTTCGAAGCGGTGGGCCCCAGCGCCATCTTCCTCATCCTCTTCATCTGCACCCACAAGCTGTCTATAGCGGTGGTCTGCTCTATAGGAATCTCCCTGTTCTTCATAGCATGGAGATTTATAATGCGCGAGAAGATGAGGAGCGCCATCGTGGGCCTCATCCTTTCGGCCATATACCTCGGAGCCGCAGTCATTAGCCATAGCGCCCGAAACTATTACCTTCCGGCCTTTATTTTGGACTTCTGCGCAGTCATAATCTTCCTCATCACACTTCTGTGCAGGTTCCCCATCCTCGGGATTTTGGTGGAATTTTTCCATACCCCTCCGAAAAACGGCCTCAGGGCCTGGGCAAAGGAGTGGAACGGGGATAAACCCCTCCACAAAGCCTATATGAGGGCCACCTGGGTGTGGGTAGCGCTCTTTTCTATCCGCCTCGTGATAGAGGTGCCTTTCTACTTTGCAGACAACATAGACGTCTTGGGCACCCTGCACCTGGTCCTGGGAATCCCGCTTTACGCGGTGACGGTGTGGGCATGCTGGATGATAATTTCTCCCCAGATAAAGAGGATCGACAGGCTCAGGAAATATGGCCGCTAAAAAGTACAGGGTCCTCATCGAAAGGTTCGCAGATCAGGGCAGGTGCGTGGCGCACGTGGACGGGCGCGTGGTCTTCGTGCGTTTCGCCCTTCCGGGGGAAGATGAGCTGATCTGCATAGACGAGCCAGCCAGGCCTTCCGACAAGTTTTGGACGGGGGAAGTTGAAGAAGTGTATTCGCCCTCGCCTTTCCGGGTCCCTCCTTCATGGCCTGAGGCAGGCCCTGTCTCGCAAGGGGGAGGCCTGGGCGGGGCGGACCTTTGCCATGTGAGCCTAGAGGGGCAAATCGAATGGAAAAGGCAGGTGATAGAGAGTCAGCTGGAGCGGCTGGCCAAAGTGAAGGCAGAGTGCCCCGTAGAAAGGCTGCAGTTCGACGTCGACAACGGGGGGCTTTACTGGAGAAGCAGGATAGACCTTGTGGCCAACAAACAGGGCTTTCCTTCCATGCGAAAGCGAGGAAGCCGGAGCTTAGTCCCAATTCGGACAATGCCACTCTGTTGCGCTCCTCTTTTGCAGGAGGCCGGCAAGGCCGGAATCTGGGGCGGCGGCCTGCCCGCAAACGCCCCCGTGAGGCTTTCTATCGGCAATGGGAAAGAAGAAGGAAACTTTTCCATATCTGTAGGCGGAAAGATAGTTTCGGGTAAAGGGGAGCTCTCTGAAGAAGTGACCCTCGCAGATCGCCGCTACCATTACAAGGTGCGCCAAGACTGCTTTTGGCAGGTCCACATTCTCGCCGCACAGACTCTAGTTTCTTATGTTTTTTCCCTGGCCAAAGAATTTTCCGGAAAGCGCGCATGGGATCTTTATTCCGGGTCCGGACTATTTACCCTCCCTCTGGGATCGCTGTTTGGGGAGGTTAAAAGCGTGGAGCAGGCCCCGCTGGCGGTGGAAGCCGCCAGAAAGAATGCGGGAAAGGACCCCAGATTTGATATAAGGCGGGGAGAAGTGGCAAAAGCAATCCCATCTTTGGGAACCACCCCTGACCTGACTGTGGCCGACCCTTCGCGTGCCGGACTGGGGAGGGAAGTGTGTGGAGAGCTTGGCAAAAAGGGCGTCCCGGCCCTCGTATATGTCTCCTGTAATCCCACGACTTTTGCCAGAGACTGCGGATTTTTAGCGGAGGACGGGTATTCTATGGCATCTTTGAAGGGCTTCGATCTCTATCCTTCTACGCACCACGTCGAAGTGGCGGGACTTTTTTTGAAATAAATTTTCCTCCCCAAGATCCCAGTCTGCCATCTAAAATATTCCAAAGAGCGGGTAGAAATTGGCTATAAACTTAATTTTTCTTCAAAATTCATAGACCGATAACAGACTGACAAGTTCAATTTACTTAAAAGTCTTTCTGTCCTGAGCAAAAGGGTAAGGAAGGGCAAAAAGCTTGCAGCTTTGCAATTTCAAGTTCTCCACAAAGATGAATTTTCTGCCTCCGCATTGGATCGGCCTGTAAACGCCGTCTGGAAAATCTTTGGAACCGATAAAAAATCGCCTATAACGCCAAAATGCCTGCAGCAGCCCCATTGTGCCCATAGGGGAAAAGGCAGAGATCTCGCCATCGCAATTAGAACTGCCGCTCTGCCACCCCTGGGAAGGTTGTGGCGCTCTCGCCTATAAGGCGAAGGAGCGTTGAAAGGGGGAAGCGGAGGGCGGATTCATCCTGGATTTTTGAAGTGTGTGGCGACAACATAGAATAGTTTTGTCGATCTCGGACCGAGCGGAGGAAGAGGGAGATTAGCAGGGCACGGCACAGCGGCGCATCGGGAAGTCATTTCCTACGCGAAGCGATTTTGGTATTTGTAGGCGCTCTAGCAGGCGCGGCTTTGAGGGTTGTAGTTGCAAGCTTCCTCAATTTTTCCAGTCCTGGTTTTTACGGCTGGAATTGGACATACCTTGTCATAAATTCCCTAGGAGCTTTCGCCTTCGGGTTTCTTGTAGCCGTCTTCAGATTCCGCTTTCCTTCGATGCGGGGGAAATGGTATACCTTCGCCACACAAGCAGCCGCTGCCAGCTTTACGGCTTTTGACTTGGTATTTTCTCAGGTTTCCTTAGTCGCTCTGCAGCCGGAGATATGGATCCTTGTTTTTTATGTGTGCGCAAATTTTGTAGCTTGCATAGTTTGCAGCGCTTTGGGAATATGGCTGGGATCGGGTAAAAAAGCTGTAGGCAAGAGACACAAAGTTTCCAGGGCTCCATCGGGTATCAAGGAAAAAAAGCACGCCTTGGGGGCGCGCCACGGATATTAGGTCGTCAATATGTGGATTGGAATCTTAGTTACCGTAACTTCCGCCCTGGGAACTGTGCTGAGATTTTGCCAAGACAAGCTCTTCTCGCGTTTAAAGGGTAGTTGGGCCGTGAGCATATTTGCAGCCAGCCTGGTTGCATGCCTCATATGCGGCATTTTGAACGCCATGATTACGCTCGTGGAAGTTTCCCCCATTTTTGTCGAGATAGCTTGTTCGGGATTTTTGTGCGGGTATTCCTCATTTGCTGTCTTGGGAACCGTGATCGCAATGCTGGCGAAAGTCCGGAAAGGGTGGAAGAAGGCGCTTTTCTACTCTCTTTCGTCTTTCATCTTGAGCCTGTGCTTTTACTTTATAGGATTTTTTGGAGTTTTAATTTTCCGCTGAAAAAGCGATCGGAGATGCAAATTGGAAAAAATGTGTTCTCCCCTAAGCGTGGCTGTAGGCAAGAGCGTCCAGGGCGCCTGCGGCATCTTGAAAAGGGGCCATTCCCTTCCTGGGCTGGTCATAGAAAAGCTGGATAAGGGTTTTTTGTCTTCAGCTTTGAGCCAGCTGCCTCTGGGGACGATGATAATCTGCGGCACAAACGGCAAAACTACGACAGCTCGCTTAATCTCCCAGGCTTTGCGAGAGATGGGGCTGAAGGTTGCTACAAATGACTCTGGGGCGAATTTTACTCGGGGCATCATTTCTTCTCTCCTTCCCCTCATGTCTATTTCGGGCAAACTCCCTTGCGATATAGGAGTTTTCGAGTTGGATGAGGCATGGGCCCCTGTGTTTTGCCAACAGTTCCCGCCCTCTTACGCCCTCATCTTGAACTGTTCAAGGGATCAACTGGATAGGTACGGTGAGCGAGATTCTGTAGAATCCATGCTCGGACAGGTTGCCTCTTGCGCAACAAAAGGACTCGTTTTAAACGGAGAGGGGGAAAGGGTGAAGTCTTTTTCGTCTCTGGCAAAAGGGGCAAAAGTCTCTTTCTACGACTTCGATCCCGCCCTCGCCCCCCTTTTTCCCAGGGATGAAAACTTGGTATGTATGCGCCAGAGTTTTTCTCCCAAAGCTCCAGATTCTCAAGCTCAGGTCCTCTTGAAAGGAATCTCAGGCAGCGAAGCCACCTTCGAGGTGAAGGGAAGCGAATTCACGGTTGAGATGGGTGTGGAGGGAAGTTTTAACTTTTTAAACGCCGCCGCAGCTATTGCAGGGATTTTAAGTGTTTGTGATTGCTGTCCCGAAATTGGGGGAAAAGGGCGCTATAGGGCAGTAGACCTCTCGCCAAAAGCGATAGTTGAAGCCGTTTCAAAGGTGCGCCCAGCCTTCGGGAGGGGGGAAGAATTTCGTATTGGGGGCGCACAAGTCAAGATGGTGCTGGTTAAAAATCCCGTCGGATTTTCTTCTGCGCTTCGCGCCATTCCCCTGCAGGGCAAAGACGTAATGGTTGCTCTAAATGATGAAAGCCCGGATGGCAGGGATGTGAGCTGGATATACGACGTCGACTATTCAAATCTGTCAAAAGTCAAAGAAGTTACAGGAGAGAGGGCCTTTGACATGGCTCTTTGCCTTGAATACAACGGAAAAGAGGTCAGGAGGGCAGATCTCAATATTGAAAAGGCCCTTGGAGGATTTCTCGAGGGGCCCCGCGAGAAGGTAATATTCACCAGTTACACCTCCATGCTCTCCCTCCGCAAACTCCTTTTGGATTTGGACAAAAGCAAAGGAAAGAATTTGTATGCGGCAGATTGATATCCTCTCCCTTTACACCAATGACATGAGTTTTTATGGGGATATGGGCAATGTTCTCATAGTTGCAAAAAGGCTCGCCTTCTATGGCTTTGAGCCGGTGGTGCATTTTTATAATCCTGGGGATGACTTCCCGGAGCACATTGATATGGTCCTGGGGGGAGGAGGCCAGGATTCGGGCCAAAAAAATATTTTTGACGATTTGCAGCGTAGGGGGGAAAGGCTGCGTGAACTTGCGGCTCAAGGGGTGCCGATGCTCATGATATGCGGTATGTACCAGCTGTTTGGCAAGTATTTTCTTACAAATTCTGGAAAAAAGATTCCAGGTATTTCTGTCTTTGACCTTTATACTGAGGCCACTTCTGACAGGCTTATAGGGAATCTTGTCGAAGAATCTGATCTGTTCGGCAGGCTTGTGGGATACGAAAATCACTCGGGGCAGACTTATTTCTCCTCCCGCCTGCGCTCTTTGGGAAAGGTTGTTTCAGGATCCGGCAACAACCTCAAGGACGGTTTTGACGGTGCAATAATAAACAATGCCATAGGCACCTACCTTCATGGGCCTGTGCTGTCTAAAAACCCAAAACTGGCTGATTTTCTGATAGAGAAGGCCCAGCTTAACCGCTACGGAATATCTCAGCTTCCATCCCCTTCTCCAGTTTTGAAGCGCATAGACGAACTGGCGACAAAAGCTAATGAGGCGGCTAGCAGGAGGCCTAGATAGACCGGGCGTAAAAATACAGGTATTGCTGGATTATCCCCGCTTTGTCGCCCAGGGCTGGAAATGGATTTTCGCCTCCAAACCAGTTATTTATGATCTTTTCTATCCAAACATCTATCGGCGCGCACGCTGTTCGGTGATAGGCGAAAAGCGAAACGCAGTTGGCAATCTTTTCACCAACTCCCCTTATTTCCTTCAGTTTTGCTTTGAGATCCGCATCTGGGAGGCTGCACAAAGATTTGAGATCTATTTTCCCCTCCTCCACCTCCTGCGCCGCTTCTTTAACATATTCTTCTCGGTACCCCAGCTTGAAGTCTGAAAGGTCTTTTGTGAGCGCTTCGGGCCTCGGAAAGGCTTTCGCTATTCCCGAGGGGGTAAAAATGTCTTTCCCGCGCTCTTCGCTCATTTTCTCCACACACGAACTTATGGCGGGGATATTTTTTCTTTGCGAAATTATAAAGCTTATAAGGCATTCCCAAGGATCTTGTCTTAAAATTCTTATTCCCTTTCCAGCTTCCACGGCTTTTTTAAGATAGGGATTTTCAAAGTCTTTGGGATCGAATTTATAACTCTCATCTAAGTCAAAATAAGGAATCCAAATCTTTTCCCACTCTTCTGGGGTGCAGGAAACTTCAAATTTACCAGCCCCTTTTCGAGAAATGAAAATGGCAGACTCTCGGCATACAAAACGGTAGAGGCCGGCAGAGACCTCTTTAGTCCGGAATGTCTGCCCGCTTTCGGCAATTTTCTTTAAGTCCATATCTTCTTCGCTTGTTCTTATCATTTCAAGCTCCTCGCTCTCAAAACCAAGCCATGCGCGTTTAGGTCTATATTGATATGAGTGTATTTCTTTGAACCTAAGCGCTGCCAGGTATCTGACAAGATAATGTACGCCTCCCCTGCGCAAGCGCAGAAGGAAGTCCAGGAGACGTATTTTAAGCGGGGCGTAACGCTGTTCGTGTACCAGTGCAAATGGTGCGGCAAGTGGCATTTGACGAGCCATGATCCCAATGAGTATAAGCGAAGGAATGAAAGACTTTTTGGGAAGAAAGGAAAGAATGAGAAGAGAAGTCGGGCTGGCAGGATTTGAACCTGTGACCCCCTCGTCCCGAACGAGGTGCGCTACCAAGCTGCGCTACAGCCCGCTTACATAAAAAATATCACACGCCATGGAATTTTCAATCTCGCCCTATTTTCAATCCTTTCCCTTGATTTACAGAAACGTCTTAGATAGAATAATTGGCGCGTGGAAAACGCGTGCGGACATAGCTTAGTTGGTAAAGCGCGACCTTGCCAAGGTCGAGAGCGCGGGTCCGAGTCCCGTTGTCCGCTCAGGGTTTTTTAAAACCATGGTGGGTTAACCAAGCGGTTAGGTAACGGTCTGCAAAACCGTTTAGATGAGTTCGACTCTCATACCCACCTCCCATCCACCAGATTGGGCGATTAGCGCAGCGGTAGCGCACTTCCCTGACACGGAAGGGGTCGCAGGTCCGATTCCTGCATCGCCCACTTTTTAAGGGCGATTAGCGCAGCGGTAGCGCACTTCGTTCACACCGAAGGGGTCGCAGGTCCGAT
>JAGBRC010000017.1 GCA_017632535.1 Aeriscardovia sp. | reverse complement strand
CCTCGTCAGCCAGCGCAATCGTCTGATCGGCTTTCGAACGCACGATATCCTGCATGTCGGTATTGATGGAGATAAATTCGACGCCCTGCAGCTTCGCATCTACCATGCGGTTGATAGCGTTCCCTCCTCCGCCTCCGACGCACGCTATTCGGATTACAGGTTTCCCTTTGTCAAGCCGAAAGCCATGTGCTGCATATCCTTCCATTTTTATAGTGCCTCACTCCTAGTGCCGGTTTTTGATCGGCGTCTGACCGAATGTCAAAATCCGGTCTAGAACTTTCGCAATCAATAAGAAGCATCTAAGACATCCAGGCCGAAAAGCTCCTCTTCTTCCTTTTCAGTCAGGTTGTGGGAGTCGAGCCAGCCGTAAGGGAGGTGGACTTTCTTTTGAAATCCGCTTCTGCCCCTTGTAGATGTCACCGTCTCTTCGTTAGGGCCCAGATCCGGATCTAAGCCGTCCAGCAGGGAGAATAGCTCCTCACGGCTGCTGCTCTGCATAATGGCGCTCCTGGCTTCCCCGCCTATAGGGTAGCCGCGCAGATACCAGCCAAAGTGCGACCTCATGGCCCTGGCGGCCCTCTCTTCATTCCCATCCATGAATTTAACCATCATGGAGAAATGCTCTTCTATGCATGAAACAACTTCTCCTAGGAGTGGGACTGTCACCTGCTTTTCCCCCCTAAAAGCGGCGGATATGTCGGAAAACAGCCAGGGACGGCCCTGCGATCCCCTTCCGACCGCCACTGCGTCGCATCCCGTCTCCCGCATCATGTCTACGGCGTCCTGGCCAGAAAAGATGTCGCCATTGCCGATCACCGGTATGGAAAGCGAGCGCTTCAGCTCCCCTATAGTTCCCCACTGCGAATGCCCTCCGTAGTACTGAGCGCAAGTTCTGGCGTGAAGAATTACCCCGTCCGCCCCTTCCTGTTCGGCAATCTTTCCGGCCTCGAGGTAAGTTTTGTGATCTTCGTCAATTCCGATCCTGATCTTGGCGGTGAGCGCGATCTGGGAGCCCTCGCAGGCTTTTTTGGCGGCTCCCACCACTTTTGCAAACAGGTCGTATTTCCACGGAAGCGCGGATCCTCCCCCGCGCCGGGTAATTTTGGGAACCGGGCATCCGAAATTCAGCCCTATGTGGTCGACTTTGACCCTGTCTAGGACGATCTTTGCGGCCAGGTACACCGCCTTGGGATTTACTCCGTAAAGCTGGAGGGAGTGAATCCTTTCTTCGGGGGAAAAGCTGAGCAGCTGAAAGGCTTTTTCGTTTCCGGCTATGAGGGCCCGGGAAGTGATCATTTCAGCCACATACATCCCGCCGCCGCCAAACCTTTGGCAAAGAACCCTGAAAGGCCAGTTGGTCACCCCGGCCATCGGCGAAAGGAGCATTGGGGTTTCCAGCGTCAAGGGCCCCAAATGTAGCGGTTTTACCGAAAAAGCCCCCTCGGGCGAAGGGGCCCCTTCTTGCGGACAAGAGGAAGGGACGATCTTGGCCTTTAGAAGGGTCTGCCTGTTTCTCTCCTTGCGAAGCTCGCTTTTTTCAGGCTGGCTCATGCGATCTCGTGGGGGGCAAGGGAGAGGGAGGAAAGAGAAGAGAGGAGGAAGGGCTTTACTTCGTCAATTGCGATCCTCTCCTGGGCCATAGAGTCCCTGTAGCGCACAGTCACGCTCTTATCCTCCGGGGAATCGAAGTCTACGGTGAAGCACCAGGGGGTGCCGATCTCGTCTTGCCTTCGGTACCTTCGGCCGATCGCGCCGGCAGAGTCGAAAGCCACATTGAGGTCAGCAAGGCGGAGCTTTTGGGCCAAATCTGACGCCATGGAGAGGAGGGGCTCCTTTTTGGAAAGGGGCAAAACGGCCGCTTTAATCGGCGCGAGCCTGGGGTCGAGGTGAAGCACTGTCCGCTTTTCTGCCTTGCCTTCGGCGGAAACTGCCTCATCTTCGTCGTAAGCGTCCATGAGGAAGGCCATAAGGGAGCGGGTGAGGCCGGCTGCCGGCTCTATGACGTAGGGGAAATACCTTTCCCCTGTGGAGGGATCGAAGTAGGAGAGGCTGCGTCCGGACGCCTCAGAATGGGTTTTAAGGTCGAAGTCGGTCCTGTCGGCTATGCCTTCCAGCTCCCCCCATTGCAGGGAATCTAGGCCGAACTTGTACTCTATGTCCACCGTCCTCTTGGAGTAGTGGGCGAGCTTCTCTTTGGGGTGTTCGAATAGCCTCAGGTTTTCTTCCTTTATCCCCAAGCCCGTGTACCACCTCTTCCTCTCCTCTATCCAGTAAGAATGCCACTTTTCGTCCTGCTCGGGAGGAACGAAGTACTCCATCTCCATCTGCTCGAACTCTCTCGTGCGGAAGATGAAGTTTCCGGGGGTGATCTCGTTTCTGAAGGACTTGCCTATATTCGCTATTCCGAAGGGGGGCTTTTGACGCGAGGAGGAGAGGACCTCGAGAAAGTCGATGAAGATCCCCTGGGCGGTCTCGGGCCTGAGGTAGTGGAGGCTGTTTTCGTCTTCCACGGGCCCCAGGTTGGTGCGCAGCATCATGTTGAAGTCCCTAGGCTCGGTCCAGTCGCACTTCCCGCAGGTGGGGCAGGGGATGGAGGAGATGTCCCTCTCCTCCCCTCCGTGCTTGGCCGCCCACTCTTCTTCAAGGTTGTCGGCCCTGTAGCGCCTGTGGCACCCCAGGCACTCCACCAGGGGGTCGTTGAAAACGGTGACGTGCTTGGAAGCCACCCAGACTTCCGGAGGGAGGATGATGGAAGTGTCCACCCCCTCGACGGAGGGGCGGCAAGTTACCATGTAGTACCACCACTGGTGCTTTATGTTTTCCTTCAGCGCGACTCCCAGCGGACCGTAGTCCCAAGCGGACCTGGTGCCCCCGTAAATCTCGCCCGTGGGGAACACGAACCCTCTCTGCTTTGCCAGCGAAACCAGCGCCTCAAGTTTGTTGTCTGCCACAAGTCCCCTTTCTCTTTCTGTACTCAAAAAATGATAATGTCAGGTTCAAACCGAAACCTGACATTATCGCGCAGAAAAAAATCTGCTTTTACTAGAGGTTGAGCTTCCCGGCGGCGGGCCTCTCATCTATGGACGGCATATCCTTGGCATCTGCCGCATAGAACTTCTTGAGATCGGAGTACAGCTTGGTGAGGGCCTCTTTGACGGTGTAGATCATGTGCCCGGACTTGTAGTAGGTAAGGGCGATGTTGCCCTTTAGTTCAGCAGGCAGCTCGATGTGGTCCACATCGTACTCTGTCTGGTAGAAGGGGGTGGCCATGTCATAGTACCCGTTGCCCAGCATTATCTTGAGCTTGGGCTCCTGGAGGATGGCGTAGCACATGTCGTGGAGGGTGTTGGGGAAGGGAACGTATCCCCACTCGTCGGCCTTCACGTGGTCGGGGAGCTTGTGGGTCCACACCCATCCCTTTCCGGGCACGGTGGAGGTCCAGTCGAAGGGCGCGAAGGCGATGCGCTCCTTATCGGTGTCCCACCCCAGGGTGCGCCTGAGGTAGTCGTTCACTGTAGCTTCGTAGGCGGGGGAAAGGAAGGCGTCGTCGACTATGAAGGTCTGGTCCGCGCTCTCGGGATCGGTGTCGTATCCGGACACCCTTCCGTCGTACCTTCCCACTACCTTGTCTTCGCTGCGCAGCACCTTCTTGCGGAACCTGCCGTCCGGCACGCGCAGGGAGGAGGAGAGCAGGTACTCTTCGGGGAGCCCCGTCATCTCGGAGTACTTCTTGGCAACGGCCTTGGCGTCGTCTTCGTCAAGCCTGTTGCCCTTGGAGAGGGCTTGGCGGTAAATTTCGGCGAACTTCCTGGCTTCCTGGGCCCACTCTTCCTCACTCCTGCCTTCTCCGGCCTTCTTGTGGTACTGGGAAATCATGGCGTAGGTGGGCAGGTACCCTATGTAGTACTGGTCGTTGTCGTCGAAAGTGTAGGAGTAGTCGAAGATGCAGGAAATCAGGCAGGCTCCGGTGAGGGCGATGCCTTCCTGCTGCATCTTGAGGGTCAGCAGGCTGCCCCTTGTGGTTCCATAGGATTCGCCGAAGAGGTACTTGGGGGAGTTCCAGCGGCCGTACTTGGTGCACCAGTTCTTGATGAAGGTGGTAAAGCCTGCGATATCGCCGTCAACGCTCCACAAATCCTTCTTTGCCTTGTCGGCGAGGATGGAGAAGCCCGCTCCGGGGGCGTCTATAAATACGAGGTCGGTTATGGGCAGAAGGCAGAACTCGTTGTTATCCACTATCTTGTAGGGAGCGCCCTTTCCTTCGTACACGTCGGGAAGGTCGATCCTCTGGGGGCCAAAGGAGCCCATCATAAGGAAGGTGGAGGAGGCTCCGGGGCCTCCGTTGAAGATGAAGGTCACGGGCCTGGAGGCGTCGGATTTGCCTTCAGAATCGACTGCCTCGAACATGGAGTAGAAGATGCTGGCCGCGGGCTTGACGTCTGCAGTGTCTATCCTGAGAGTGCCCACGGTCGCCTTGTAGTCTATCTTTTCCCCGTTGAAGCTCCAGGTTCCCTTCGTGGAGTGCTCCTTGTCCGCAGGGAGGTCTTCGGGAAGAATCACGTTCGGATCTTTCTTGGCGGCATCCTTTGCCGCATCCTGGGTCTTGGTAGTATCTGTATCGCTAGACATTTTTACCTTCTTTTGCGCTAAGCGCCTTCAACTCCCCCAAAGCGCCTCTGGCGCCTGGAGTAGGCAGTTATGGCGCGCCACAGGACTTTCCTGCCGCAGTCTGGCCAGAGCTCCGGCTCAAAATCCAGTTCTGCGTACGCGCTCTGCCACAGCATGAAGTTGCTGAGCCTCTTTTCGCCGGAGCTCCTCACGATCAAGTCTAAATCAGGGATGTCGGGATTATATAAGCGGTTCGCAAAACTTTTTTCGTTCACCTCTTTTTTGCCCTCGCGAAGGATCTCGTTTACCGCATCCAATATTTCTGCCCGGCCGCCGTAATTGATAGCGAAGACCACGTCTATAACTGAGTTGTTCTTGGTGATTTTTTCCGCCCTCTCCAGCTCTTTTATGACCGATCCCCACAGCCTGGGGCGCCTTCCGGCCCAGCGCACCCTGACCCCCCAGTCGTTCATTTGCGCCACCCTGCGGTGGATGATGTCCCTGGAAAAGCCCATAAGGAAGCGCACTTCGGCGGGGGAGCGGTTCCAGTTTTCAGTGGAAAAGGTATAGAGGGTGAGATACCTTACCCCCGCCTCTATGGCTCCCGCTATGGTGTCGAAAACCACGGGCTCGGCGGCCTTGTGCCCTTCAGTTCTGGGCAATCCCCTCATCTGCGCCCATCTGCCGTTTCCGTCCATTATGACCCCGACGTGCCTGGGCACTTTGCCCTCGAAATGGGGAATTGCCTCCGGATGCGAAAAAGGCGGATCCGGGCGGCTCAAGGAAGTGTAGTCCTCTTGGGCGCTCATATTTTCTCCCTGATTACTTTTTCCGAGTTGAGATTGCGATCCAAATAATAATTTACCCAGTCTTTAACCAGTCCTTCCACCGCTAGATCTCTGCCCGCGCACTTTTCCCAGTCCCCGCAGAGCAGCGCGCAAAACTGCGCCTTCTGCGCTTCGGAATATTTCCTCGCCCGACCCTGGGCGCACTTTTCGCACACCCATCCCCCCTTTTCCAGGCTAAAGAAGAAAAAGTTTCCGGCCCTCCCGCACTCTGCGCATTCAAAAAGGGAGGGCGCCCAGCCGGCGCAGGCCAGGATCCGCAGCTCAAAGGAGGAAACGATTTTCCAAGGTTCCATCCTCCTTTTTGCGAGGGCCGCGAGGGCTCCCCACAAAAGCAAGTAGGATTCTTCCTCCCCTTGGAAGGTTTCCAGGAGCTTGTCTGCAGTTTCTGCCATTAGACAGGCGGAAAGGTAGGAGGGGTAGTTTGAAGAGAGGGCGAGCCCGAAAGGGGAGAGGAGCGAAGCCGAAGAAAGCTTCGCCAGCTCCCCTTTTCCCCTCCAGAAGATGAACCGGCTCCGGTTGAGGGGGGAGGCAGCCGCGCGCATCAGCCTGTTTTTCTTAATTCCCTTCGCTGCAGCTCGGACTTTTCCGTGGGAGCGGGTGAGGATGGAAAAAATCCCGTCCGCCTCTCCGAGGGGCCAGGACCTTAAAACTATCCCTTCGTCTTCTATCAGCATCAGTAGAGGAAAAGACCCCAGAAAGCCAGGACCAACAGTACGAGGAGCATGCTGATAGCGAGCACGACGATGTAGCCCATGCCCATCTTGCTGGCGGCCAAAAAGTGGCTCCTGTTTTCCAAAAATTCGATCTGCCGCTGCGTCTTGGACTTCTTTTTGCTCCTAAACCATCCCTTAAGGGACATAGTCTCCAGGAGGGTCGTAAGGACCATGGACCAAGTCCAGACTACTACCACGCACGCGGCCTGTATCACGTACCAGCTCCAGTAGACCATGCCCCCTATCTTGGGGGCCGCCCCCCACGCCAAAAACGTCACCCGCACTATGATTTGGGAAACTGCGGCCACAAAGAGCCAGAGGGCGCCGAAGCTCGCGATCGCGGCAAAGAGGATGTCTTTTGCAAAATTCCCCGCAAAGGCCACGGGATTTTTGCGCCGACGGGCGATCGCGGCGATTTTGTACCCCAAAACTACAAGAGAGTAAACGACTGTGACGATTATGAAGAGGATGAGGAGGGAGTGGATGACGATGGCATACCACATGCCGACGGGATCTGCATGGATTATCGGCAGCCCGATGGACTGGTATATCTCGTGGCCCGCGACCTTGGGGGCAGTCTGCCGGTATCCCAATACCATTCCCGCAGACCATGCCAAAGTTTCCTGCAGGTAGTGGTCGGCCAGGGTGGTGTCCCCCGCCGCCCCGTTACCTATGCGCAGGATGTGATCGGCGAAGGGGTAGTCGCGCAGCACGAAGTTCTCATTCCCCGCCGCCTGCGCCATCTGCATTATCTTCGTCATTCCGTCCACCTGGGAGGTCATCACATCCTTGGATCCGTATGCTAGGAAGGTGGGGATGGCAAAGCTTCTGGAATTGAAGGGGTTGCAGTCCCCGTTGGGCAGGCCAAGGTCTGGAAAGTCTATGCTGAACACCTTCCTCACCATGGACTGGTACCCGGGGTTGGCGCCAATTATCGAAAAGTCCTGGGCGCCCACGAAGGCCATGGCCCTCTTGGGCTCAAAGAGCATCGGGGAAGCCAAGATCTGGAAAGCTATCTTGTGATCCATGTCCAGAATATAGGGCTCTATCCATCCGGACTCGCTGTCGCAGTGCACCCCTATGGCGTTGGGATCTACCCCCGGAAACTGGCGCATCATGTTTATAGCTTGCTCGTAGACTTTGGCCATCGAAGGGTAGTCTCGGGTGATGGGCGTGGTCTTCCAGACGGGCTTGTCGATTGTGGCGGCCAAAAACCCTGCCGAAGCAAAGTAATTGGCCTGGTCCTGAAAAGCCGCCGTGGCGCTACCGGTTCCGGCTCCGGAAAGGAAGATTATCCCCGGCATCTCCCCTTTGTCTCCTATGGGGTAATGCATAAGGATGCGGATGGTTTGCTTGTAGCCGGTCTTTTCTTCCACTCCCGTAAACTCTTCAAGCTTCAGCCCGACTTTGTACTTGCCCGTCGTCAGCGAGAGGGCGCAGAGGCCTACCTGCGCCGCTTTTTGCGAAGGCGTGCACTGGATGGATCTGGAATCTGGGACCATGTCTACGGCCGTGTTGGAAGTCACGGGCTGTATGGTCCGGTTGAGGGGCTTGTCGCTCCAACTGACTTTGGCGGCCTGGGAGGCCAGGGCTAAAAGGACCATGAGGACTATAAAGATGCACAGGGTGCTCGTGAAGCGGATCCCGGCAGACCAGTAGTATTTTTGCTTTTTTCTATTCGGTTTCTTTGTAAGGAGCATGAGAGGGGTTAATTTTCATCTCCCTCTCGCCTTGAAGAGTGTTTGGAAAAGCCGAAGAACTTCTTGCTCTGCGCGTGCCGCCTGCGCTGCGGGGCGCTTTGGCGCGGGGGAAGGGCCTGGGGAAGCGCCTCTTGTACCTTCGTATCTTCCACATCCGGCGCAGAAGAAGGCTGGGCCGGGAAGAACGAAGGGGGGAGGGGGGAAGAAGAGTGGGAGAGGGAGGAGGCTACCGTCCTCTCGCTTTCTTCTTCGTCGAGCTTTGAGACCAAAGACCCCAAGTCTGAGTGCTCTGGAGCGCTTTGGACGTACACTTTTTCTTTTGTTTCCCTTTGCCCTTCGTCCACTTCTTCTTCAAACCCCCTCCTCGAGGGGCGGATCGTAGCTGGGTCCGGCATCTGGTACCCCAGGCGCTTGAAGGATTCGATCCTGTTTAAAACCTGTACCACGCGGTTCAGATACGCATCCACCGACGGTTCTCCGTAGCCCTTTTTCCCCTTCTTTTGGGTGAAAATCGAATCCGACACCCCTATCGCATCCACGTCCAAAGGATCTCTGAGCTTTGCTTCGGGATCGATGGAAAGGTGCTTGCAGATGGTATACCAAGAATCGTCCATGACCTGGTCTACCTGCTGCCTGTCGTAGGAGGTCGACTTCCTTTTCCCCTTGTCAAAGCGCTTGCACAAGGGCGCCTGCACCCGGGGCTTTAAGGTGAGGGCGAGGCCGAGGGTTTCTTCCATCCATCCCCCGGTGCCTCTGTACTCCACTTCCCAGCGGGTGTGCTTGTCTGAGATCGCCCTCTCGAGGCGCATTAGGGCCCCGTCCACGTCGCTTATCCTGTAGCCTCCCTTTTGGAGGTCGAAAGATGAAGTCTGAACGGACTGCTGGCTCAAAGACGGTTCGCTGCGATCGTAAAGCTGATGGGCCTTGGAAAGGAACTCGTCCACCTGCGACACGTTATAGCCCCATTTGCCCCTGCGGACCCTCTGAAGGTTCGCTTCTGCAGCGGCTGCGGAGCGGCGATCTCTTTTCCTGCCCATCAATCTCCTTAGCTAATGCGTTTTTACATAAAGGATTTTAGTTTATAAAAAATATGTTATTATGTTTACAGGCTTGCCCTGGTAGCTCAGTGGATAGAGCACCGCTCTCCTAAAGCGGGTGTCGTGCGTTCGATTCGCATCCAGGGCACTTTTTTATGCCCTTTTGGAGGTCTGGAAGGCATTCAGGGAGAACTCCTCCGTCTTTGCCCCAAAGTAGAAGCGAAGCCTCCTTTGCAGATCCCTTATCGCTTCGCCCGTCCGTATCGCAGAGTCCTTGTCCAAAGATTCGGACAGGAAAAGAAAAGTGCGGGTCTGATTCGTGGGAGCGGTCCTCGGCGAATTTTCCCAGTTGATGCACCTTCTTACGGCCCCGAGCTTGTCCAAGTAGCACACTTCCCCTTCCCGGGTGAGAGCCTCCCCCCCCTCGGGAGTTTGGAAGGGGTCTCGGCCCGGGCTCAGGCACAGCCCCAGGCGCCCCCGGATTTTTGAAGCGTCCAGGCATCCCAGAGGCACGCAAAAATCCAAAGACACCGCATCCATCACCCGCTCCAAGTTTCCGGAGGCGGTCAGGCGCCCCGCCTCCGCCTCCCGCATGAGGATTTCAAGGGAGCTTTGCGCCCCTTTTTCGGCCGTGAACTTTTTGAACCCCTCCCTCCAGGAAAAAGCCGGGTCCGGCAATGGGAATCCCTCCCTTTTCACTTTCCGAAGGCGCACGCGCTTTTCAGACGAAGAAAGGGCCTGAGCCGCCCTTGTCTCTTTTTGCTCTCCTAAAGAGGGCGAGGGATCAAAATCGGCTTTGAGGCAGAAGAGGCTTAAAAAGGGGAAAAGGGAGAAGACCGCCTCTTCTACGTAGATTTTCATTTTTTCAGTCCTGGCAGAGGCCTTTGACCAGCGCTTTTGCCGCGTCCAACGCGCTCTGGAGCTGCTCTGGAGAAGAGAAAGATTCGGCGTAGATCTTGTATATAGCCTCAGTGCCCGAAGGCCTGACTACAAACCAGCTTTTCAGGGTCTCGACTTTTATTCCCCCGAACTTTATCCCTTCCCGCGTCTTGTCTGTGACTCTCGCCACAGGTTCCGATCCTATAAAGGCGCAAGAGACGTCTTCGGGCCTCAGGGCCTTTATGGCCTCCCGGACCTTGAGATCGGCCGGGACGTCCACCCTCCGGTACCAAGAGGGGCCGAACTCTTTTTCCTCTTCCTCAAAGAGGTCTGAAAGCCCCCCGCCCAAAGAGGCGATTTCAGCTGCCAGAAGATCGGCCGCGATCCCGTCCTTGTCGGTGGTCCAAAGAGATCCGTCCCTGCAAAGGAGGGTGAGCCCCGCGCTCTCTTCCCCGGCCAGGCCTACCCTTCCCTCAATTAGGGGGCTTACAAACCATTTGAAGCCCGTGGGGACCTCCCACGCCCCCGAGCAGTACCTGTCGGCCGCCTTGGCTATAAGGTCGGAAGAGACCACGGTCTTTCCTACCTTCTTGCCTTTGCCCCAGCTCCTGTGCCCGCTGAGATATAAAGCTGAAGCGGCCAAAAAGCGGTTGGGATCCACCACCCCTTCCTCTTGGGTTATGAGGCCGAACCTGTCGGCGTCGGGATCCGTCGCGCACACGAGGTCCAGGCTGTCCCAGGCCTTCTCCGTTTCGAGCTTTTCTACAATCCCTGCCATAGCATCCTTGGAAGAGGGGTCTATCCTTATCTTTTCGTCATGGTCCAGGGTCATAAACGACCAGGTGGGATCCAATTGCGAGCTGATCTGGGTGAGCCGGATGCCGTACTTTTCGCATATGGCGCTCCAGTAGTCCATGGAGGCCCCCGAGAGCGGGTGGACTCCGATCCGGGCCGATCCCTTGCGTATGGCGTCAAAATCTATGACACGCTCGAGATCGTTGACATACATCTTCCTGAAGTCGAATTTTTTCACCCAGATGCCCGATAAAGCCTTTTCAAAGGGAATCCTCTCGACTTTTTTCCACTCGCCGAGAAGTTCGTTCGCCCTTTTGGCGATGCGGGCCGTCAAGCCTTCGGAAGCGGGCCCTCCGGAGGTAGAGTCGTACTTAAATCCTCCAAAATCCGGAGGATTGTGGGAGGGGGTGACGACTATCCCGTCCGCCATTCTTTCGCGCCCGAGGTTGTAGTCAATTATCGCCCTGGAGACGACGGGGGTGGGGGTGAAGGGCCTAGAATCTACAATCACTTCCACTCCCGCCGCCGAAAGGACCTCTATCGCGGTTTTCCAGGCGCACTCGCTCAAGGCGTGCGTGTCTTTGCCTATAAACAGGGGGCCTGCAATGCCCTCTTCTTTGCGGATCTCCGCTATAGCCTTTGAAATTGCAACTATATGCGCCTCATTGAAGGAGGCGGAAGGGGATGTGCCCCTGTGGCCGCTGGTTCCAAACGACACCCTCTCTTTGGGGCACGAGGGATCGGGCGTGAGATCGTAGTACTTTTTCACCAAAAGATCGGGATCTATAAGATCGCCTTTTTCTGCCGGCTTTCCGGCGCGCGTATACTCCATAAGACAAGGATAGAGGATGGGGGCTGGATCTTTAAGCCTGCCCGGCCCCGCGCCTAAGTTCGCCCAGGGCTATGTATCCTGTGGCGTCGATGTCTTGCGAAGATGCCGGCACCCTCAAAATCAGGGCCTGTTTTTCGACTTTCACCGAGATTCTGGCGCTTTTGCCCACCACATCCCCGTCAAGCTCCACCGGGGCCTTCTCTTTGAGGGAAAGCTCGGCCCCTACCCCCCGAATCTCTTCCATGTCGAAGGCATCAGAGAGCGGCACCTGCCCATCCGGGTCTTTGGCCTTGGACTGGTAAAACAGCCCGCTTATAAGTTCCGCCCATCCCAGCAGTCCCTTTCGGGTGTCCACGAGCTTGAAGTCGAGGATGCCGTCGGTATATGAGGCCCCGGGCATGAGGTCTATCAAAGGAATCTTCCCGCAGTTTCCCATAAGGAAGCTTCTGAAGCGCACCCCGGAAAATCTGACGGTCGTCCCGTCCTCTTTCTTCACGGAAATGGTGCCCGAGTAATAGGGGGTGAGGATGCTTTTAAGCCCTCCCAGGACATACGCCCCCCATCCCAGGTACTTTTTAAGGGAGAGGTTTGTCAGGCCTATCATTTCGGCATCGGTGCCAATCCCGGAGATCAGGAGAAAACGGTGCCTAAAGTCGGGATTTTGAGAATCTAGGAACCTCATGCTGCCCATGTCGATCCTCTTGGATCCGTGGGAAACCACCACTTTCAAGGCTTCCGCCACATCCGTGGGCAGTCCCACATTTTTAGCAAATAAGTTGGCCGTGCCTATGGGCACAACCCCCATGGGTACCCCGGTCCCGCACAGGCCACCGGCCACCGTGCGCACCGTCCCGTCTCCGCCGCAGGCCACCACGACCTTGGCCCCCTTTTTCAGGGCCTCTTTGGCGCAGGCGTACCCGTCCTTTTCAAGAAGGGTCTCTATAAACATGGGGGGCTGCATATGCCTTTCGGCAAAAAATGATCGCACGGCCTCTTCCACTTTCTGCGCCCGGGGCTTTGACGGGTTGATGATGAAGGCGTAGTCCGCCCGGCGGTCCTCCTCTCGGATCTCTATGCGCCTCTCTCTGACCTCCTTTTCATCCCTCTTCCTTTTGGCCAGGCTTACCAGCTCCTTTGCAGCCCCCCACAAGGCTGAAAGGGAAAGGACAAGAAACGCGATCCTGAAAATTTTCGACAGAAACGAACGATGCCTTTTTCCCATATGACAAATCCCCTCTTTTTTTTCTAATCTATTACAAATTCCCCCTTTAGGCATTGGGCGATCGCAAAAAGCGCAGGGAGGGGTCTTGTATCATATTTTTGTAGGACAACAGCGAATTGGAGCCGGAAAATGATAGACATGCAGCTGCTCAGAGACGACCCGGACCTCTTCAGGGTATCTCAGGGAAGAAGGAAAGAGAGTGTGGAGCTAGTCGACGAAGTGCTAGCTTTGGACAAGCTCCGCAGGGAAGCGCTCTCCCGCTGGGAGGAGGCGAGGGCGGAGCAGAAAGACAGGTCCGCCCTTTTCGGAAAAGTCAGCAGGGAAGAAAAAGAAAAGCTCACGGGCCAGCTCAAGGCCCTGGCGGAAAAAGTGGATCTCTTGAAGGCGGATGCCGACAGGGCGGAAGAGAAGTGGAAAGAGAGCGCATGGCAGCTTAGCAACCTAGTGTCCAAGCTCTCCCCTGACGGAGGCGAGGACGACTACAAAGTCGTAGAAAAGGTGGGGCAGATCCGCGACTTTGAAGAAGAAGGCTTCGAGCCCCTAGACCACCTCGCCCTCGGAGAAAAGTGCGGCGGAATAGACATGGCCCGCGGCGCCAAAGTCTCCGGAGCCAGGTTCTACTTCTTGACAGGGGACCTGGCCCGCATGGAGATGGCCCTGGAAATGCTGGGGCTGGACTTTGGGAGGGAAAACGGGTTCACCCCCACCATCACCCCCACCCTCGTCAGGCCTGAAATCATGGCCGGGACGGGCTTTTTAAACCAGCATGCCGAGGAAATCTACCGCCTCAGGGAACCCGATGACCAGTACCTTGTGGGGACGAGCGAAGTGGCCCTGGCCGGGATGCACGCAGATGAGATACTCGATCTCGACAAGCCCCTCAAGTACTGCGGCTTTTCCACCTGCTACCGCAGGGAGGCGGGAGCCGCCGGAAAAGACACCCACGGAATAATCCGCGTCCACCAGTTCAACAAGGTGGAGATGTTCGTGTACTGCAGGCCAGAAGAGAGCGAAAAGATCCATGAGGAGATGCTGGAGATGGAAAAGTCCATGCTCTCCAAGATGGAACTCCCCTTCAGGGTGATAGACATAGCCGCCGGAGATCTGGGATCTAGCGCGAGCAGGAAGTTTGACTGCGAGGGATGGATGCCCACTCAGGGCCGCTACAGGGAGCTCACCTCCACCTCCAACTGCACCCAGTACCAAGCCAGGAGGCTGCAGATTCGGTACAGGAACGGGGAAAAGAACGAATATTGCGCCACTTTGAACGGGACCCTCGCCACCACCAGATGGCTGGCCTGCATCCTGGAAAACCACCAGCTTAAAGACGGCAGAGTGGAGATCCCGTCGGCCCTCAGGTCCTACATGGACGGGCAGGAATTTATTTTGCCCCTCCTTTAGACTAAAATGGCTCTCGCACGGATAGGTGCCAGAGTGGTCGAATGGGATGGTCCTGAAAACCATTGAACCCCTTCGGGTTCCGCGAGTTCGAATCTCGCCCTATCCGCTTTTTTATGGGAGCAATGCCACCGTCAAGCCTGGGCCGCTCGGCCCGGGCTTGAAGCTTTTCCCTTTCCGGCGCTGGACGCGGGGAAGGGAAGCGACACAGATTTTCAAAAAGAGGGAAAATGATTGAGATTAAGACCCCGCAGGAAGTGGAAGAGATGAAGCCTGCGGCCAGGCTCGTGGCCAAGACCCTCAAAGAGCTCAGGGAAAGCGTAAAGCCGGGCACAAACCTTCTGGAAATAGACGAGTATGTGCACAAGGTAGTCAAAGACACTCCCAACTGCTCTTCGCCCTACGTAGACTATGCCCCCGATTTCGGCACGGGCCCCTTTGCACACTGGATCTGCACCTCCGTCAATGACGCCGTGCTGCACGGTGTGCCTCACGACTACAACCTCAAGGAGGGGGATCTGCTTTCCCTGGATCTCGCCCTCACCGTAAACGGCTGGGTGGGAGACTCCGCCTTGAGCTTCATCGTGGGGGGTAAAGGCCGCCCAGCGGACGAAAAGGTAATTCGCGCCACTGAAGAGGCCCTGGCGGCAGGAATAGAGCAGGCCCGCGTGGGCAACCACTTGGGCGACATTTCCGCCGCCGTGGGCGAGGTTGCCCACAAGATGGGTTACAGCGTAAACACCGTCTTCGGGGGGCACGGGATAGGCCATGAGATGCACTGCGAGCCTTACGTGCCAAACGACGGAAGGGCTCACAGGGGCTTCAAGCTCCGTCCGGGGCTGGTAATCTGCATAGAGCCCTGGCTCATGGAGGGGACGGACGAAATCTACCAAGATCCCGACGACGGGTGGACCATAAGGAGCGCGGACGGATCCCGGGGGGCGCACAGCGAGCACGAGATTGCCATAACCAGCTCCGGGCCCGTGATATTGACCGCAAGGTAAAAATGGCAGAGCCTGACGAAAGACAAAGGCTTTCAGAGCTGGAGGATCTGTTTTCATCCGTGTGCCAAGCCATAGACACAGAAAAAGTCGAAGAAAAGGTGAAAGAGCTCGAGGCCAAGACTTCAGCCGAAGGCCTTTGGGACGATCCCGACTCTGCCCAGGCCCTCTTTTCCGCCCTCTCTTCCAACAAGGCTTTGCTGGACAAAATAGGGAGCCTAAAAGAAAAGCTCTCCGATATCTCCGTCCTCATCTCCCTTTCCCAAGAGGAAGGGGATCCTTCGGGGCTGCAAGACGCCGAAAAAGAGATGCAGGAAGCCCGAAGGGAGATAGAGGACCTGCAGATGAGGTCCCTTCTCAACGGGGAATGGGACGAGAAGGACGCGGTAGTCACCATAAGGAGCGGAGCCGGGGGGACTGATGCCGCCGACTGGGCCCAGATGCTTTTCAGGATGTACCTGCACTGGTGCAAAAAGAAAGGGTACGAGACCAGCGTTCTTTCTTTGTCCCAGGGGGAGGAAGGGGGGATAAAGTCGGTGACTTTCCAAGTCCACGCCCCCTACAGCTACGGGATCTTGGCGAGTGAGGCCGGAACGCACAGGCTGGTGCGCATCTCCCCCTTCGACAACCAGGGGCGCAGGCACACCAGCTTTGCAGGAGTGGAAGTCATACCCCTCCTAGAGAGCTCGGATGAGGTGAAGATCGACGATTCCGACATCCGCGTCGACACTTTCCAATCCTCCGGCCCCGGGGGACAGGGAGTAAATACCACCTACTCGGCGGTGCGAATCACCCACATCCCCACGGGGATCGTCATAAACATGCAAAACCAGAGGAGCCAGATACAGAACAAGGCCCTGGCCATG
>JAGBRC010000016.1 GCA_017632535.1 Aeriscardovia sp. | reverse complement strand
GTACCAGCCGGTGTGCGGATACAACTTCGGGGCGCGCAAGTACTCCAGAGTAAAAAAGGGGTACTACATGATCCTCTGCGCTTCTGCGGCCCTCCTTATCCTCGTATCCATCCTGCAGGCAATCTTCGCTGCGCATCTGATAGCGATCTTTAGAAACAGCCCTCCAGTCATAAAGTACGGATCCGATTTCCTCAGATTTTTCTCCATGACCTTCCCTTTGTATTCCTTTATCATCTGCTCCAACATGATGCAGCAGACCCTTGGCCACACCCTCATAGCCTCCCTAGTGGGTCTGGCCAGGCAGGGGGTATTTTTAGTTCCCCTCCTATTCATCCTTCCGGCCCATTTCGGATTTTTGGGGCTGGAAATCTGCCAGCCGGTTTCCGACTGCCTGACTTTTCTTATGACTCTTCCCCTGCAGGCCATGGTGTTTAAAGATCTCAAGAAAGCAGAGCTGCTATACCCTCAAAATCCTTGACCGACAGGTTTTCTGGCCTGCAAGCAGGGTCGATTGCAGCCCTGTCAAAATCGGACGCTTCCAAAAAGGGCAGGGAATTTTTTAAGGTTTTCCTTCTGGTGCGAAAGGCCTGATCTATGAGAGAGAAGGTTTTTTCTTTCAGATCCTCCCGCCTTTCTACCCTTTCGAACTCCACCAGGACCGAATCTACGTGGGGCGCGGGCCAAAAAACCGTCCTGGGGACTTTTCCTACAATTTTCGCCCTTCCATACCAGGCGAGCTTCAAAGTGGGCACCCCATAGCTTTTCTGGCCTACCTTTGCGCACAGCCTCTCCCCCACCTCCTTTTGCACGAGCACGAGGAAGGAAGAGAGGAGGGGAAAGGCGGAGAGAAGGTGCAAGATGATGGGGACCGAAACCGAGTAGGGAAGGTTGGAAATCAGAGAAAAGGGAGCGTCCCAATCCAGATCGCCCTCCTGCAGTTCGAGCGCGTCCCCTTGAAGGCATGAAAAACGGGACGCTGAAAGGGGCGCAAGTTCCCGCACGGTTTCAGGAAGGGCTAAAGCCAGGCGGCTATCAAGTTCCACCGCCTTCACTTCAAACCCCCTTTCCAGCAGAGGGAGGGTCAAAGATCCTAGCCCGGGCCCGACTTCAAGCACCCGCCCTCCGGTAGCGGCGGGTGCAAGGGAGGCGATGTGGGAGAGAAAATGGGGATCTGTCATAAAATTTTGGCCGAGGGCCTTGGAGGGGGAAATGCCCAGTTGGGCGGCCTTGGACCTCACCCATCCCGATCCGGGGACGCAGGCCAATCAGTACCACCCGTAGGTCGTCTCGTGGCCCCATGCCCCGCAGGGGGTCCCATAGCGTTCAAGGATGTAAGACAGGCCCCAGTCTATCTGAACTTTGGCGTTGTACTCCCATCCGGTTCCCATCTTTGAGGGCGGGAGCGCCTGGGCTATGCCGTAAGCTCCAGAGTACACGTTTTCCGCGTCCCACATCCATCCAGACTCCCTGTTCCACAGCTCCACCAGGCAGGAAAACTGGGCAGAGCCCCAGCCGTACTGGTCCTCTGCCACGCCTGCGGCAAATGTCTGAGCCTCAGCCGGAGTCAGCTCCCCTGAAAGCTCTGAAGCGGAGGCGGGCTGGGCTTGGGCCGGAGCCTGGTTTGAAGAAGAGCTGGAAGAAGACTGCGCGGGCTGCGGCGTCTGGGCCGGAGTGGCCGGAGTGGCGGGAGCAGAAGAGGCCGAAGAGCTCTGGGGCTGCGAAGAAGACGAAGAGGCGGGGGAGGGGGTAGAAGAAGGCTGCTTTGACTGGGTCTGCGGCTCAGAGCTTTGAGGGGCCTGAGAGGCCGCCGAATCGGAGCTGGAAGAAGACTGCGCGGGCTGCGGTGTCTGGGCCGGAGTGGCCGGAGTGGCGGGAGCAGAAGAGGCCGAAGAGCTCTGGGGCTGCGAAGAAGACGAAGAGGCGGGGGAGGGGGTAGAAGAAGGCTGCTTTGACTGGGTCTGCGGCTCGGCCTT
>JAGBRC010000002.1 GCA_017632535.1 Aeriscardovia sp. | reverse complement strand
TTTCGCATAGAAAAGGTCGCCGGTTCGAATCCGACTAGCTCCACTTTGCACATGTGGCGGAATGGTAGACGCGCTGGCTTCAGGTGCCAGTGGCCTTCACGGCCGTGGGGGTTCAACTCCCCCCATGTGCACTTTTTTTATCAGCTGTTGACCCTGTAGAGCCAGGAGACGACCTCCTGCTGAAGCTGTTCGACCGTAGAAAAGCAGCTCGCGGCCAAGGGGGTCTGGTTGACCTGCGCCCCTTTGGCCGCCTCGGTTATGGTCTTGAGGGTGTCAGCGAGGCCGTAGTCGGCCTGGGCGGCGAAAATGTAGAGATCCTTTCCCGACAGATCCGCCTTCTCGAGGAAGGAATAGACGGCCATCGGGGCGTCCATCCACCACATGGGGTATCCCAAAAAGACGTTTTCCACTGAGGAAAGGTCAGGGATGGGCTCCCTGAGGTCGGGCCTGTCCCCCCTGGCCTTTTCCCCCTTAGTTATCTCCTCCAAAATCCTGAAGTTGGAAGGGTAGATCTTTTTTGATTGGATCCTGTAGGAAGAAGCGTGGGTGACTTGCTCTATCACCCCCGCCATAACCTGCACGGTGCCTATGACGCTCCCGTCCCTCTGGACGTATCCGGAAGGGGGCTCGCTTTCTCCGTCCCCTTCAGGGTTGAAGGGATCGGGATGGGAAAAGTAGGCCACCAGATTGCTCATTTTGCCTTCTTAGAACGAAATTAATACGTCTGATTATTATAAAATACATGCCCATATGGTTCTCCGTCCTCTTGATAATCATCTTCCAGCTCCTGGGGGGAGTGTTTTCCTGCACGGAGATGACCCTGATAACCCTAAGAGATTCCCAGATAGAGCAGATGGGCAAAAAGTCCGGGAGGATCTCAAAAATAACCCACAACCCCAACCGGTTCTTGAGCGCCGTGCAGATCGGCACCACCTTCACAGGCTTCCTTTCAGCTTCTTTCGGAGTCTCGCTCATCCTCCCCGTCGTAGTGCCCCTTTTGGTCAGGGAGGGCATGAACAGGTCCCTGGCCTCAAACCTCATGAACGTCCTGCTCACTTTGGCCATTTCCTACCTCGCCATTGTGATTTCCGAAATGGTTCCCAAAAGGATAGCCATGCAAAAGACCGTGGAGATCGCCAACTGGGCGGTGCCCTTCGTGAACGTATTTGCAATAATCTGCTATCCCCTCATCTGGCTCATCAGCTCCTTTACCAACCTTTTGGTGAGGATTGTGGGCCTTGACCCCCATAAGACCGAATCTAAAGTGAGCCAGGAAGAGCTTAAGGTCCTAGTCTCTTCCAATACCCAGCTAAGCGATCAGGAAAAGAGCGTCCTCGAAGACGTCTTCGACGCGGCGCAGACGGTGGTAAGCGAAGTTATGAGGCCCAGGGCGGACGTGGTGTTCCTCGAGGCCGACCTCAACGCCCTAGAGGCTGAAAAGAGGATAAAAGATCAGCCCTATACCAGGTACCCCGTGATAGGGGAGGACTTCGACGACGTTTTGGGCTACATTTCACTTCGCGATCTCATGATCCACGAAGGAGACCGGGCCCCTATAAAAAGCTTCACCCACCCTGTCAGCTCGGTTCCGGGAACTTCCCGGATCCTTCCCACGCTGGGAGAGATGAGGGCGAAGGGCGCGGACCTGGCGGTGGTGATAGATGAGTACGGGGGCACTGACGGCATCGTCACCCTTATGGACATGGTAGAGGAAGTTATAAACGGGGCCTCCAAAGAAAAGGCCCCCGGGCTCTCCCCCTTCGCCAGGAGCGGCGGCAAAGTCGAGGGGGGGATGACGATAGAGGACTTTGCAGACCTTACCGGAATAAAGCTCGAAGACGGCCCATACGAGACTGTGGCAGGCTACTTTTTGGCAAAGACCGGATCTTTGGCAAAAGTCGGAGACGTCTACCACTCGGAGGAAGGCTACGACATGGTTGTCACGGCCGTGGAGGGAAGGAGGATACAGACTATAGAAATCAGGCGCACGCGCCCGCAAGGCGATGATGGAGACGGGGGTAAGTAGGCCTTTTCTTGACAAGATTTTCAATACGTATAGACTTGTAGCGTATTAACCTTTGGGTTTATAGCTCAGTTGGTTAGAGCGCATCCCTGATAAGGATGAGGTCGGAGGTTCAAGTCCTCCTAAACCCACTCAAATGCAGGGGGCTATAGCGCAGTTGGTAGCGCATCTGCTTTGCAAGCAGAGGGTCGCCGGTTCGAGTCCGGCTAGCTCCACCAAGGAAGGCTCCTTCCCTGTATTAGAGAGAGGGGGCCTGTTTTGTTAATAGAAGTCACAGATCTAAGTTTCTCTTACCCCTCCTCAGGCCCGATTTTGGACAGCGTCTCTTTTTCTGTAGAGGAGGGGGAAGTTTTCGCCATCGTGGGCGGAAACGGAAGCGGAAAGTCCACCATCGCCCGCCATTTAAACGCGCTCATACCTGTGCAAGCGGGCACTGTAAAAGTGGCGGGGATGGACGCGTCCGACCCCGCCAACCTCTACCCTATAAGGCGGGCGTGCGGGATGGTGTTCCAAGACCCGAACAACGAGTTCGTCTCTTCTGTCGCCCAGGAAGACATTTCTTTCGGCCTTCGCAACTTCGACTTTCCAGAATCTGAAATACCCCGGATAGTTTCAAAATCCCTCTCCCAAGTGGGGCTTGAAGGCTTTGAAAAGAGGGACCCCCACTCACTTTCAGGCGGCCAAAAGCAGAGGCTGGCCATAGCGGCCGTCCTGGCTTTGGATCCCAAGGCTGTAATTTTGGACGAGGCTACGGCAATGCTGGATCCCGAGGGGAGGAGGCAGGTGATGGATTTGGCGCTCTCTTTAAAAGAAAAGGGAGTGAGCGTCATCATGATCACACATTTTGTAGAAGAGGCAGCACAGGCCGACAGGGTCATGGTCCTCTCTTCCGGAAAAGTTCTCGCCCTCGGAACCCCGAAGGAAGTTTTAGTCAGAGAGGACGTGTTAAAGGAGGCGCGCCTCTTCCCCCTCCTTCCAACCTTGGCGTACCTCAGCCTGAAAAAGGAGGGGCTTGTCGCCCCTTCTGCGCCTCCCTTGTCTTTTGAAGGGCTCTGGGAGGCGATGTGCCGATAGAGTTTAGGGGCGTCTCCTTCTCCTACGAAGGAGGCAGGGCGGCCCCGGCCTTGACTGACTTTTCCTGGCAGGTCGAAAGCGGGGGGTTTGCCGCGATCATGGGGAGGACCGGAAGCGGAAAGAGCACGGTCCTGCGCCTCCTTTGCGCTCTGGCCAAGCCGGATTCGGGCCACATCTTTATCGACGGCAGAGACGTCTTTTCCTCCTTGCCCCGCAGGGAACTTAGAAAAATGATGGGGTTCGTCTTCCAGTTCCCCGAGTACCAGCTCTTTGAAACGACGGTTTTAAAAGAAGTGTGCTTCGGCATGAAAAACCTGGGGTTCTCCAGGCCAAAGATGGAAGAAAACGCCAGGTGGGCCATAGAAAAGATGGGCTTCGACTTTGAAGCGGTAAAAGGGGTGTCCCCCATGGCCCTGTCGGGGGGGCAAAAGAGGAGGGTGGCCATAGCCAGCGTCATAGCTTCCAAGCCCAAGATCCTCCTTTTAGACGAACCCACAAGCGGGCTGGATCCTGCCGAGCGCAGGAAGTTTGTGGAGATTTTGCGCGGCCTGAACGCGGAGGGGACGACTATAATCATGGTCTCCCACAATTCTGAAGTGGTGTGTGAGGCGGCAAAGGACCTGTTGATTTTAAAAGAGGGGAAAAAGTGGAAGGAGGGTCCGGTAGGGGAGCTGTTTTCTTCGGACCTTTCCCCCGCCGCAGTCCTTTCTCCCCCCGCCCTCTCCCTCGCCTCCTTTCTGAGGGAAAAGGGCCTGCCCCTGCCCCCCTCCGTTCGCGAAGAGGATTTCATCTGTGCGCTTGTGGAGGCCCAAAGGAGGAGGAAAAATGGCCCACGCTAAAGCCATGGCCACCTTCAGGGCGGCAGATTCCCTCCTGCACAGGATGGACCCCAGAATCAAGCTGGCTTCTTTGGCCTGCGCCATAGCCGTAATCGTCATGGCCCACAACCTCTGGACCTACATCCTCGCCGTAGCCGTGACGGCGGCCTTCTGCCTAGCCTCCAAGATCCGCCCCCGCGAGGCGCTGGGCCCCATTTTTTACCTCTTCCCCTTCTTCGCGGTCATCTTTTTGATGAATTTCTTCTTCTACGGGAGGGGGAAGCCCTGGGGAAAGTGGTGGATTTTCGCCCCGTCCCTTCCAGGCCTTTTGCAGGGCGTGAACGTGGTGGTGAAGGTGGTGCTCGTCATGGCCGCTTCGGCATGCCTGCTCATATCCACCCCTCCTGTGGAAATGACCTACGCCCTCCAGTCCCTCATTTCCCCTTTGCGCTTCATCGGAGTCCCGGTGGGGCAGATCGCGCTGATAGTGTCGGTGTCGATAGAGTTCATCCCATCCCTCTTTGAGGAGTTCAACCTCATAAAGGAGGCCCAGACGGCCCGCGGGGCACAGTTTGAAAGCACCAACATTTTCAAGCGCGCCAAGGCGTACCTGCCGCTGTTTCTCCCGATCTTCATGACGGCCTTCAGGAGGGCGGACGAGCTCTCTTTGGCCATGGAGGCCAGGGGGTACCAGACGGGAAAGATCAAGGCTGAAAAGAGGTTCTCCCGGCCACGGGGCCGCGACTGGGCGATCCTCATCTTTTCAGCGCTCCTAGTGGCGGCCCAGGCCTTCCTGTTGAAGGCCCCCATTTAGAAAGAAAGGACGATTATGCCCTCCAAGACAAACCCGATCCCCAAGGAGCAGAGGGGGATGACGGTTGCAAAAAAGTCCGTCATATGCGCCGCGTGCATAGCGCTGTGCGTAGTGCTGCCCATGGGCTTCCATGCCTTTCCCAGGGGCGGGGAGATATACGACCCCATGTGGTTTCCCGTGATGATCTGCGCCCTCTCATCGGGGTGGTGGTACGGGCTCATCTGCGGGATCCTGGGACCTGTGCTTTCCACCCTCATCACCGGCATGCCCCCTGTGGCAGAGCTTCCCACTATGCTGATCCAGGGGATATTTTTGGGGGTCTTTTGCGGCCTCATGATGCTTTGGGTCCACACCCATTCGACTTACGGCGATCTCTATATCAGTATAGTTGTGGGAATCATCCTAGGCTCCGCTGCGGCAGGATGCGCGAAGGCGTGGATCTTTGACAGGGGCAAGTACTCCTTTTTCGCCTGGATTTTGAGCTACTTCTTCTTCTGCCTGCCGGGCCTGATAATCCAGCTCGCGGCCGTGCCGTCGATAGTTGTGGCCTTAATGAAGGGCAAACTCATCCCCGAAAGGTATCCTTCCAAGCACAAAGAAAGGCAGGTAGAGGCAAAGTGAGCGACATACACCCCGCGTCAAATCTGGATGAAGTGCGAAAATACTTCGATTCTCGGGCGCAAGGATGGGACGATCGCCAGCACCCAGAAGAAGGTGAAGTGATGCGAATCCTTAAAGAAGGGGGAGTCAAGGGGAAAGTGTTGGACGTAGCCTGCGGAACCGGAGTCATGATCCCCTTTTACTTCAAAGCCGGCGTGGGGGAGGTTGTGGGAATCGACCTTTCCCCGAAGATGATAGAAGTGGCGGAAAGGAAGTTTTCTTCCGACAGGAGGGCGAAATTTCTCGTCGGCGACGCCGTGCAGAGCGGGCTTGAAGAGAAATTCGACTCAATCGTAGTCTTCAACGCCTGGCCCCATTTCATCCATCCTTTGAAGGCCATTTCGGCGTTTGCAAAGCTTTTGCGCCCTTCGGGGCGCCTCGTCATAGCCCATGACAAGGGCAGAGAGCAACTCAACCGCATCCACGCCGGAGGCGCCCCCTTCGTCTCTTCCCCACTCCCCCCAGCCAAAGACCTGGCCGGAAGCATGTCGGGGTGGCTCCAAATCAAATTTGAAGCAGATGAAGAGGGGATGTACGAAGTTGCGGGCAAAAAAATAGCCTAGGATCTCCTCCTAGGCCTTCTTTCGCGCGCTTAAAGGTTCAAAGTTCCCAGCGCTTTTTCGCCGTCTCCCTCTTTGGATTTGAAGCTCGCCAAGAGCCTGCCTATCATAATCCAGAGGGCCGAAGCGGAAAGGGTGCAAAGCTCTGCCAGCATCTCCCTTCCGGTCAAGGGGGCGCGCGAGAAGATGAAGACCAAAATCACCGCCGCCATAGCCAAAAGCGGCGGGACGAGTACGATGGCTTTTCTCATTTTCCCCTCCTTAAATTCTCATTTTCAATGGAAGTTAAACATTATACGCTAGATTTTTAAAAAATTCCAATTTTATCAAAACTCTTCTGCATCTGGGGAGGGAAAATGCGCCGGATCTTGAAACTCGCCCTCTTTATCGCGGCCGTGATAGTGGCAATAGGCATCTGGGTCTCGCTTTCCCGCGCGGCGAGGGGGGAAATCATTTCCGTGGGCCGCTGGATTGTGGAAATGTTCAAGCGGGGCTGGGCAGAAGTGTCTGGGAAGTTCTAAAAAAGATTTTCAAGTGTATGCCTTACAATATAGCCAAAGAAAAATTACGTTTTAAGGACTGATTATGAAATCAAGGCGCTACGCCTTCAGCCGCGCCCTGACTGCGCTCTCTGTTGCCCTGCTATCCTTTCTTATGTTCCACACCGTCTTTTCCTCTCTCCCTGACCTGGGCGCGGGGCGTCATTTGCCAGCCCTCCACTCAGATCACTCCGACCGGGAAAGCCGCAAGGCCCAAAAAATGAGGGAGGGATCCATCGACGAGTGGGAGAGGGATGAAGAAACCTCCCAACCCCTGCCCACGGCCTAGCGCCCCCGCAGGCTTTATTTTTATAGGCTTTTAGTAAAAATTTATGGATTAATTTATTTTTACGCCTTATAATATAAAGAATGCATATCGTCCTGCTGGTAGTTGTAGGCTTGCTGGTGGGAACTTTCGTAATCGCCCTGGGCAGCGGCGGAGGCTCCATCTACGTAGGTCTTCTCACGGCTGTGTTGGGATTGGACCCTGCAGTGGCCACCGCCACGGCCCTAGTCACCACCCTTCCGTCGCTGGTGATCGGGACTTGGGGATACTACGAAAAAAAGCACATGGACTTTCGCAAGGGGAATCGCATGCTCATTTCCGCGCTCCCCAGCGTCATCATCTGCTCCATAGTCTCTTTCTGGATTCCGAAAGCGGCTTACGGATACATTTTGGCGGCCATCCTCTTCTTTGTGGGAGGGGTGATCCTCTACAAGGCCTTCCACAAGAAGAAGGCTAAAAAGAAGGACGCTTCCGCCCCTGCGGTGCCGAAGAAAAAATGGGAGACCATCGCCATTTACGCCATCTTCGGCATTCTGGGAGGAATCATGGCTGGAATTGGCGGCATGAGCGGCGGAGAACCCATATTTGCAGGACTCCTCCTTTTGGGGGACGATGTTTTTGAGACCATCTCCACTTCTTCCTGGGTGGTGATCTGCATGGGAATCCTCGGGGCCAGCGTGCACCTCATAGGGGGTCACGTAGATTGGAGGGCCGCAATCCCGCTCACAATCGGAGCCACGTGCGGGGCCCTCATAGCCCCCCATGTCGCCAGGTTCATCACCAAAGGCGGAAGGGCCAAGTGGCTGGAAGGCGCCCTAGGCCTGGCCCTCGTAGCGATGGGAATAAGGAACATAGTATAAGGGAAAGATTATACTAGACAGAAGGCTTAGATCAGAGGAGAAAAGACCTATGAAATCGGAAATCCATCCCAAGTACGAGTACGTGGTGTTTCGCGACCGCAAGGGGGGCCTGGAGTTTTTGACCAGGTCTACCATGGCCTCCGACCCCAGGGTGACCCAGACTATAGAGTGGAAGGACGGGAAGACCTACCCGCTCTACGACGTAGACGTGTCTAGCGCGACCCATCCCTTCTACACCGGAAAGCGCACGGTCCTAGATTCTGCAGGACAGGTGAGCAAGTTCGAGAAGCGCTACGGGAAGAGGAAGTAAAAAAGCTTCTAAAGGGCGGCTCGGGCCGCCTTTTTTATTTCCTAGATACTTCGGAAGGCGGCAGGTCCGCACCCTTTAGCGGCTTTGCAAAGATCGCTATCAGCACCGCGGAAAGGGCGGCCGCTAAAGTCATAGCCCAGAGGGCATTGGAGGCCAGAAAGCCTGAAGAAGAGATTGTCAGACGCAGGCGAGAAAGGGGGGAGGAGGCCAGCAGGGCGCTGTAAATGCTGAGGCCCACGGCCGAGGTAGTGTTTAAAGAGAGCTCGCAAAGTCCTATCCCCCTCCCGCGCTCTTCGGGAAGGAGTGTGGCCGTAGCGGCGCTGTAGAGGGGGGAATAGGCGGCGATTTCCCCGAAATTATAGATGCAGGCGAAAACTGTGAGGAGCCAAAAGCCAGAACCTATAAACAGGGCGGAAAGCCCAAGGCCCGCGACCATCGCGATCGCCGAAAAGAGGATGGTCTTATAGTGCCCCATCCATGCGACCAGCTTTCCTGAAAGCGCGCCAATGGCGGCTGTGAGGGCGTACACGGCCGCCAGGGCCCAAGAGACTTCCTCCAGCGGGATGTGGTAGACGTCTTTGCCTATCAGCTGGTAGATAGGGATCTGCGCATAAGAAAAAAGATTGAAGATTATTATTACGGCCACTGCCGAGACAAACCCTTTGTTTTTGAGGAACCTGCGGGGCAAAAAGCAGTTTTTGTTAGCGAGGGCGTAAATGATGAAGGCCAAAAGGAGCCCTACGAGCACTAGGGTGCTGGCCAGGCCGAGATAATCGAAGAAGACGGAAATGGATCCTGCCAGGAGGGAAAAGAGGATCATGCCAAAGTAGTCCACCTTCTTCTTTCCGCTTTTGTCGTGGGGCAGGGACTTTAAAAGGGGTAGGATGGGGATGGAGAAGAGCGGGATTATAAACAGCAGGTTCCAGGGGATGCTGTCGACCAACCCTCCGGCCAACACTCCCAGTACGCTGGCCGCGCTGTAGATGGCTCCAAAAAGACCTATGTAGAAAGTTTTTCTTTTGGGGGGCAGTCGCTTCACGCAGGAGACCAAAAATACGCTCCCCGCAGCTTGGGATCCTGACTGCTGCAAGATCCTGGCTGCCAAAACGCCCCAAAATAAGTGGAGGAAAATTCCCAAAAGGGATCCTGCCACCAAAAAGGATGCGCCCCAAAAGGCTATGGCCCTGGCCGACACAAAATCGCACAGGGCGTCGTAGAGGAGGGAAAGGACTGCCAGGACAATTCCTGGAATTACCGAGAGGAAGTCGGACATCCTGCCGGCCCCGAGGTCTCTGCCGATGTCCGAATAGGATAAGTTGAAGGCCTGGAGCATGAGGTTTCCGAAAAGATAAATTGCCAGGAGCGCCACCAACGCTCCGGTCTTCACAGGCCCTTTTTCGCTTTCTTTAAACACCTAGAAAAGTGTAGCAGCAGAAAGCGAAAGATTTGGTCACTGGGCGATGTCCTCGTCTGTATCTACAGACACCGCCTTCTGTACCACAGACTTTATGGGCTTCCTAAAGATTAGGACCAAAATGAGGGAGGCCAAGGCCACAAGGAACATTATCCAGAAGACATTCGCGGTCTGGCAGGCCGTCATGCCCTTTATGCCAAACAGCGTCCCGCGCCCCAAGGCGGCATTTTCGATCAGGTCGGAGTAAACGGCTATGCCGATGGAGGGGGAAATGTTGACTATAAGGTCGCAGATGCCGATAGCCCTTCCCCTCTCTTCTTGCGGGAGGGCGGCGGAAGCTGCGTCGTATACGGGCGTATAGATGGCGGTGAAGCCCGCGATAGTGATGGCGTTAAGGATGCTCAGGAACCAGAAGCTGGAATGGATGAAGGCCGCCGAGAGCCCAAAGCCTATGAGCTCGGCTATAAGGGAAAGGGTTATTACGCTGTAGTGGCCGAGCTTGTTTACGAGGGGCCCCGAGAAGATGCCTACCACCATCGCCACGAGGTTTACCCCGGTCAGCCACCAGGAAACCTGCTGGAGAGGTATCTGAAATACTCCGTCGCCTATCACCTGGTAGATAGGGGTGCAGGCGAACTCGAAGAAGAAGCTTATGCACAGCAACGCCAAGAGGATCATGTACTTGCCGTTCTTGAGGAATTTAGGAGTAATGAAGGAGCGCTTGTTTTTGGCGACGTTGAAGGAAAAGCCTATGACCAGGACGCCGAAGATTATCCAGAGCCACCAGAACTGCATGTAGGAGAAGTACACCGCAAGGCAGGTAGCGATCCCGGCGAAGATGATGATGCCGATAGAATCCACCTTCTCGCCTTTTCCGGATACGTTCGGAGTGTCTTTGACGAGGATGGGGAAGACGAAGATGGCGAGGGCCGGGATCAAAAGCAGCCACTTCCAAGGCATGTCCTGGATCCACCCCCCGGCGAAGACGCCCAGCGCCACTGAGAGGTAATAGGCGGCGTTGAATACGCCCAGGTATACTGCCTTTTCTTTTTTGTTCAGGAACTTGACAGTCATTATGAGGAACACCGAGCCTGCCACCTGGGCGCCGGCTACCTGCAGGGCTCTGACTACGACTACTACCCAGAAGTTGAAGGAGAGGAAGAACCCTACGACGGAGGAAACTATCAGCACACCTACTCCCCAGAGCACCATCTTCTTGGGAGAGATGAAGTCGCAGAGGGTTTCATAAAGCATGCACACTATGCCCAAAATAATTCCCGGCAGCGTGGAAAGGAGCGCTGCCGCAGTGGCGGAGACGTGGAGGGAGGTTCCGATGTTCGAGTAGACCAGGTTGAAGCACTGGATCATGAGGTTTCCGATGATGAACACGAACAAAAGGCTCGGAAGGGATTTTTTGGTCTCTCGCCTTATTCGTTCAAATTCGACGTCATTGTCGCTTGCATTCTCCATAACAATCCTTTTACTGGTTTGGAGCGTGGACGGAATGTCCTGCGAACTTGCATACCGCCAAAGTGCAGATTATAGATAGTGCAGATAGCGCAGCCATGAGCCAAAACACTGTAGAGAGGCGGGGAACAAGTCCGGCCAAGCCCTTATTCGACTTTTCTAAGGCGCTGTACACCGCAATGCCTAAGGCTGGGGATACGTTCATGGCCACATGAGCTATCCCCACGCCCCTCCCCCTCTGAGTTTCATGCAAGGCGGAAGTGGCGATGTCGTATATGGGCGTATACACCAATGTTAAGCCCACCTCGTAGACAATCATAAACGCCGTGACCGCCGCAAACCCGGACCGAATCGAAAGGGCCGAGGCCACAAATCCCAAAAGCATCAGGCCTAAGGACGCCAAGATCGCCCACCAGTCTCCGATTTTTTTGCAAAGCGCCCCTGAAAGCGAGGCCGCCGCCACACATACTAGGTACACCCCCGCCAAAAGCCAGGAAATGGATTCTAGGTGCAGGTGATAGATCTGCTTTCCTATGGTCTTGTAGATGGGGATGGCTGCGTATTGGAAGAAGAAAGTCAAAAAGAGGATGAAAAGCGTCCCCACAAAAGAGCGCGATCTCAGCATGGGCCGGGTAAGGAGGGGGTTTTTGCTCTTTTTCATCCACACTGCAAATACGGCAAACAGAATGCAGCTGACCAAAAGGAGCCAAGCCTTTTCATAGGTGAAAAAGATCGTCAGAAATGCCACGCAGACCGTAAACAGCGTAGCCCCCAGGCCGTCGAAGGGCTCGGGTCTGACCTCGAGCTTGGGGACGTCTTTGAGGAGGATGGGCAGGAGAAAAATTGAAAGGGCCGGCACCAAGAGGATGTATTTCCAGGGGATAAAGTCAATTTGGCCCCCCAAAAGCATCCCCAGCACCACAGACACAAAATATGCCGCATTGTTAAAGCCTATGTAGATGCCCCGATCCTTTTTCGGAAGGTACTTTACCAAGATTACGAGGACTACCGAGGCGTGGACGGCGATGGTTTGAAAGATTCTGCAAACCAGCACCACCCAAAAGTTTGCGGCCCCCAAAAAACCTCCGATGGAGCTGGCTACCAATACCAGCGTCCCCACGCACACGATCATCCTCGGAGACACGTAGTCGCAGAGGGTGTCGTAGAACATGCAGACGGCGGCCAGGGCCACTCCGGGAAGCGAGACGAGAAGCGAGGCTTCGGGGAGCATATGCAAAGACTCGCCCACGTTTTGGTAGACGAGATTGAAGGATTGAAAGATGATATGCCCGAAAATGCCCAGGGCAAACAGGGCCGGCAGGGCGCGCTTCACTCTGCGCCGCTGCTGGGGGGAGGCTCCCTCGCCCCCTTCGCTTTCAGATTCTGGGGCGCTCACCGCCCCTTCCATTGTTGAAGCAGGAATGACCGCCTCCTCCCGGGGAAAGCCTGTTGGCTTCCATAATACCCAGGGGGGTCTACAGGCCTACTTCTTGGACTTCTTTGAGCCCCTTACTTTGGCCTCGGCCGCGGCGAGCACGTCCTCGTTGGCGCTGAGAGGATCCTCGAGGGCCGCCTTCTCAGCGGGAGTGAGGGAGTTGGCCCTCTTCTCCATGTTGATGATGTGCCTCTCAGAGTAGGTAAGGTACAAAGAGAGAAGGAAGCAAAGTCCGCCAGCTATGAAGATGACGACGCTGGAAGCTCCCCAGCCGAAGTGGTCCACCAGCTCCCCTATGAGGGCGGTTGCGATGGTGTCTCCGAAGATGTACTGGAAGAAGCCCATAAAGCCTGTGGAAATACCTACGGCGTACTTCGGCACGGCTTCGTTGACCATGAGGCCGACCAAATCCAGGGGGGCGTAGATGCAGGCGCCGGAGATAAACAGGCCCACCAGAATGAGGGCCTTGTCGGGGGCGAAGAAGTACAGGCACAGGGCCCCTATCATTACGATCGTCAGGCAGAAGGTGACAAGCGCCCTGCGGCCCTTGAGCAGGTCGGAAACGAAGCCGAAGAAGATCACGGCAGGGATGAGGAAGAGCTCGTACTCGCCCACGATCCAGCGGGCGGTGTTGGGGCTAAAGCCCTTGGTGGGCAGGTAGCTGGGGATCCAGCTCAAAATGCCGTACCTGCAGATGTAGAAGCTCATGGAGGCCAAAGACACCGCCCAGACCATCTTGTTGCAAAGGATGTCTTTAACGAAGACCTTCCACACGCTCTTCTTGGTGACGCTGCCGGCAGTGGTCGTGCCAGTCTCGCTCAGCTCGACGCTGTCGGAGTAGGTGTTGATGTCGGGCAGTCCATAGGTCTCGGGCCTTTCGGAGTTGATAAGGTACATGAGGGTGCCGATGACGGCCGCAACAATGGAAGAAGTGATGAAGATGGCGCTCAGAGATCCCGAGAAGGCCGCCGCAGCGGCTTCAATAGTCACAACGCAGAAGAAGGCGCCGAAGTTGTGCGCGGCGCTCCAGATGGCGTAGGCCGTGCCTCGGCTTCGCTTTGCGAACCACAGGCTCACTTCCCTCTGGCACACCGGGGCGCCTACGCCCTGGAAGACGGAGTTGATGAGCATTAGGACTATCATGACCCCAAATGAGCGCGTCCAGGCAAAGAAGAGGTTTGCTATGGCAGACCCGTAAAGCGCCAAAATCAGGAACCTCTTCATAGAGACCCTGTCGGCCACAAAGCCCATGATGAACTTGCTGATTCCGTAGCCTATGCCGAAGGCGGAGAGGATTATGCCGATTTCGCCTACAGTAAACCCGTACTGATGCCTGAGAGGAATCTCCTCGTCTTGCACGACCTGGCGGATGATGTAGAAGGAGGCGTAGGAAAGGCAGGTGGCTATCAGTACGCCGCTTTGCCTCATGTGGTATTGGTGCTTTATCCTCGCTTTCGGGACTTTGGTGGCGGAAGCGGCGGGTATCCCCAAAAATGACATTGCTTAACTTCCTTACTGCTCAGTTGCCCCATTGCAACTTGAAGGGGTGTTGTATATTAGCACTCGTAGAAAAAACTTGACTATGATACCACCAATCCGGGATTTGGGGGAAAAGTGATTTTCAAAATCTTCAAAAGGGATCTTTTGAGGCTTGGCCGCGGCCCGGCCTCGCTTGTCACCCTTTTGGTCCTCCTCTTTTTGCCCGCAGTGTACGGCTGGTTTTCCACTTACGCCTATTCGGATCCTTATTCGAAAACGGGAAACCTGCCCGTGGCCGTGGCTAATTTGGATTCCCCCGCTTACGCAGAGGGGGAAGAAATCGACGTGGGATCGGATCTGGTCAGGAGCCTGAAAGAAAACAGCGAGCTCAAGTGGGAATTTGTAGGGGAAAAAGAGGCGGAAAGCGGGGTCAAAAGCGGGAAGTTTTTTGCCGCCTTCGTAATCCCTGCAGGCTTTAGCCAGGCCTTGGCCTCCTCCCTTCTTTCCCCCTCTGCGTCTCAAAGGCCCCAGATTCTCTACTTTTCCAATGAAGAATCTAGCCCTGTCACTCCCGAAATCACTTCTATCGGCGCTGCGAAGATCGAAAGGGAGGTGAACGCCCAAGTGGATTCGGCCCTCTTCAAAGCCGTCATTGAAAAACTTTCTTCGGCCGCCGCTTCTTCTAAGTCCAAGGCCTTGGCAGGGGCCCAAAGCGCCATAAAGGGGGCAGAGGATCTGGCATCCGATCTTTCCCGCATCCGATCTTCTCAGCAGTCCCTATCTTCTTCCCTTTCCTCCCTCTCTTCTTCCCTCTCGCATGCTTCAAAGTCCCTTTCCTCCCTCTCTTCTTCCCTTTTCCCCCTCCCCTCCTCTCTGCCCTCCGTCCCCGCTTCTTCCCCCCTCCAAAAGGAGCTAAACAGCCTCTCTTCCCAGCTCTCCTCCCTTTCCTCCTTCCCGCTCTCTTCCCCCCTCCAGCCAAAGGCCTCTTCTGCCCTTTCCCAGCTCAAAACCGCGCTCTCTTCCCTTTCCTCGCGCCTTTCTTCGCTTGAGGCCCTGGCCCAAACGGCCCGCGCCGAAGCACAGGGGGATCTCGCCTCTTTGCAAGCCAAAGCGGGAGAGGCCCGCTCGCTGTCTTCCTCCCTTCCCGATTTCCTCTCTTCTGCCTCCCGGGATTTGGACGGTATAGCTTCGGCGATCTTGAATGCCGACGGCCCCATAGAGGAATGGGAAAAGGAGCTTTCCTCCCTCTCTTCTTCGGTTTCGCAGCTAGAATCTTCCTCCCTGATTTCTTTCCTGACCAAAATCGGAGCCTTGGACGCCCAAAGCGCCTCCTCTTTTTTGGCTTCCCCCGTGGAGCTTGAGACGGTGCCCGTATACCCCGCCTCCTACACCCAGGCCGTATCTCCGTTCTTTTTGTCTCTCTCCCTATGGGTGGGAGCCTTCATGCTGGTTGTAATCTACAAACTCTTCCCGGACGCAGAAGGAGTGGGGGAAGTCAGCCCCAGGAGGGGGTACGTGGCGCGCCTCCTCCTCTTTTTCGTCTTTTCCCTCCTTCAGGCCGCGGTTTCTTCGGTGGGGGAGGCGTGGATCTTGAATTGGAAGGTAAAAAGCCTTCCCCTCTTCTTTTTCGCCTCCCTGCTCTCCTCTCTCGCCTTTTCTTCCGTCATCTACGCCATGGCGGTGTGCATGGGGAAGCTGGGCAAGGCCCTGGCCCTGGTGGCAATGATGATCCAGATCCCCTCCTCGGGGGGGATGTATCCCATTTCGCTCCTGCCGGCCGCCTATAGGGCACTTTACCCCGTCCTTCCCTTCACTTACTCCATCGATCTTTTCAGGTCCTCTGTGGCCGGAGGGGGCCCTTTGGCCTTCGCAAAAGATTCCTTCTTCCTCTCCCTTTTTGGCCTGGCCTTCACGGCGGCGGCGATCTTACTGTTTCCTTCCCTCTCCTCCCTGCAAAAGTCGCTAAATTCCCGCCTCCGGGCCGCTGACTTCTTTGTGGCCCAAGGGGAGGATCTGCCCTCCTCTTCCAGGCTCCAGGAGGCCTTCTACCTGCGCCTCTCTTCCCTGCCACCAGCGGGGGCGCAAATGTACTGGCAAAGGTTCCAACGGCGCTACTTTAGAGCGGCGGCGGGTGTGTGCGCATTTTTCTTTCTCCTTCCAATCGTCCCCATGATCTTGATGCTTTGCGGAGTGGCAAGCCGCACCTTGTTCCTCTTTGCCTGGGTCGGATCCTACGCTGCGGGGATGATCGCTGCGGCGGGGATGGAATATGTGAGGATTTGCGCCCAAAAAGCCGCACAAAGGCGGTTGTGAAAGATGAAGCTGTCTGGAGATTTTGGAAAGGAAGTGAAAGGAGAAGAGGGGAAGACCTCCTCCTTCTTTTCTCCTCCCCTCTTCGCCCCCTCCCCGCAAAAGCGCGCCTTTTTGAACCCCTTGCGCCTTGCTGGGCGCGACATTTCTTCCGTCTTTTCCAGCCTCATTTCCTTGGCTGTGATGCTGGGGCTTATTTTGATACCGGGCCTGTACGCCTGGTTCAATTTGGCTGGGGAGTTCGACCTGTATTCGAGGACGAAAAATCTCAGAATCGACGTGGTAAACGAGGATGCGGGATATTCTTCGCCCCTGCTCCCCCTCGGGATCAATTTCGGATCTCGGGTGGTGCAGTCCCTCCAGAAAGATCCCAAGTTCCTATGGGTGGAGACAGGGCTAAGCGAGGCTCAAACCCAGGTTGAAGACGGGAAGGCCTACGCAGCCATAGAGATACCGCAGGGGTTTTCTAAAGACCTCATGTCCATCCTTTCTTCCCCTTCCACCATAAAGCTGAAGTACCTGGTAAACGAATCTGTGACCCCCCTCTCTCCCAAGCTCACCCAAGAGGGGGCGCAAGACCTCGAAAACGAAGTCAGGCAGGTTTTCGCCTCCTGCGCCCTTAAGATCGCGATCTCCTCTTTGGAATCCCTAAGCTCCCTACGGCCCGGATCCTCTCTAAGCCTTCTTTCTTCCTACGCCTCCACTTCCGCAGGGGCCGCCTCAGCTGCGGCTTCTGCGCTCTCTTCCTACTCTTTAGCCCTCTCTTCAGCGGGCCGCCTCCTCTCCCTTTCTTCTTCCGCCCTTTCCTCTTTTTCCTCTCTCCTTCGCCCCTCTTCCAGCTTTTCTTTAAAGCCCCTTCCCCTTTCCCTCCCCCATCCCCAGTTTTTAAATCTTTCAAACCTGAAGGAGGCGGAGGGGAAAGTGCAGGCTCTCCTCTCTTCGCCCCTCCTTTCTTCGATCCAGACTCCTCTCCTTGGAGGGGCGGCAAACCTGAAAGAGGAACTCCCCAAAGTGCAGGCGCAGGCCTCGTCTCTCTCTTTGCAGGCGGAAAAATTCAATTCAGAACTCGAAGCGGCGCTGGACGCCTTTCAAAAGGCCCAAAAAGAGGCCCTCTCAAAGGCGGAAGGACTGAAGTCCTCCCTCTCTTCTATTTCTTCTGCCCTTTCCTCCGATTCTTCGTCGCTGTCGAATGCGGGATCCGACCTTGCCTCCCTTTCCTTTGACCTCTCCTCCCTCTCCTCTCTGGCCCTCAAAGTCTCTTCCTCCCTCTCTTCTATCTCTTCGGACTTTTCCAAGGGGCTGCCGGCCCTGCCCTCATTGGGATCCCCCCAGGTCACCGCCTCGCTTCTCACCAGTCCTGTGGGAGTAAAAGAAGTGCCCATCTGGCCAGTTTCCCCCTTCGGAAGCGCCATCACCCCCTTCTACGCCGCCCTGGCCATGTGGATAGGGTGCCTTTTGGACTGCCTCGTCATAAAGCCCCGCTATTCCCCCTCGAAGGCCCAGGGGATCTGGGGGCTAAAAAGGTGCCACCTCGTCGTGGGGCGCTGGATCTCGATTGAAATTACGTCCTTTTTCCAGTGCGAAGTCGTGGCGGCCGGATGCATGATCTACATGCGTTCCCAGATGAGGCGCCCTTGGCTGTTTTTGCTTTTGGCCCTTTTTTGCTCTCTCTCCTTTAGCTCTTTGGCCTACGCCCTCGTGAGGACCTTCGGGGAGGCGGGCAAGATGGCCTGCGAACTCGTGCTGATTTTCCAAATTACGGCCTCGGGCGGAATTTACCCCCTCCAGATGCTCCCCGATGGAGCCCGGAAGGCCTCCATGTTCCTTCCAGCAACCTGGGCCATAAGGGCCATGAGGCCCTGCGTGGGAGGCTCCCCACTCGGAGCCTATTGGAATGGGGCGGGGGTGCTTGCCATATTCTTTTTGGCCTCCTGGATTCTTGTTTTGGGGCCCGGAAGGCTCTTTTCCAGGATCTCGGAGGCATTTTTGGAAAACTTGGAATCTGGGGGGCTGGCCGCTTAGCGGATGCCGGCGAAAGCGTCAGACAGGATTTTGGAGCACTCTTCTCCCCTAAATCCCCCCACAACTTCGATTTTCCACCCTCCGGGCGCATCTCGGGGGATGTCCCAGACGCTCCCGCAGGCTCCGGCAAGAGGATCCCAGGCTCCGAAAACTATCCTCCCTACTTTAAAGAGCAGGCCCGCGCCCGCGCACATGGCGCATGGCTCCAGGGTGCAAAAGAGGGTGCACTCCCTAAAATCTGACTTTCCCAGCTTTTTTTCAGCCCCCCTCAGGGCTATGGCCTCGGCGTGGAGGAAGGGGGAGGACTTGTCGTTGAAAGCTTCGCAGACCACTTCGCCCCCGGGGCCGGACAGCAGCGCTCCCACGGGGGCCCCCCGAGACTTTCCTGCAAGATCTATCGCCCTCCCCATGAGTTCGAAGGTGCGCTTTTCGAACATGTAAGGCCTTATCAGATCCACTTTCCCATCCCCCTCTTGAATTAGACTATGAATAGGTTACCAAGAGAGCAAAAGGATCTTTCACCTTGAAGTATTTTGAAAAACTTGCCAGAAAAATGAACGCTGAAGGGGAAATCGACATGTCCTGCCCCCCTTCCACTCTACAAGACGAGCAGGTTTACAGCTGCCCCATATTTTCCGTACGCGAGAAAGTGGTGGCGCTGCCGAAAAAGGACGGCGGCAGGGCCGTGATAAGGAGGAATCTGATAGACCACTTGGCAGGGGTCATCTGCCTCGTCCACGACCTGGACACCGATTCCTACCTTGTAGAAATGGAGTACAGGGTGGGACCTGACGCCTTCGTCTTCGGCCTCCCGGCAGGGCTGATAGAGAGGGGCGAAGAGCCGCTCGAAACCGCAAAGAGGGAAGTTGAAGAGGAAACGGGGGTGCGGCCCGGAAAGATCGAAGAGATAGAGCAGTACGGGGCTTATTACGCTTCGGAAGGCGCCAGCAACGACAAAGCCTACCTTTTCACCCTGCACGTGTCAAAAATAGAAAAGCGCCCGCTCAGGCCGGACGCCGGGGAATTTATAAAGTCTGCGTGGGTGTCTTTCGACAACCTCCTCTCGCTTCCGATAAGGAACGCTTCAAGCGCCCTTCTAGTGCGCAGCGAGGAAGTTCGCAGGCGCGGTCAGGTCCTGTAGCGGCCCTCCTCTGCCAATTTCTCCGTCTCGGGATCTGCTCCTTCTAGGTCCTTTAGGGCCTTTTCCACAGCTTCCGAGGGCTTGGGGACGAGAATCTGCACCCTGAGGAGCAGATCCCCTTTGGGGGAAGTGCCGCACCCCCGGCCGCGGACGCGGAGCATGGTGCCAGAGCTCGTTGCGGCGGGGACTTTCACCTTCAACAGCTCGCCTGTTATGTCTTTTACAATTACGCTGTCTCCCCGGCAGGCCTGAGGGAAAGTCAAGGGCAGATCGCGCACTAGATCCCGCCCTTCCATGGAGAAGACGGGGTCCGGGGCTATGTGGACTTCAAGGTACAGATCTCCTCTGGCCCCTGTGACGGGATCCTGGCTCCCCCTGCCTTTGAGCATGATGGTCTGCCCGTCTTTGACCCCTGCGGGGATCTTGGTCTTTATGAGGGTCCCGTTGACTTTTAACGACACCGTGGCCCCCATAGCTACCTGACGCAGGGACAGATCTACGCTGGACTCCAAATCCAGATCCCTGGGGTCTGAGTATCCCCCGTAGCCATAGGGAGATCTCCTCGCTCTTCCGGCTCCGCGGCCAAACTGGCTGAAGATGTCGGAAAAGCCGGACGCGGCGCCCTGATCTTGGCCGAACATGGAGCTGAAGATGTCGGAAAAGCCGCCGCCTTCGCCAAATCCTCCGGGGCCGGCGGTGAACCTGGCCCCCCCAGATCCGAACTGCCTTATGGCGTCGTACTTCTTCTTCTGATCCGCGTTGCTCAAGACGTCGTGGGCCTCGGAAATTTCCTTGAACTTCTCAGTTGCGCCCGGATCGTGGTTGAGGTCCGGATGGTACTGCCTGGCCAGCTTCCTGTAGGCCTTGTTTATCTCTTCTTGGCTCGCATCCTGGCTGACGCCCAGCACCTTATAAAAATCCTTATTTAGCCATTCATTTTCTGCCATTGGCCACCTACCTGCCGCCTTTTTATAAACCCCCCGAGGGGCGGGCTCAGAAGTTGAAGTGGGCCCGCATAGTGTTGTAAAGCCTCCTGTGATCCGGAGAGCTTAAAACGTCGTAGGCCTCGGTTATCTCTTTGAACTTCACTCCAGCCTCCGGATCGTGGTTGAGGTCCGGATGGTACTGCCTGGCCAGTTCCTTGTAGGCCTTGTTTATCTCTTCTTCGGAAGCGTCTTGGGAAACGCCCAGGATCGCATAGAAGTCCTTATGCCCCCACTCGGCTATAGTCATCTAGCCCCCTAGGCTCCGGGCTCCTCTTTAGAGGCGCCTTCTTCGGATCCGTCCGAAGGTTCTGCGCCCTCGGGAAGGGGGGAAGAGACCACGACTCTGGCCGCCCTCAGGACCTTCCCTCCGATCTTGTAGCCCGCTTCGACTACGGCCTCAATGGAGTCGCTTTCCGCCCCCTGCTTGGGGTTGTGGAGTACGGCTTCGTGGAGGGAGGGGTCGAACGCCTCGCCAGGCTCCCCAAATTTCTCTATCCCGAGCTTTGAAAGGGCCTTGTCCATTTGCTTTGACACGGCCTTAAGGGAGTCGTCCATCTTTCCGTGCTCCCTTATGCGGTCCATGTCGTCTAGCACAGGCAGGAGCGCCTTGAAGGCGTCCTCTACTCCAGCCTGCTTGAACTGCTCTCTCTCCTTGGAGATGCGGTTGCGGAAGTTGATAAAATCCGCCCGCTCGCGCTTGAGGGCGTCGAGGTACTCGGCGGCCTCTTTTTTGGAGGCCTCGAGCTCCTTGGAAAGATCCTCTTCTACGGCGTCGTCAAGCTCCTGCTCGAGGGTCTCGGAGTCCTCCTCAGAGGATTTCTTCTTCTCTTCCTCTGAGCTGTCTTCCATCTCTACTCGTCTTTCTTGTCGTCGTCGTCCACTACTTGGGCGTCTACCACGTCATCGTCAGGCCCCTGCTGCTGGGAGGGGGCGGGGCCGGCCTGAGAGGAGCCGTTCTGCTCGTAGATGTTCTTTCCGATCTTCTGGGCGGAGGTCATGAGATCCTCTTGGGCCTTCTTGATGGCCTCTACGTCTTCTCCCTTGAGGGCATCCTTGAGGGTGCCGATCTTGGTCGTGACTTCGGAGGCGAGGTCGGCGGGGATTTTGTCCTTGTTGTCGCTCAAAAGCTTTTCTATCGAGTAGGCGAAGGCCTCACCCTGGTTGCGGGTCTCGGCGTCCTCCTTGCGCTTCTTGTCGTCGGCCTCGTGCTCCTGGGCTTCCTTGACCATACGGTCAATCTCGTCTTTGGGCAGGGAGGATCCGCCGGTGATGGTCATAGACTGCTCTTTGCCGGTTCCCTGGTCTTTGGCGGAGACGTGCACAATGCCGTTGGCGTCGATGTCGAAAGTGACTTCGATCTTGGGCACTCCCCTGGGGGCCGGGGCTATGCCGGTCAGCTCAAAAGTGCCGAGGGGCTTGTTGTCGCGGGCGAACTCCCTCTCTCCCTGGTAGACCTGGATGAGGACGGAGGACTGGTTGTCTTCGGCAGTGGAGAAGATTTCGCTCCTCTTGGTGGGGATGGCGGTGTTCCTGTCGATGAGCTTGGTCATGATCCCGCCCTTGGTCTCAATTCCGAGGCTGAGGGGAGTTACGTCTATCAAGAGGACGTCCTTGCGGTCGCCCTTGATGACTCCGGACTGAATGGCCGCGCCCACAGCCACGACTTCATCTGGGTTCACCGACTGGCTGGCTTCCTTGCCGCCCGTCAGCTCCTTTACAAGGTCCTTTACGGCAGGCATCCTGGTGGAGCCGCCCACGAGGATCACGTGGTCTATGTCTTCCACTTTCACTCCAGCGTCCGAAAGGACCTGGGAGAAAGGCTTGCGGCACCTGTCGAGAAGATCGCGGGTCATCTCTTCAAAGTGCGCCCGGGTGAGAACTTCGTCGAGGTGCACCGGCCTGCCGTCGGGGGTCATGGCGAGATACTGCATGGAAATGGTGGTCTCCATAGCTCCGGAGAGCTCCTTTTTGGCCTGCTCGGCGGCTTCCTTCAGCCTCTGGAGGGCGATCTTGTCTTGGGAAAGGTCGACTCCGTACTTAGTCTTTACTACCCCCACGAGCCAGTCGATTATCCTCTGGTCCCAGTCGTCTCCGCCCAGGTGGTTGTCGCCGTTGGTGGCCTTCACCTGGATAGTGGAAAAGCCGTCATCATCTTTGCCGATCTCGAGCAAAGACACGTCGAAAGTGCCGCCGCCTAGGTCGAAGACGAGGATCTGCTCGTTTTCGTTGCCCTTTTCAAGGCCGTAGGCCAGGGCGGCCGCAGTGGGCTCGTTTATGATCCTCAAAACATTCAGTCCGGCGATCTTGCCGGCATCCTTGGTGGCCTGCCTCTGGGCGTCGTTGAAGTAGGCAGGGCAGGTTATGACGGCGTCGGTCACAGGCTCGCCAAGGTAGGCCTCCGCGTCCCTCTTGAGCTTCATCAAAATCTGGGCGCTTATCTCCTGGGGCGTCCACTTCTTGCCGTCTATCTCCACGGTCCAGTCGGTCCCCATGTGGCGCTTGACGGAAGAAATGGTGCGCTCCACGTTGGTAACGGCCTGCCTCTTCGCCACGTCACCTACTAAAATTTCGCCGTTTTTGGCGAATGCCACCACCGAAGGGGTGGTCCTTTGGCCCTCGGAGTTCACGATCACCGTGGGCTGGCCACCTTCTAGAGTTGCAATGCAAGAATTGGTGGTGCCTAAATCTATTCCGACTGAGCGCCCCATCGCGCATCCTCCTTTTTTTGCCGCCGGGCCCCTCCCGGCGCGCTCTTAGTTATTTCAAGTTAGAAAAGCCCGCGATTATTCCATGGCGCGGGCTCGAATCTATTTGGGCCGCAGCGGCCCGTTTGCTCTACTCTTCTACCTGTATTATCTTCTTGTCTCTCCCGTCTTCGAGAGTGAGGAAGTCGTCGTCGCCCCTGTGGTCGACTATGACTTCGGAAGAGGGGAGGACTTTGCCGCTCAAGAGCGCCTTTGCGAGCTTGTCTCCCACCTGGGTCTGCACCAGTCTGCGAAGCGGCCTGGCCCCATAGGCGGGGGAGTACCCCACATTGGCCAGCCAGTCCTTGGCGGGGTCTGTGGCCGTGAGGGTGATGCGCCTGTCGGAGAGGCGGTGGGCCAGCTGGTCTAGCTGGATGTCGACAATCTTGCGAAGATCCTCTCGCGTCAGGGGGTGGAACATGACGATGTCGTCTAAGCGGTTCAAGAACTCCGGGCGGAAGTGGGCCTTCACGGCGTCCATCACGGCCTTCTTTTTGGCGTCTTCGTCCATGTCCTGTCTAGCCATGTACTCGCTTCCAAGGTTGGAAGTCATGATGAGGATGGTGTTTTTGAAGTCTACCGTACGGCCCTGCCCGTCGGTAAGCCTGCCGTCGTCTAGGACCTGGAGCAGGAGGTCGAAAACTTCTCTGTCTGCTTTTTCCACTTCGTCGAAGAGGACGACAGAATAGGGCCTGCGCCTCACGGCCTCGGTCAGCTGCCCTCCTTCTTCGTATCCCACATATCCGGGGGCGGCCCCTATGAGGCGGGAGACGGAGGCTTTCTCCATGTACTCGCTCATGTCGATTCTCACCATCGCCCTCTGGTCGTCGAAGAGGAACTCCGCCAAAGCTTTGGCGAGCTCGGTCTTGCCCACGCCAGTAGGTCCTAGGAACATGAAAGATCCGGTGGGCCTGTTTGGGTCAGAAATTCCGCTCCTGGACCTCCTGACGGCGTCGCTTACCGAGTGTATGGCCTCTTTTTGCCCTATCACGTGCTTGCCCAGGTAGTCTTCCATGTGCAAGAGCTTTTGGTCCTCAGATTCTGTAAGCTTGCCCACAGGTATTCCGGTCCACTCAGACACCACCCTCGCTATGCTCTCTGCGTCCACGCAGTCGGGAACCATGGGCTCTTGCGCGTGGGAATCTTTCTGGGCGGCCTCAGCCGCCTTTTGGGCGTCTTCGAGCTCCTTTCGGATTTCGGGGATTTCGCCGTACATAATCTTCCCGGCCTTCTCCAAATCTCCGGACCTCGTGGCCTTGTCTGCCTCCACCTTCTTGGCGTCGAGCTTCGCTCTGAGCTCCCCTACCTTGTTCCTGCCGCTCTTTTCGCTGTTCCACCTGGCCTGGAGGCCGGAGAGCTTCTCTTTGGCGTCGGCAAGCTCCTTTTCAATTTCTCCCAGGTGTTCCTTGCTCGCCTCGTCTTCGCTCTTGGAGAGCTGGAGCTGCTCCATCTGCAGGCGGGTGACCTTTCTCGAAAGCTCGTCTATTTCCTCTGGGGAGGAGTCCAGCTCCATGCGCAGGTGCGCCGCCGCTTCATCTACGAGGTCTATTGCCTTGTCGGGAAGCTGGCGGTCGGTGATGTAGCGGTTGGAGAGGGTGGCGGCGGCTATGAGGGCGTCGTCTCCGATTGTCACCTTGTGGTGGGCCTCGTAGCGCTGCTTTAGGCCTCGAAGGATCGTGATCGTGTCTTCGACGTCGGGCTCGCCTACGTAGACCTGCTGGAACCTGCGCTCAAGGGCCGGATCCTTTTCTATGTTTTCCCTGTACTCGTCCAGGGTGGTGGCGCCAATGAGGCGCAGCTCCCCTCTCGCCAGCATGGGCTTTAGCATGTTGCCCGCGTCCATCGCGCCTTCGGCGTTGCCGGCCCCCACGATCGTGTGGATTTCGTCTATGAAGGTGATGATCTGTCCGTCGGAGGCTTTAATCTCGGCCAATACTGCCTTCAGCCTCTCTTCGAACTCCCCCCTGTACTTGGCCCCGGCCACCATTGCCGACAGATCCAGGGAGATGAGCTTCTTATTTTTGAGAGTCAAAGGGACGTCCCCAGCTACAATTCTTTGCGCCAGCCCTTCTACGACAGCTGTCTTTCCGACTCCGGGCTCTCCTACGAGGATGGGGTTGTTTTTAGTGCGCCTGGAGAGAATCTGCATGACCCTCCGTATCTCCTGGTCGCGGCCAATTACCGGATCTAGCTTTCCTTCAGATGCCGCTTTGGTCAGGTCGGTCGAATACTTTTCGAGGGCCTTGTAGTTGTCTTCAGCATCGGGGCTGGTGACGTGTCCGTCTCCGCGCACGCTGGGAAGGGCCTTCAAAATCGCATCTTTACTTGCCCCTGCAGACCTTAAAATCTCCCCGGCCTTATCCTGGGATCCGGCCAAGGCGGCTAAAAGATGCTCGGTAGAAACATACTCGTCTCCGCACTGGGTCATAATTTGCCCAGCATCCGAGAGAACCTGGTTGAGCTCCCGAGAAGCTGTGGGATTGCCGTTTCCGCCGCTTGCGCTGGGCAACGCGGATAGGGCGTTTCTTACCTTCGCCCCTATGGTCTTGGGATCGGCTTTCACGGCCTCCAGAAGCCCCTTTACAAGGCCGTTGTCAAGCCGAAGGAGAGAATCTAACAGATGCAAGGGGGTAACTTGCGGATTTCCGGCGGCCGAAGCGTCCTGGATCGCATCCCCCAATACTTTTTGTGACAAGTTGGTCAGTTTTTCATCCATAAAAATATGCCTTTCTTCTGAGGAAAGTCAACTCAGGCCGGATGGGATTTATTCCTAGCAAAGGAAGGACGCCGTATTGTCTACATTTGTAGACAAATGTGTTATCATACCCTTGTGAAATCGTGCGAGTGCTCAATTTCTAGGTGCGAGTGGAAGGTGATGTCCCTTTTGTGGAAGTCTCCCCTCCCCTCGTCGGAAATTTGCAGAAGGTGCAAAGAAGGGTTCGGCTGGTCCCCCTCCACCTGCAAGACCTATTTGTCCCGGCTGGAAAAGAAAGGATTCGTAGAAGCCCTAAAGACTGGAGGGAAATTCGAATACAGGGCAAAGAGGGCCGAAGGAGAGTGCGTAGAAAGCAGGGCCCAAGAACTTGCACAAGAGACGTGTGGATGCGACCAAAAGGCCCTGTTGATAAAGCTCATAAGAGAGTGCCCTTTAAGCCGAAAGGATATTGAAGACATACAAAAAGCGCTTGAAGAGAAAATCGCCCAAGCAGGGGCGGATGGCAATTGCGGAGAATGCGGATGCGAAGGAGGGAAGAATGGCTGCGGATGCTGAAAAGGAAGAATCTTTTGGAATCACGGGGATGGTGTGCGCATCATGCGCGGCGACGATAGAAAAGGCCGTAAGATCTCTTCCCGCCGTAAGCTCGGTGTCGGTAAATCTCGCCACCGAGAAGATGAACGTCGTGTTCAATCCTTCCCTGGCCTCGGGAGAAGATATAGAAAAGAAGGTCAAAGACGCAGGATACGGTGCCAAACCGCTGGAAGATCCCTCCAAGGCCCTCGCGGCCAAAAAGGCGGAGAAAAAGAAGGAGCTCAAAGTACTTCAGATCCGCTTTTGGGTGTCTGCAGGGCTGTGCGCGTGCCTGCTCTATATGGCTTTTTACGGCCCCCTCCCCAGCTGGCTGTCTTCTCCCATTCCCTTTTCGGTGGTGCAGCTCATTCTCTGCGCTGCCGTAGTGGGAATCAATTGGACAATCTATTCCATAGGCTTTCTCACCCTTGTCAAAGGGCACCCCAATATGGACTCCCTCGTTTTTTTGGGATCTGGAACGGCCTTCGTTTATTCGATAGTGGCTACTGCCCTAGTCCTCGCCGGAGACAAGGCCTGGGCCTCCAGGCTCTACTTTGAGTCGGGAGCGGTGATTTTGTGTCTGGTCACCTTGGGAAAGTTTTTTGAGACCAGGAGTAAGAAGGAAGCGGGCGAGGCAATAAACCGTCTCATGGACCTTTCGCCTGCAAAAGCCACCTTGCTTGAGAACGGGGAGACGAGGGAAGTGGCGCTTTCCGAAGTCAAAGTCGGGGATGTACTTTTAGTGAGGCCCGGTGAAAAAGTGCCCACCGACGGAGTCGTCCTTTCCGGCTCCTCAGAGGTGGATGAATCCATGATCACGGGCGAATCTGCACTAATTGAAAAGCGAAGTGGTGACAAAGTCATCGGGGCAAGCATCAATTCCACAGGAAGCTTCACTATGGAAGCTGAAAAATCCGCGTCAGATGGAGAGCTTTCGAAAATTATTTCCCTAGTGGAACAGGCCCAGTCGGCCAAACTTCCTGTGGCACGCCTCGCCGACAAGATCTCCGCCTTTTTTGTGCCGACTATCATTTCCATAGCTGTACTGGTTGGCATTCTCTGGATCTTTGTGGGTAGACAAAATTGGCTTTTCGGACTCACTGTCGCCATTTCTGTTCTGGTGATAGCCTGCCCCTGCGCTTTGGGCTTGGCCACTCCTACCGCCATCATGGTCGGAACCGGAAGAGGAGCCCGGGAAGGCATCTTAATACGCGGAGGGGAGAGTCTTGAAAAAGCTTACAAGCTTACGGCTGTGGCCTTCGATAAGACCGGTACTATAACTTCGGGCAAGCCTGCTGTAAGCGAGATTCGAAACTACTCCACACTTTCCGAGCCTGAAGTACTCAGTCTGTTTGCGGCTGCGGAGACGGGAAGTGAACACCCGATCGCAAAAGCCGTAGAGGCAAGAGCAAAAGAGCAGGGGATTTCAGCTCCTGAACCCGAAGCTTTTGCATCTGTTTCCGGCAAAGGCGTTTTTGCTCAAGTCGGTGGAGAGGCTTATGTTTTGGGAAGCCAGACGCTCTTGGAAGAAAATGGCATTCAAATAGGGTCTGATGCGATGAAGGATGCAGAAAAAATGGCCGAAGACGGCTGCACCCTTCTTTTTCTCGCAGACAGGTCTTCTCTTATCGCTCTTATGGGGGTAAAAGACTCGGTCAAGTCCACTAGCCGAGCGGCTGTTTCGGCTCTGAAAAGTCTAGGCATAAAGACTGTCATGATCACGGGTGACAATAAAAAGACCGCTGAAAGAGTGGCAAAGGAAGTGGGGGTGGACGAAGTTTTTGCCGAAGTGCTTCCCGAGGGGAAGATCGACATCGTTTCATCCCTGCAAAAAAGGGGGGAGAAAGTGGCTATGGTTGGAGATGGGATAAACGACGCGCCCGCCCTTTCTCAAGCGGACGTGGGGATAGCTATAGGCAGCGGCACGGATGTGGCAATTTCTTCGGCAGATATTGTGCTCATGAAGTCGGATCTCATGGATGTGCCCACAGCTATAGAGCTTTCCAAAGCCACTATGACCAACATCAAAGAAAATCTTTTTTGGGCGCTGTTTTACAACCTCATAGGGGTGCCTATAGCTGCAGGGGTGCTCTACCTCTTTGGGGGACCTCTCCTAAATCCCATGATTTCGGCAGCATGCATGTCTATGAGCTCGGTGTGCGTCGTTTTGAATGCCCTGAGGCTGCGCCGATTCCACAGGCCCAAAAAGTGGAATTGAAAGTATAAAGTTTTGTTGAAGGGTTTGAAAAGGAGGACCCATGAAAAAAAGATTTAAGATAACCGGCATGAAATGCCAGGGCTGCGTAGACACTGTTACCTCCCGCATCAAGGCGGTGCCCAGCGTGAGCAAGGTCACGGTAAACCTCGAAGAGGGGTGGGCTGACGTGGAGGGGAGGGATTTCAACTCCAGATCTATTCTGGCCTGCCTCAAGGGCACCCCCTACAAGATAGAGCCCGTGTACAATGAGGATCCCTTCCCCTTCTTCAGGGCTCACAAGAGCGAGGAGAAGAAATAATAGCTCTATCCTCGAGCCCCCTCTGCAGAGCCGGAGGGAGCTTTTTTATTGCTTCGTTTTGTCTCCGGAAATTTTTAATTCGGCGCCCTTTCAACCTGTCTCTACCACAAAAGGTCGCTTTCTGAGACGCATCACTTTGGCATACAAAAAAGGGCACCCCAAACTGAAATCCGAGGCGCCCGTAAAAGCGGAGTTACTACTTATTGCGAATGTGCTTGCCCCGGCTCTTCTTGATAGCTTCAACAGCAATTCCGCTGGCCAAAAGTACGGCAGACGCTATTTCTGCCTCTTCTGCGCTGGAACCAGTGACGGCCAAGTTATTGGAGGAAGTGGAAGTCTCCGCTGAAGGAGAGTTCCACTCAGAAGAAGTTAAAGGAGCCCCCATTGGAGAAGCCTTTGAGCCTGCGGCGGCTGGAGCGTATGAAGCAGACGTAGTGCTGTGAGAAGTAGCAGACGGGGTAGCCGCAAAGGCGAAAGACTCTGAAAGAATCTTGGAATCCAAGTTGAGCTCCTCTTGTACTGGGCTGAAGTTGTTGAGTTGCTCTGTCAGTTGGGAGATGCTCTGGCTGAGCGACTTTGCAAGCGCCATGGCTTTGGCATAGCTCGCTTCAGTAGAAGCCTGGTCATTTGCATCTTGGAGGGCGGTAGCTATATCGCTCTGAGCCGTTTTTGCAGTTTCAAGGTCGTAGTTGGCGTTGTTGATGTCGGTCTGGCTGTATCCTGCGGCCTTCATAGAGGAGATGGCCTGCTTAGCCGTGCTCACGGCATTATCCGCGGCGTTCTGG